>NZ_QEZJ01000017.1:0-435436 GCF_003992965.1 Xanthomonas sp. BRIP62409 | reverse complement strand
ATCATGGGGGCTTCTCGGGGGCTGGGGGAGGCAGAACCTCCACCGAAGCACCCGCGTCGAAGCCGGCTACCCGGGTGGAGACCCGGTCGGCCCTAACAGTAGTCCCATTATTAGTGTGACGTAATTCACAATTTTAAATGGTTACGCTTACCGTCGATGTGCAAAATCAATGCAGCACCGAAGTTTGCTCACCGGGTCGTCATCCGAAACGGCAGCCTCATCCAGACCAGCTCGCCTGCGCCGCGTTCCCATCATTCCCAGCATCTGTCGGTGCGTCCTTTCAGAGTCGCACTGCGCGGGCAATCGCGTGGGGCGATGCGTCCGGCCTCTTTCTCCACCAGTCGCTTGCCGCCATCGCTGCCGCGCTCCAGTTCGAACGCATCGTAGAGACGCCCGGTGGCGGTGCGCGACTCGTAACGCAAGGTGTGGGTGTCGATGCGAAGCACCTGGTAGAGCTGGGTGTCCTCGCCGACCGGACGCATGGTCTTGCGCGCCATGTCCGAGAGCCGGTACTGCTTGGGCCCGGCCACCGAGACCACGAAGACCGGCGTGGCCTGCCCTGCCGTATCGCCGCGCCGGCCGTAGGTGTGGTCGTGGCCCTGCAGCACCAGATCGACCTTGTGGCGGCGGATCACCGGCAGCACCTGCTCGACCAGTTTCTCGTTCTGGCGATCGGCGCGCGGGGAAAAGAACGGCTGATGGATCAGCACGATCGACCACGGATGCGGGTTGTCGGCCAGTACCTTGTCCAGCCACTGCGCCTGTGCCGGGCCGGTGCCCAGATCCAGAACGGAGGTGCCATCGAGCACGGCGATGCGCACGCCCTGATAGTCGAACCAGTAGCTGGTGCGTGCGGTGGCCGACGGCCCGTTACGCGGCAGCGCGAAGGTCACCGGCCAATGCGTGCCAAGCGTGCGCGTGGCCTGCGGGGTGTCCTCGCCCTCTTCGTGATACTCGTGATTGCCCGGCGCCGGCGCCACCGCGGCGCCTTCCAGCAGCCAGCGCCCGGCGTCGAACCACTCGGCCCATTCGTTGTCGTCCTGGCCGTCCTTGCCGCTGACCAGGTCACCGGCGAACAGCGCCAGCCGCGCATCCGGTGCCGAGCGCCAGGCCTGGCGGATCACCCGCGAGACCAGGCTGAGGTTCTTGTTCTGGGTGTCGCCGAAATACAGCAGCGTCAGCGGCGTATCCGCGGTGGCGGCTGTGCGGAAATGATTCCACGCCCCCCAGGTGTGGTTGCCCTGCACGCGGTAGGCATACAGCGTGTCCGGCGTCAGCCCGTCGATATCGGCGCGGTGGTGATGCGAGCTGCCGTTTTCGCTGGTCAGCGTGGTGGTGCTGGCGCGGATGCGGCGCGGCGTGCCCACATCGGGCGAGTCGCCGGCAACCACCAGTTCCAGCCACGGCTGGTCGACGCTGGTATCGGTACGCCAGGCCACCGCGAAACCGGTCGCCGCCGCCTGCGCGGGCGTGGCGACGATGCGGTCCGGAAAGCCGTCGGCAACATAGTGGGTGGAGCCGGCCGGCACCTGGGTGTTGGGTTCGGCCGCGCGCTCGGCGGCGAACGATCCAGTGCCCGTCATCGCCACCAGCAACAGCGCGCAAGACAGCACCGCACGTGCGGCGATCATGGCGCGCATTCTTTCAAACGCAGCGTGCGCGCGATATCGCGCCAGTCGAAGGCCGCCACCGCCTGGTCGTCGTGCAAGGCGTAGAACACCCCGCCCGGAAAGCGCGCATCGCCACGTTGATCCAGCCACACGCCGTCGGTGTTGGCGGTCACCCGGCCGGCGAAGGCACCGACATGCGCCAGGCTCTGGCGGTCGAACACCTGGAACACGCTGCGGTCCTTGAACTGATCGGTGGCGATCCAGTAACCGCTACCGTCCTTGCATGCAAACAGCGTCATGCCTTCGGCCTGCGCCTTGAACAGGCCGCTGCCGACATTGCGCCCGCGGTAGCGTCCGTCCATCCCGTATTCGCGCAACTGCGTGCCCACGGCGACATCTTCTTCGGCAATCATCAGGCGCGCATGCGATTCGTCGCCGAACACCGACTCGGCGATCCGTATCGCGCCCGCCTCGCTGGTATCGCCGAAGCTCTGGGTCAGGCGCGCTTGCCAGCCCTGCCCCGCGTTGTTCACCTGATAGCGACGGAAACGCTGACCGAGTTCGGCCAGCGGCGGCGGCTGGTCCTTGTTGGCCGGCGACATGTAGTTGTCGCTGACCACCACCTCGTAGCCGCCGTCGTGCTTGCGCACCCACAGGCCATAGGGCTCGCGCAATTCGTCCTGGCCGAAGCTGGTCAACGGCTTGAAATCCGGCAGCGAAAATACCTGCACGCGGCGGTTGTCGCGCTCGACCACGAACACCAGATCGTCGACGACCGAAATCCCGTTTGGCCGATCCAGTTTGCCCAGGGCCTTGCCCTTGCCGCCGACCACGCGCAGGCGCTTGCCGCTATCGCCATCGAACACCACCAGCGCATGCGTGGCCTTGGCGGTGGCGATCAACCAGCGGCTGCCATCGGGCGCACTCCAGCTGGCCGGCGAATCCAGGTTGTCGGCCGGGGTCAGCGCGGTGATGAAGGCTTCCGGCACCACTTCGTGCGCCACCCTGGCCTCGCTGAGCAAGGGGTCCTTCAGCAGCGCCTCGTCGGCTTCGCGGTCGGCCGGTGCGCTGGCGCAGGCGGTCAGCGCCAGCGCGCCGGCGAGCAGTGTGGTGTGGAGTAACGTGGTGTGGAGCCGCGTGCGCGTTGCGATCACAGTGCCACCTTCAGGCCGAGCGCATAGGTGCGGCCGTATTCCTCGTTCTGCAGCGTGCGCGAGGGCACGCCTTGGTACAGCTCCAGCGGTTCGTCCAGCAGGTTCTGCGCCTCCAGATACAGGCTGACGTGGCTGTTGAATTGGTAGTTCATGCTGAAATCCAGCTGGGTGTGCGGGGCGACGTAGATATCGTACGCGCGGCTTTGGCCGATGGTGTCCAGGTACTCGCTGCGATACACCGCCGCAACGCGTGCACTGAAGCCGTATTTTTCATACCCCAGATGCCCGCTGTAGATGCGCTTGGACGAGCGCGGCAAGGTGAAGTCGTCGCCGGCGCGATCGCTCAGGCCGGGATTGAAATCGCTGTCCAGCACGGTGGCGCTGGCGCCGACCAGCAGGCCATTCCAGCCCTCGGGCAGGAAGTCCAGCGCCTGCTGCCAATTGAATTCGGCGCCGCGCACCTTTGCGGTGTCGCCGTTGATCGAGCGCGTCACCTGCAGGTTGGGGAACTCGGCATCGTTGGTGCTGATGGTCTGCACGATGTAGTCGTCGATCGACTTGTTGAACACGCTCAGCGAGATCAGGCCGGTGCTGCCGATGTATTTTTCGAACGACAGATCCAGATTCTTTGAGCGATACGGATTGAGATCGGGATTGCCCAGGCTCACCTCTTCGTCGCCGCGATTGATGCTCACGCGCGGGGAGACATCGCCGAACGCAGGCCGCGACAAGGTCTTGTTGGCCGCGAACCGCAGCACCCAGTCGTTGCCGGTGTCGTAACGCAGATGCAGGCCCGGCAGCACATTGGTGTAGCTGCTGGAGGCTTCGCGCGGCGTCACCGTGGCGGTGCGGCCGTTCTCGGCCACGTCGACCTGGTTGCCGGTGGCGTCGAACTGGGTGTTCTCCACCCGCACGCCGGCGATCATGCGCAGCGCACCGATGTCCCAGGTGCCCATCGCATAGGTGGCGAACACATCTTCGGTGGCCCTGTAGTCGTCCTGCAGCGAGACCTGCAGGTTGCTGCCCACATCCTGCGGACGTGCGCTGTACAGAGTGCCGGAGGTGTTCCAGTAACGGCGCATGCCGTCCGAGCCGATGCTTTCGCCCAGCGTGCCGCCGCGGTGTTCCGGTGCGGCGGTGGTCCAGTCGCTCAGATCGATCGCCGGGCCACGACGCAGCTCGTTTTCGTCCACGTTGACATCGCGCTCGCGCCAGCGGCCGAGCACGCCCATCTTCAGGCTGGAATGCTCGCCATCGAAGCGCACGTTGACCTGCGCGCTGCGCTCGCTGTCGTCCACCCGCTTGGGCGCCAGCACGAAGCGGTCGAATACGAAGTCGTCGTTGCGCTGCCAGCCGTTGTCGGAGAACCCCAGGCGCGGAATGCCGCTGTTCTGATCGACCGTGGCCGACAGATCGTCGCCGGCGTAGTTGAAGCGCGCTTCCATCTCATCGTTCACGCGCTCGGTGGTCTTGGTGTAACCCAGCTTGTAGTCCACCGTGGCCGCGCTCAGACGGTTTTCACCACCCACGCTCAAGGCCATGGTGTCTTCCTTCTTGGTGCGGTAGCGCACGCGCTTGGAAATGGAATCGGCCGGCAGGTCGGCCACGGCGTAGGTGCCATCGCCATTGGCGCTGACCTGCCCGTCGGCCAGGCCGAAGATGGTGCGCTGGCGCGTTTCGGCATCGTCGAAGCGGCTGTAGAGCGTACGCAGGTAATAGCGGTTGTCGGCGTCCGGGCGCCAGTCCAGGTTGAGGTTGGCGCCCATGCGGGTACGCTCGATGAAGTACTTGCGGCGCTGCACTTCACCGGCGAACAGATCGTCGGCCGCACCGCCGTCGAAGCTGTCGTAGGCCACTTCGGTGTTGTCCGATTCGAATTCGCGGTCCTGGTAGTTCACACCCACTGCGACGCCGAACGTGCCGTCGAAGATGTCGCTGTAGTTGAACGCGCCCTTGGGGCTGGTCTTGCCCGACAACGACTGGTGGCTGCCTTCGATCGAGCCGCGCAGCGTGCGGCCATCGCGATCGAAGGCAGAGGTGGACTCGACCTGGATCGCACCGCCGATGGAATCGCCCGGCATGTCCGGGGTCGGCGACTTGACCACTTTCAGGCGCTCGGTGGAGTCGGAGGGAATCACGTCCAGCGGCGCCGAGCGCGTGCCGTCTTCCGGCGTGCCCATGGTCATGCCGTCGATGGTGACGCTGTTGAGCGCCGAATCCAGGCCGCGGATGACCACGAAGCGCCCTTCGCCCTGGTCGCGGGTGACGCTGACGCCGGGCAGGCGCTGCAAGGATTCTGCAACATTCTTGTCGGGATACCGGCCCAGCGCATCGGAGGCGACCGCATCCTGGATCGCATCGGAACCCCGCTTGAGATCGACCGCGCGCACCTGCGATTCCACCTGCGGGCGCACTTCCAGCCGCTCCAGGTCGATGGCTGCCGCACCGGAGGCGCCGGTTGCCGCTGCTGCACCCTCGGCCGCCTGCGCAAGCGGGCTCCACGTGGCCGCCGCCAACGTCAGCGTGATCGCGAGGCACAGCGGAGTCTTGTTCAACACGGGTGCTTCCCCAATCGGTTAAGAATGGGTGGGCACACTATGTCTACGACGTTTCACTGACATGACATCTGCAAGCACGATCACGCCCAATGTGTGGCGACGCTGCCGCTGGCTGCGGCACACTGTGGGTCTCTCCCGCCTGTCGCTGCCCATGAAAATCGTCGAAGTCCGTCACCCCCTCGTCCAGCACAAGATCGGCCTGCTGCGCGATGCCGCCTTGAGCACCAAGGGCTTCCGCGAACTGGTCACCGAGCTGGGCACGCTGCTGGCCTACGAGGCCACCGCCAATCTGGATACCGAATCGCACGTGCAACCCGGCTGGGCCGGCCCGGTGACCGTGCAGCGGATTGCCGGCGCGAAAATCACCCTGGTACCGATCCTGCGTGCAGGCCTGGGCATGTTGCCCGGCGTGCTGGCGCTGATCCCGGCCGCGCGCGTGAGCGTGGTCGGCCTGCAACGCGACGAAGAAACCCTGCAGCCGGTGCCCTACTTCGAACGCCTCACCGGCCGCCTGGAAGAACGCGACGCACTGATCCTGGACCCGATGCTGGCCACCGGCGGCACGCTCATCGCCACCATCGACATGCTCAAGCGCGCCGGCGCGCGGCGGATCAAGGGCATCTTTTTAGTGGCCGCACCGGAAGGCTTGAAAGCCTTGGAAGCCGTGCATCCGGATGTGGAGGTCTACACCGCCGCGATCGACGACCACCTCAACGACAAGGGCTACATCCTGCCCGGCCTGGGCGATGCCGGCGACCGGATCTTCGGCACGCGGGTGGAGTGAGTGTCTGAAGCGACCAAATCAAAAGCTGATGCGCGCTGGACGATTGCCGATCACGCTGGAGCAGCGCTGGTGAGGTAATCGGCGGATTGAAGCCCCTCTCCCCACGGGAGAAGGGTTGGGGTGAGGGTACGGTGTGTCGGTGTTGCTGCCGCTGCCGCACCCTCATCCGGCGCTGCGCGCCGCCTTCTCCCGATGGGAGAAGGGAAAATCGCGCTGCCGCCTGGAGCCCGCCGCCTCAGCGCGTGGACGCTTCGATCGCCGCGCTCACATACACCAGCGGCGCGTTCCAGTTGATTGCCACCTCGTTGCTGGCATAACTGCAGGTGTCGTCCAGGTACGACAGCGCCGGCAGCCTGGAGGGATAGGCCACCTTGCAGTCCTTGGCGTCCTGCTGGCCCGGTTGCGGGCCGCCAGCCAGCCAGCCCGGCGCCGGCGCGTCGATGCCGTCGGCTTCGGAGGGGCGATGGTGGATATGCAGCGGGCTGCGCAACCCGACCCCGGTGACGAACGACATCCCCAACGGATTGCGCCCCAGGATGTAGTCCAGCTGCGATTGCGCGGCATCCAGATACGGCCGCTGCCCGGTCAACCGATAGCCCTGCATCAACATCATCGCGCGGTTGAGCACGACTGCATTACTGCCCCACACAAAATCGGTGTCGGTCATCGCCAGACGCCAGGGCGAGGCCTGCCACTGTTCGGCAAGCCGCTGTGCCAGACCGGTGATCTCACGGGTGATGCGTGCGCGATCGGCATGCGGAGTGAGCTGGTCGCGATGTTCGGCCAGGGACATCCAGGCCAGGCCGCCGACGTTGCTCCAGCCCGGCACGCTGGCCGGCACGTTGCGCGCCATCATTGCGTCATAGAAGCCATCCTCGCGCGTGCTCACATACAGCTCGGCCGCGGCCCAGGCGAATTCGTCGTCCACCTGCGCGTCGTCGTAGCCGCCGGTGCGCACATCGTCGGGCTGGCGATAGATCACATCCGGATGCTGCTGCGCCCACGCCCAGGCGCTGCGCGCGGCCTTCAACATGCGTGCCGACGCGCCCGGATACTGCGCGTCGAACGGCGCGTAGACGCGGCTGGCGGCAGCCATCACCGCGGCAAAATCCAGCGTGGCGGCAGTGGCCTTCATCACCACGTAGCGTTGCTGCCTGGCCTGGTCCGGCATCACCAGCCCATCGAACTGCTTGTCGGTGAGCTTGTGGTACACGCCGCCATCGGCCGGGTCCTGCATGGCCAGCATCCATTCCAGGTTCCACCAGGTCTCCTGCAGGATGCCGGGCACGCCGGGGGCGTCGTCGGGGATGGTCAGCGGCTGCGCCTTGAACAGCGCCGGATACTGCGCGTAGGCGGCCAGCAAGGTGTAGGTGCTGATGCCGGAATTAACGATGTACTTGTTGTAGTCACCGGCGTCGTACCAACCCTTGGGCGCACGGATCACGCTGTCGGCCGGGCGCGTGGCCGAGGCCGCAGAAGGATGGATGCGCACGTCGGTGTCCGGGTGCCCGGCCGCACGTGCATAGCGCCCGGCGAACTGCGCCGGCAGCGCGGTGCTGGCGCGATTGAAGTAGAACGCCTTGAGCGAGGCATCCACGACGGGCTGGTAGGCACCGGCCGCAATCGGGAATGGATCCGACGCCGGCAAACCGGCGATCTTCACCCGATACGTCCCTGGGGGGCGCAGCGCGGAAAAGTCGGCCACGCGTGCCTGTTGCGCCGCTGGTGCCCAGGTGGCCACCGGCGACAAGCGGCCCTCCAGTACGCGGCGGCCGTTGGCATCCTCGACCGTGAAGTGGTCTGCCGCAGCCGCAGCGGACGGCGGCAAGCCGACCACCGCCAGCTTGGCCGAGCCCGGCAGATAACCGAGTTGATTGACGTGGATCGCGGCGCCGGCAGCCGCCGCGCTGCCGGGAATGCCGGCAGTGCCGGTCGTATCGGCCGCGCAGGCGGCGATGGGCGATGCGATCACCACGGCGGTGAGCAGGGTCTGCGAAATGGTCATGCCGCGATGGTCGCCAAATCGACGCACAGCGACAAGTCCAATCCCGACATAGGACACGGCACAAAACCGTATTGCTGCGGGCAGCCAGTGACCTTCCGGCCCCCACTCAGGCCGGTGCAGGCGTGCTGCACATAGTTGCCGAGACAGGGACACGGTTCGCCGCGCCGCGTGTTCGGCGCCTGTGCCGCTGCGCCGAACCGACAGGCCAGGCCGCGCCTCAGTGCACGCCGGTTCTCATCGTTGGCCGTGTAATGCCTGCCCCGCCCACGGAGCAGGCCGTGGCACTCACCGTGCAGGTGTCGCCAGCTGGACCTGCGCCTTGCCCACCGGGTTGCGCGGGTCGCTACCGCCGGTGAGCACGTTGCTGCGCTTGTCCCACTCCACCGTCTGCAGATTGCCCCAGACATGGCTGGAACCGCGGCCGCCCTCGGCGGTGTCGCCAGGCAGCTTGAGCGCATGCCCCATCGCCTGCAGCGCCTTGGCGGTCTGCGGCGAGAACGCGTTGCTCTCGGCCTCGATCACGTCCGGCAGCCATTGGTGGTGATAGCGCGGCAAGGCACTGACCTGCTGTGCGTCCAGGCCGGCGTCGTAGCCCAGGATGCCGAGCAGCACCATGGTGATGATGCGGCTACCGCCCGGGGTGCCGATCACCGCGACCTTGTCGGCCGATTCCATGAAGGTCGGCGTCATCGAGCTGAGCATGCGCTTGCCCGGCTTGGGGGCGTTGGCCGCGTAGCCCATCACGCCGAAGGCATTGGGCGTGCCCGGCTTGAGCGCGAAGTCGTCCATCTCGTCGTTGAGCAGCACGCCGGTGCCCTTGGGGATCAGCCCCGAGCCGTACAGCAGGTTGACGGTCTGGGTGGCGCCGACGCGGTTGCCTTCGCCATCGATGATGGAAAAGTGCGTGGTCTCGTCGTCTTCCAGCGGGGTCGGATTGCCCGACAGCAGGTCGCTGGGGGTGGCCTTGTCCGGGTTGATCGTGGCGCGCAGGCCTTGCGCGTAATCCTTGCTGGTCAGCACGCGCTGCGGCACCGCGACAAAGTCCGGGTCGCCGAGGAAGAAGGTGCGGTCGCGGTAGGCGCGGCGCATCGCTTCCACCACCAGATGGGTGCGGTGCGCATCGTCGAGCGTGTCCAGCTCCCAGCCTTCCAGGATCTGCAGCATGGCGGCGAGTGCGATACCGCCGGAAGACGGCGGCGGCGCGGTGGTGATCTTCCAGCCGCGGTAATCGAACTGGATCGGCGTGCGCTGCTTGACCCGGTACCCGGCCAGCTCGGCGGCCTTCCACTGCCCGCCGGCCTGCTTGACGCCGGCCAGCAGCTTGCTGGCGGTTTCGCCCTTGTAGAAGCCGTCAAAGCCCTTGTCGCCGAGCAGCTTCAAGGTGTGCGCCAATTCGGGCTGCTTGAAGATGTCGCCTTCGGCGATGGGCTTGCCGCCGCGCAGATAGACCTCGCGCGTGCCGGGATAACGCTCCATCACCTCGCGCCGCGAGGCATAGCCCTTGGCCATGCGCGCGTACACCGGAAAACCTTCGGTGGCGATGCGGATCGCCGGTGCCAGCGACTGCTTCAGCGGCAGCCGGCCGTGCCGGGTGGCCAGCTCCACCAGCGCTGCAGGCAGCCCGGGAATCCCGGCCGACCAGGGGCCGTTGACCGAGCGGTCGCGGTCCAGCGCGCCCTGCTTGTCGAGAAACTGCGCCTCGCTGGCCGACTCGGGCGCGGTCTCGCGCGCATCCAGCATCACGTCCTTGCCGGTCTTGGCATCGTGCAACAGGAAGAAGCCGCCGCCGCCCAGGCCCGAGCTGATCGGCTCGACCACCGCCAGGGTGGACGACACCGCGATCGCCGCATCGAACGCATTGCCGCCTTCGCGCAGGATCTGCAGGCCGGCGTCGGTGGCCAGTGCGTGCCCGCTGGCGATCGCCGCACCGGGCGGATGCCCCGCCACCGGCGAGGTCGTGGCTGCTGCAGGCTTGGCGCCATCGGCAGCCCAGGCCGGCGGTGCCAGCACCAGGGCCAGCAGCAACAAGCCGCGCGAAGAGAAACGTCGGGAAAAGATGCTCACGGGGCGGGAGGCTCCTGTTCGTACAGTTCGGGGTGGTCGCGCTGCAGCTGCATGAGCTTGGCGAGCAGTTGATCGTGGGTTTCCGGTATCGCCGGATCCGGGTCGATGCATTCGACCGGGCACACCACCACGCATTGCGCTTCGTCAAAATGGCCCACGCACTCGGTGCAACGTGCCGGGTCGATCACGTAGATGGTTTCGCCCATCGAGATGGCCTGGTTCGGGCACGCCGGCTCGCAGACATCGCAGTTGACGCAGAGCTCGTTGATCTTCAGGGACATATCGGCACCACCATGCGATGCGGCGCAGCGCGATGCAACGCCAGGCGCTGGAACGCAACGTACTGCTGGAAGCGGACGCACGGGGCGTAGCGCGGTGCACAGACAACGCCATGCATGTGGCCGGCAACCGGTCCGAGCGGACCGGCCCCGACGGCGCGCGGGTCAGCAGCATGCTGCGATCCCGCACGGCGGCCGGACGCGCCCTCCCGCGCCTCCGGCCTGGTACGGCATTACTTGGCTTCAACGAAGGTGTATTCCACGCCCTTGGGCTGGACGATGCCCTGCACCCGCGCATTCTCGGCCGCATTGCCGATGAACAGCACGCGCACGCCCTTCATCGAATCGGCCGGCACGTCCTTGAACGCGGCGTCGATCAGGTCGGCCATCTTGGTCGAGGCGGACGAACCGAAGGCCAGCATGTTGCCCGGCTGCACGCCACGCGCGAGTGCGGTCTTGACGCTTTCCAGCTGACGCTCGTAGCTGCCGGCGAACTCGGCATCGGACTCCGGCGGCAAGTAATACAGGAACGGGCTGTTGGTGGTGGTGCCCAGGTTCTGGCCGACCACTTCCTGCAGGTACTTCTTCCAGCCGGCGTTGTCGTCCTTGGCCGGCGCGGTCAGCGCAGCCGGAGCGGCGGCGGCGGTCGGTGCCGGCTCTTCCTTCTTGCAGGCGGTGACGGCCAGAGCAGCGACCGAAGCGAGCACCAGCGCGCGCATTGTGTGTTTCATGAAACTCCTCCCTTTGAAAAGCATGTGGTGATGTGACTGCTAGAGAATCAGGCCTGCGCGCGGGACTCGCGCACCTGCCGCAAGGCTTCGACGACCGAAGCCGGAACGAAACCGGACACGTCCCCGCCCAGCCGCGCGATTTCGCGCACCAGCGAGGACGAGATGAAGCTGTATTGCTCGGCCGGGGTAAGGAACAGCGTCTCCACCTCCGGGATCAGATGGCGGTTCATGCTGGCCATCTGGAACTCGTATTCGAAGTCGGACACCGCGCGCAGGCCGCGCAACAGCACCCCGGCGCCCATGTCGCGCACGAAGTGGGCCAGCAGCGTGTCGAAGCCGCGCACTTCCACATTGGCGTGCACGGCCAGTGCTTCCTGAGCCAGCTCCACGCGGCGCTCAAGCGGCAAGGCCGGGCCCTTGGAGGGGCTGTAGGCCACGCCGACCACCACGCGCTCGAACAACGGCGCGGCGCGGTTCACCAGATCGATATGCCCGTTGGTGATCGGGTCGAAGGTACCGGGATAGACGGCGGTGCGGCTATTGGCCACGCTCATACGGAAACTACCGGGGTCGGATCGCCGTTCAGTGTAGCAGCGGCCCGGCGGTACAGCGCATAGCGCACCTGCTGGGTGGCGCCTTCGCGGTGCAGGTGCCAGCCGGCCGGCACCTGCGGCGGCAGCTCGGCCGGGGCTTCCAGATACAGCCAGGCATCGGCGCTCAGGTGCGCGGGCAGGCGTTCCAGCACGCTGGGCCACAGGCCGGCGGCAAACGGCGGATCGACGAACACGATGCTGGCCTGCGCCACCGGCGCGCGCTCCAGCCAGCGCAACGCGTCGTCCTGCAGCACCTGCACCTGGTCGGCCGCGTCCAGCCGGGTCACGTGCTGGCGCAAGCGCTGCGCCAGGCCGGGGTCGCGCTCGACCAGCGTCGCATGCGCCGCACCCCGCGACACCGCTTCCAGGCCCAGCGCGCCGGAGCCGGCGAACAGGTCCAGCACGCGCGCGCCGGGCAGGCGCGGCATCAGCCAGTTGAACACCGTCTCGCGGACGCGGTCGCTGCTCGGGCGCAGGCCAGGCAGGTCCGGCACCGACAATTTGGTGTTGCGCCAGCGCCCGCCGACGATGCGCACCTGCCCTTCCGCGCCGCGTGGCGCCGGCCGTGCGGGGCGGCTCATCGCTGCGCGCCGGGTGCGGGCGAACGGAGGCGGGACAGCGACGGCACGGATGGCGACATGGCTCAGGGCAGGACGGTTGGCCGGCCATGATACCGCCGCGATTGCCGCAACCGCCCTCCCCGACCGGCATCGACGCAGGCGATCTGGCGCACGCTCGCCTTGAAAAATCCCCACACGGCCTCATCCCCCAGGCCATCGGCCGCGTTGCGGCCTGGGCCACCATGGAGCACGACCCCAATGACCGTTGAAACCGACAAGCAGACGCTTGGCTTCCAGACCGAGGTCAAGCAGCTGCTGCAGCTGATGATCCATTCGTTGTACTCGAACAAGGAAATCTTCCTGCGCGAGCTGGTCTCCAATGCCGCCGACGCCGCCGACAAGCTGCGTTTCGAGGCACTGGTGAAGCCGGAGCTGCTGGAAGGCGGCGGCGAGCTGCGCATCCGCGTGGATTACGACAAGGACGCGCGCACCGTCACCATCGACGACAACGGCATCGGCATGAGCCGCGAGGACGCGGTCTCGCATCTGGGCACGATCGCCAAGTCCGGCACCGCCGACTTCCTCAAGCATCTGAGCGGCGACCAGAAGAAGGACGCCAACCTGATCGGCCAGTTCGGCGTGGGCTTCTACAGCGCCTTCATCGTCGCCGACCAGGTCGATGTCTACTCGCGTCGCGCCGGCCTGCCGGCCAACGAGGGCGTGCACTGGTCCTCGCGTGGCGAGGGCGAGTTCGAAGTGGCCAGCGTCGACAAGCCCGAGCGCGGCACCCGCATCGTGCTGCACCTGAAGGACGGCGAAGACAGCTTTGCCGACGGCTGGACGCTGCGCGGCATCCTCAAGAAGTATTCCGACCACATCGGCCTGCCGATCGAGATGCGCAAGGAGCACCACGGCGAAGCAGCCGACGCGCCGGCCGAGCCCGAATGGGAAGCGGTCAACCGCGCCAGCGCGCTATGGACGCGGCCCAAGTCCGAAATCAAGGACGAGGAGTACCAGGAGTTCTACAAGCACGTCGCCCACGATGCCGGCAACCCGCTGGCGTGGAGCCACAACAAGGTCGAAGGCAAGCTGGAGTACACCTCGCTGCTGTTCGTGCCCGGCCGCGCCCCGTTCGACCTGTATCACCGCGATTCGGCCAAGGGGTTGAAGCTGTACGTGCAGCGCGTCTTCATCATGGACCAGGCCGAGCAGTTCCTGCCGCTGTACCTGCGTTTCATCAAGGGCGTGGTGGATTCGTCCGACCTGTCGCTCAATGTGTCGCGCGAGATCCTGCAGTCCGGCCCGGTGGTCGACTCGATGAAGTCGGCGCTGACCAAGCGCTCGCTGGACATGCTGGAGAAGCTGGCAAAGGACAAGCCGGACGACTATGCGACGTTCTGGCGCAACTTCGGCCAGGCGCTGAAGGAAGGCCCGGCCGAGGATTATGCCAACCGCGAAAAGATCGCCGGCCTGCTGCGCTTTTCCTCCACGCATGACACCACTGGCGCGCAGAGTGTGGGCCTGGCCGATTACGTGAGCCGCCTGGCCGAGGGCCAGGACAAGCTGTACTACCTCACCGGCGAAAGCTATGCGCAGATCAAGGACAGCCCGCATCTGGAAGTGTTCCGCAAGAAGGGCATCGAAGTGCTGCTGCTCACCGACCGCATTGACGAATGGCTGATGAGCTACCTCACCGAATTCGACGGCAAGTCGTTCGTGGACGTGGCCCGCGGTGACCTGGACCTGGGCAAGCTGGATTCGGAGGAAGACAAGAAGGCGCAGGAAGAAGTCGCCAAGTCCAAGGAAGGCCTGGCCTCGCGCATCAAGGCCGCCCTGGGCGACGACGTGGCCGAAGTGCGCGTCTCGCACCGCCTGACCGATTCCCCGGCCATCCTCGCCATCGGCCAGGGCGACCTGGGCCTGCAGATGCGTCAGCTGCTGGAAGCCAGCGGCCAGGCCGTGCCGGAAACCAAGCCGGTATTCGAATTCAACCCGGCCCACCCGCTGATCGAAAAGCTGGATGCGGAAGCCGACATGGATCGCTTCGGCGATCTGAGCCGGGTGTTGTTCGACCAGGCCGCCTTGGCGGCCGGCGATAGCCTCAAGGACCCGGCCGGCTATGTGAAGCGGTTGAACAAGTTGTTGTTGGAGTTGTCGGCGTAAGCGTTGCGACACCTTTCGTGACACACCAGGACCGGCGCATGCGCCGGTCTTTTTTTTTGGGCCTGTCTCGTGGCGACGATTGGAAGAGCGGCGACAGCGGTATCCAACACCACACCGCCTCGGTAACGGCTCGCACTCCTCCATAACGCAGATGCACATGGGACGATGACGATAGTCTTGCCGAATGCGGCCCTAGGAAAAAATCAGTCGGACGCTTATCGGGTCCTCGTTGTCGGGATCATGGCCGGGTGCGTCGCGATGCCTGCGCGCATCATGCGCGCTCCGGCCAAAGCGCAGGCAATGTCATTGAAGACCAGCCGCGGCGGCGCTTACGCCGACTCCAGCACCCAGCACCCGAACGCCGGCCCTGCCGAATAGCCAGTCTCCGGCTCGATGCGGATCTGCAAGGTGGCGCGGCCTGCCACCGCTGCAGGCAAGGCGTAATCCACATCGACGAAGTCCAGGCCGCGGTTGCCGTCCAGGCGTTCGTTGGCGATGAGTTCGCCGTCGGCGAGGATGCGGAAGCGGCGGCGGGTTTCGTCGCCCCAATAGCGCAGGCGCAGGATGCGGGCCCGGGCGGTGTTGCGCAGGGTGAAGGCGATGAAGCCGCCGGTGCGGGCATCGCGGCCGGCGCGGCGGCGGTAGCTCAGTGCGTAGGAGCTTTCGCTGTGCAGGCCGTGGGCTTTTTCGGATGCTTCATCGCCCAGGGCGATGCGGTCCAGTGCGCGGGCGTCCAGCGCCTGTTGTTTCGCGTCTGCTGCGGCCTGTTCGGCTTGGTGCTGTTGCCATGCGGCTGTGTCGCGATGCTCCAGGTAGGGCGCGCTGCGGCGATCGAACTGGGCGTAGAACGGCGAGAAGCGCCAGTGCTGATCGCCGTCGCGGTAGTCGAACGCGGCCTGGCCTGCCACCGGCTGCAGGCGCTGCAACACCTCATCGCCGCCGATCAATGCCGGGGCCTTGCCCGACCAGGGTTTTGCCGCATCGCCCAGGTCGGCCGCCAGCACCAGCGGCCCGCGCAGCAGCGAGACCCAGGCCGGGTCGTCGGGTGTGGCTTCCAGGCGCAACGGCATCTGCAACGACAGGGTGAGCGTGTCGCCAGCGCGCCAGCGGCGGGTGATGCGCAGGTAGCCTTCGCTGACGGCCGCATCGACCGGCTGGCCGTTGAGATGCAGCAGCGGCGACTGCGCCCAGCCGGGCACGCGCAGCGCGAGCGTACGTTGCTCGGCCGGGGCGGCATCGATGCGAAGCGAGGCGCTGCCCTGCTCCGGCATCGTGCTGTGCAGGGTCATGTCCAGCCCGACGGCGTCGCGCACGCTGGAGGGCACATACAGGTTGACGTAAACGCCCTGCCCGTCCTGCCAGTAAATCGAGTCGCCAAACTGGGCATGCGCTTCCATGCCGCTGCCGACGCAGCACCAGAAATCGTCGAACGGCGACGACCAGCCGCGCGCTTCGCCGGCCAGCATCGGTGTCATGTAGGTGAACATGCCGGTGCGCGGATGCTGCTGCGCCATTACGTGGTTGAGCAGCGTGCGCTCGTAGTAGTCGAAGAACTCGGCCTGCGGGCCCCACTGGTACAGGTGCCGGGTGAGCTTGAGCATGTTGTAGCTGGCGCAGTGCTCGCAGGTCTGCTCGGTGAGAAACTTCGAGATGCTGTCCGGCTGCTGGAAGTACTCACGGTCGCCGTTGCCGCCGATCACGTAGGTATGGTGGTCGGTGACGGTGTGCCAGAAGAAGCGCGCCGCCGCGCCCGAGGCGGCATCGCCGGTGACTTCGTACTCGCGTGCCAGGCCGATCAGCTTGGGGATGTTGGTGTTGGAATGCTGGTGCACCAGCTCGTCGCGCTGGGCGATGAGTGGGTCGAGCACGGCGTGGTGGTGCAGGCGCTGCGCCAGCGCAAGCCACTGCGCATCGCCGGTACGCACATGCAGCTCGACGAAGGATTCGTTGAGGCCGCCGAATTCGCACGACAGCACCTTCTGCAGCTGGGCGTCGTCGAGTGCGGCGAAGACGCCTTGCAGATAGCCGGCCAGGCCCACCGCCACCTGCAGCGCCTGCGCATTGTCGCAATGCGCATGCACGTCGAGCAGGCCGGCAAACAGCTTGTGCCAGGTGTACAGCGGTGCCCAGCTGCCGTTGAGGTAGAACGGGGCCGGGTCGATCTTGCCGCGCTTGAGCTCATCGAACACCGCGCGGCCGCTTTCGATCTTGCCTGCGGCATTCTTGCGGGTGAAGCCGGCCACGTAACCATCGCCTGCGTGTGCCTGGCACCGCGCCAGCTCGCCCACCAGATAGGCTGCGCGTGCGCGGCATTGCGCATCGCCGGTCTGCGCATGCATCAGTGCCAGCGCGCTGAGATAGTGGCCCAGCGTATGCCCGGCGATGGTATCCGCCTCCCAGCCGCCGTATGCCTTGGCCTTGGGATCGAGCCCTGCGTAGAGTACGAAGTTGTGCAGCAGCCGGTCCGGCTGCAGCCGCATCAGATAGCGACGATTGGTCTGCAGCGCGTCCAGGAACAACGACGGCGCGAGCCGCACCTGCGCCAGCGGCACGGCGCGCACGCTGCCGGGTTGCGCGGCACTGGCCTGCGCCGGAAACCTCAGGAAACCCGCCGCAACCGCCAGGCTGCTCCAGGCCAGAAAACGGCGCCGTGACAGACTCGGCGCGTGGTCGTCGGGCAAGTTGCTTGCATGCATATCCGTCATGGGCTCAGCTTAACTCCTGTCTGCGCGCACAGACCACGCGCCATTGCGACACACACCTGCGCAACCGCGCACATCCGCGACTGCACAGACATGCGCGCGACCGATGACATCTGGCCGCACGCACCGGCGACAAACCGCCCGATCAGAACTTCACCGTGGCACGCGCCCAGTAGAACCGACCCAGCAGATCGTAGGTAGCCACATCGGTATTGGCATTGCCGACGTTGTTGGAGTAGTACAGCGGCGGCTGCTTGTTGGCGATATTGTCCACGCCCACTTCGAAACGCGTGTGCCACGGCTCGACGTTGTAGCCGAGCTGCAGGTTGTTGTAGACGTAGGCGCCGATCTTGCGCACCACCATCGGTTCGCTGGAATCGGCCGACAGGCTCTGATCCGGGTCCGAACTGCCGATGGCGGTGTGGCCGACATAGCGGATGCGCCAGGTGGCGCTCCAGTCGCCCAACGCCCAGTTCACCGTGCCCAGCGCGCGCCAGCGCGGGAAGTTGCCGTAGGCCTGGGTATAGCGGCCCACGTTGTGGATGGTGACCGAGCTGGGGTCGGTGGTGTCGGGCAGCACGTCGTAGCGGGTGAGATAGGTGCCGTTGAGCCCGGCGCTGAGATTGCCCCACGCGGTGGGCGGCGCGCGGTAAGTCAGGTTGAAGTCCATGCCCTTGGCCCACAGCTTGCCCAGGTTGACGGTGGGTTCGGCGATGTAGTTGATGGTGCCGTTGCCGTTGCGATGGATCAACGCGCAAAAGGCGCTGGCCGAATTGGCGAAACATTGATTGAGCACGGTCTGCGCCGACACCGTGGTGATGGTGTCTTCCAGATCGATGCGCCACCAGTCCGCGCTCAGCGACAGGCCGTCGATCCACTGCGGGTCGTACACCAGCCCCACGTCGTAGGACTTGCCGGTTTCCGGCTTGAGCTGGTACCCGGCCACCGCCGCGCCTGACACCTTGCCCGACACCTGGCCATCGGATTGCTGGTAGCTGCCGTCGGTGGGCACATTGGCGCAGGCCACGGTGTTGCCACCGGTGTAGCCATTGCACGGGTCGTTGACGGTGGCCGCATCGCCGGCCACGCCGGCGTACAGCTCGTTGATGTTGGGCGCGCGGAACACCTCCGACACCGTGCCGCGGATCAGCAGGTTCTCGATCGGGCGATATTCCAGCGACACCTTGCTGTTGGTCTTGCTGCCGACCGAACTGAAATCGGAAAAGCGCGTGCCCAAGGTGATGTTAAAGGCGTTGATGCCGGGCAAGTCCTTCAATAGCGGGAACAGCGCCTCGGCATAGGCTTCCTTGACGTCGAAACTGCCGGCCAGGGTGGACGAACAGAATTCGATCACCCCGCACAGGCCGTCTTCATCGCCGGTCCATAGCGGGTCCGAGGCGGTGGTCGAGCGCTCCTTACGATACGAGATGCCGGTTGCCAGGCTGACGGTGCCGGCCGGCAGATCGAACAGCGAGCCGTTGGCATTGGCCTCGAATTGCTTGACCGTGTAGACGCTGGTCACGATCGGGTTGACCACCATGCCCTGCAAGGTGGACAGGTTGGCGCTGTCGGTGAGGTTGAAGAAGTTCAGCGGTGTGCAGCCGGCAATCGCCGCGCCTGCGCTGCCGCACTTGACTGCGCCATCGCTGTCCAGGAACGACGGGCCGATGGCCTGGTTGAATGCGACATAGTCGAGAAAGCCGTTGTTGATCGACTTCTGTTTGACCTTGCCATAGTTGAAGGTGGCATCCCACTGCCAGGAGCTGTCGCCGAAGCGGCCGCGCAGGCCGGGGCTGATCTGGAAGTTGTAGGTGTTGTACTGATAGCTGCGATTGCCCAGCACGGTGGCGCGCGTGTTGAGGTCGTTGTAGGAGGTGCCGGTGCTGCGATCGGTGCCGAAGTTCACGCCGAACGGGTTGTAGTAGCTCTGCGCCGACACCAGGATGTTGTCGCCGTTGGCGAAGATCGGGATCGGCGCAATGATCGAGGCGGACTCTGTTTTGCTGAACCAGGTGTTGACGTAGCCTTCGACGTTGTCGCTGAAGCGATAGCTGCCCAGCAAGAACGCATTGGTGCGCTTTTGCGGGGTCTGCAACAGGTTGAACGGCTGGTAGTTGTAGGAGTCGGCGCTGGCGTTGTAACAGTGGAAATCGCCCGGGCCGGCATGACCGCTGACGCCGCTATTGAGGGTGACCCGCCCGCAGCCGTTGGCCTGCGCCAGCTGCGCGGACTGATCCGAGCCGTCGTTGAAATTCACGGTACCGGTCGGCGTTGCGGACGAGCCCTGCTTCACCGGTTGCCCGTTGGTCAGTGCGAGCGCGTCCCTGGAATAGTCGCGCGCCGCTGCCGAGACCGGATCGATATTGTGATACGACAGGCCGCCGATCAGGCTGCCGCGCTCCCAGGTCTTGCCGGTGGTCAGGGTGAAGTTGCGTCGATTGCCATCGCCTTCGCTGCTGGTGCCGAAGTCGCTGCTGAACTGCACACCGTCGAACTGGCTGCGCAGGATGAAATTGACCACACCGCCGATGGCGTCGGAGCCATAAACCGCAGAGGCACCGTCGCTGAGCACTTCGATGCGCTCGATCATGCTGGACGGAATCGCGTTGACGTCGTTGTAGGCCAGACGAATACCGTTGACCAGCACCAGCGTGCGTTTGTCGCCCAGGCCGCGCAGCGAAATGGCCGACGCACCGGTGCCGCCGCCGTTGTTGGTGTAAGGATTCGTGGCGTTGCCAGCGATCGATGGCAGCTCCTGCAGCAGGTCGCCGACCGTGGCCTTGCCGGTGGCGGCGATCTGTTCCTGGCTGACCGTGACCACCGGGTTGGCGGTTTCGGTATCCACGCGGCGCAGACGCGAGCCGGTAACGACCACGCTATCCAGCGTTTGTGGCGCATCAGCGCTGTTGCCTGCCTGCTGCGCAGACACGGGAGCGGCGGCGCCCGCAGAGAGCGCCAGCAGCAGTGCGGAGCTGAGCATGCTCGGCAGCGGGCGCGTGGTCGTGCCGGTGGTCCGGGAGAGAGGCAACAGCAACATCGGCATGCAGGGCTCCTGAGTCGTATGGCAGACAAACGATGGGCAACACACGCCCGTGCCGGCGGACACCAGCGCAGGGCAAGATGGATGGCAGCCGCGCACGCAGCGACATCTCTCGCCACGGCCGTGCTGCAGACATGCAGACAACCTGCGACGCGCACGACCACCCAGGGTCGCGCAGCAGCGCGTGTTGTCGAAAAAGGTGTTGGTTCCGCACCGGAGGCGCCCATGCGCTCCAGTTTCATCAGCTGGTCACAATGTGCCTGTGCGCATGCGCCACGTCTTGTCGCATTTGGCGACAGCGCATGCGGATAACCGCATGGTTCGCAAATGAACCAGCCTGTGTCGATGAGCTCTGCAGCGATGTCGGCAGCTGGACGTTACGTGCAAGACCAATGGTGATGCACCCTGGGCGATGTATCCCCTGCAACCATCTGCGATGTCGGTCGATCCAGGCATCGCGTGATGCGTCTGCATGCACGAGTGCACTGAGGGCCGTCAACGTGCACTGCCCTGCCCGCACTCGTTCAACGGCCGCGGTCTATGCAGTGCCGTCAACCGGTGTGCCGGCAGGCCCGAACCTGGGCTGTCACGGCGTCTGCGTCGGTGTCGCTGCCTGGGTGTGGTTCCAGTCCGGCGTTGGCGATTGCCGCATCCAGCGCAGGAAAAAGTCCAGCAGGCGGCGCTTGCCGTAGTCGCCGCCGGCACCGTGATCGCCGCCAGGTACCACCAGCAGGTCGAAATCCTTGCCGGCCTTGATCAGGCGATCGGCCACCTGCAAGGTGCTGGCCGGATCGACATTCATGTCCATGTCGCCGGTGACCAGCAGCAGATGCCCTTGCAGCCGCGCGGCGTTTTCCACGTTCGACGATTCGGCATACCACGGCCCAACCGGCCACCCCATCCATTGCTCGTTCCACCAGATCTTGTCCATGCGGTTGTCGTGGCAACCGGAATTGGCCACGCCTGCCACATAGAATTCCGGATGGAACAGCAGCGCACCCAATGCGTTCTGGCCACCGGCCGAGGTCCCGTAGACACCGACACCGCCGTGGATGACGTACCAGGGATACTGCGCGGCAGCGGCCTTGTGCCAGGCAATACGATCCAGCAGGCCGGCATCCTTGAGGTTGCGCCAGGCCACATCGTGGAAGGCGCGCGAGCGATTATTGGTGCCCATGCCATCGATCTGCGCGACCGCAAATCCCAGCGCGGTCAGCGCTGGCGTGCGGGTGCTGAACGTCTTGGGGACGAAGGACCCCTGCGGGCCGGCGTAGATGTCTTCGATCACGCGGTAGCGCTGCTGCGGATCCAGGTGTTGCGGGCGCTGGATCACGCCCCAGATCTCGGTCCTGCCGTCGCGGCCGGTGGTGTGGAACGGCAACGGTGGCTGCCAGCCGGCAGCCTGCAGACGACGCAGGTCGGTGCGCTCCACGGTGCGTGCCAACCCGCCGTCGGCACTGCGCCGCAACTCCAGCACCGGGCCAAGATCCACGCGCGAGTACAGGTCCAGGTACCATTTGCCATCGGGTGAATAGCGCACCTGGTGATCGGCGGCCGCTGGCGTCAATGCAGTGAGCCCGCTGCCGTCCAGACCGATGCGGTAGGCATGGCGGTAATACGGGTCTTCGCCGGGCTGCATGCCGGAGGCGGTGAAATACAGCTGCCCGGCGGCCTCGTCGAGGTAATCGAGCTTGCGTACCACCCAGTCGCCCCGCGTGACCTGGCGGATCACTTCGCCGCTGTGGCCGTCGTACAGGTAGACATGCTCCCAGCCATCGCGCTCGGAGGCCCACAGGATCTGCGCCCCGTCGGCCAGGTCGCGCCGCGCGTGCTTGCCGCCGTCTTCGTGCTCGCCGCTGAGTTCGGAGTATTCGATGAAGGTGGGCGAGGTTTCCTCGATCAGCGTGCTCGCGGCGGCCGTGCGTGCGTCCACTTCGATGACCCGATACAGCTGGTGCCCGCGTGCGTTGTATTCGAAGGTGAGCCCGCGGCTGTCCTTCCACCAGACCATCTCGCTCAAGCTGAAGGCATTGGGCAGCAGCGTCATCGCCACCGGATGCGCCGCGTGCGTGGCGATGTCGAACAACACCGGCTGCATCACCGGCAAGGCATCGCCGGGCTTGGGATAGACCTGCTGATGCAGCTTCGGCTGCAGCTGGTCGGCCGGCGCCGATTCGATGTAATAGACCATGCGCGGCGGTGGCGCCTTGACCCGATACGCAGCCAGATGCTGCGAGTCCGGCGACCACACAACGCTGTCGAGCGCGTAGTAATCATCGGCACTGCCATCGCGGCTGAGCACGCTGCGCGCGCCGCCGCCGACCGGTGCGATGACCAGATTGGCCTGCTCCACCCAGGCGCGCCAGCGGCCATCCGGCGAGAGCCTGGCCTGCCGCTCGCCCTGCTTGAGCGGCAGCCGCATGTCCATCGATTCGGCCTGCAGGTCGCGGTCGGGCACATGCGTGCAGCGATAGCGGGCCAGGTCGCATTGCCAGCCCCGCTTCGCCAGCTGGAAGCCCAGGCGCTGCTGTTGCAGCGTGGGTTGTTCCAGCTGCAGATGCGTGGCGTCGATGCCTTGCGCACCGGCCTGCGTCAAGGCCACCGCCAGCCGCGCATGATCGAAGGCCAGCGTATTGCGGCCGCTGGCCGCATCCACCAGGCGGTACTCGATGGCCGGCGCCTGATTGGCACCTGCAACACCACGCCGATACAGGAAATGCCCCGCATCGATCCACACCGGCGCGGTCGGTTGCCTGTCGACCAGCGACGCGTAGTGATCGGACAGGCCGATCGCCTGCGCGTACTGCGCGGGCGTGGTCGTGGCAGCCGCCGCGCTTGCCGACAGCGTCCAGAGTGCAATGCTGAGGCAGCACGCAGCGATGCGGTGCCACTGAAAGGTCTGGTGCAGGAGTGGCGTCATGTGTCTATCTGCGGAGATGGCGTGGTTATTGGCTGCGCGTCGTGCACGTCGAGATGGGAGGACGTGCATTGGCAATGGGGTGCATGCCCGAAGCGGCCTGTACACAACGGCCTGCGAAGGCCTCCGTGGTCGATGGCGGCCGCGGTAACGCGACAGGGCTGGCACGGTCATCGCGCCAACGGCCCATCACGCGTACCAGGCCTGCACCTTCACCGCCGCCGTGCTGCCGGGCAATGCCACACGATCGGCATGCGGGCCCTGCGGACGCGCCGGCTTGCCGTCGACGAGCACGCGGGTGAGCTTCTGACCCTTGGGCACACGCAGGCTCAGCCAGGTGTGCCTGGGTGACCGTTCCGGCAGTTGCACCTCGGCATCGATACGGCGTGCCTCCACGTCAGCGCGCAAGCTCAGCGTGAGCGTGCCCCAGCGTGTGGGCGCCGCCGTGATGCCGACCGCAGCGCCACTGCCCAGCCATGCGCGCGGCAGCGCACGTGCCAGGAACAACTGCTCGCCCGCGCTGTCGTCGCTGACCAGCATCCAGCGCAGCAGCAACGGGATGGTCATCTGCGCGGGGATGCAGAACAACGGCATGCCGCCGGTGATGCCGCTGACCTCGCCGGCCGTCCAGCTGCCGCGGGTATGCACCTGGTAGCGATGCGCGTAGACGAACAGCAGATACTCTTCGATGCGATCCAGCCGCAGCAGCTGTTGCGCATAGCCGTAGGAAATGAAGCCGAGCAGATCACGGCTGCCCGGCTCCGGCGGTGCGATATTGGCCACCACGCCGATGCTGGTGCCGCCATGGCCGCGCAGGCAATCGATCACCAGGTTGGCCAGGTCCTCGGGCAGTACATCGGCCTGCAGCAACTCGGCATAGGCGCGATGCGGCCACTGCTGTTCGCTGGGTTTTTCCTGCAGCAGCGATTGGCGAAACGTCAGTGTGGTGCCCGGCAACGGGCCGATATACGGCGGCGACAGATCGCGACGCACATTGGCACGCAGGCTGGCGTGCAGCCGTGCACGCAACTGCCTGGCGCGACGCTGCCATTGCGCGGCCAGGCCGGCATCGCCGCCGAGCGTGCTCCAGACCTGGGCAATGTCTTCCCAGCCGCGAATCGTCAGCGCGCTGTTGGCGTAATACGGTTTCCACCACAGCGACGGGTCGGGAAACAGGCAGGCATCGGATTCGTTCCAGCCGTGCAGCAGGCCATGCCCATGCGCGCTGCGCGGCAAGGCCAGCGCCTGGTCGTGCAGCTCGCACAGCAGCTGCGCGGTGGCGGCGATCTTGGGCAGCAGGCGCCGCAACCGCGCCGCATCGCCGGTGTAGCGCAGATAGCGCGCCAGCAGCGACAGGGTCAGCCCGAACTGCCCGACCTCCGGCCCGCGCATGTTCGGCAGGCCGTCGTCCTGCACGAACTCGTCGAAGTAATTGTCCAGCACCGCAGCGGCCTGCGCGAAGCGGCCCCATTCCAGATTGGCGTAGAGCGAACTGGTGAAGGTGTCCTGGAAGCCGTCGTACTCGTTACCGTAGTAGTCGCGCTCCACCGCGCCGTACTTCGGATAGTCCCCACCGGGGCGCACCACCAGTTCGCGCGCGAAGGCGAACTGCGCCATGTCGTTCCAGCTGGCATCGGGCAGCTGCGCCTGCACCGTGCCGTCCAGGGCCTGCTGCCAATACGCGGCGAAATCGATCAACCCCGCGTAGAACTGCTCAGCGGTGGCTGGCTTGCGCGACGGTGCGAACGCGGGATAGCTGTAGGTGTAATGCACGCCGACGATCTCGCCGCCGCGCACATGCATCGTGCGGTGCCAGGTCTGCACCACGAAGCGATCGCTGGCACGCACATCGGCAAACACCAGCACGTCGTACCAGCCATCGGCCTCGCCGTCGCGCCGCATCACCTTGCGCACTGCCGGCATCCAGCCGCCCAGCAGGCCTTCCTCACGCCGGTTGATCAGCGCCTCGTTGCCCAACTCGGGGAAGGCGTGTTCGGGCCGCGTGGTGCGGCTACGGCCGTTGGGCAGGATCGGCATGGTGTCCAGGCTTTCGCGCGTGCCGACGAAGGTGGTCCATGGCCAGCGCCCGCCAGTGTCCTTGGGGTCGAGCAGCGAGGCCGGCGGCGGCGCGACATCGCGCACCTGCGCCTCGTCCGGGTCGCCATCGCGCAGCAGGCGGTCGGCGAGCAGATCCGCCTCGGCCATCGCCACCTCGGCCAGCGGCATGCCGAGGTAGGGCTTGCCCTCGGCCGGATAGGCCGGCTCGGTGCGTTTATCCAGGCGCAGCATGCCGCTGTCGGTCCACAGCGTCAGCGCACCCTGCGGGTCGTCGAGATGCTCGTAGACGGTCCAGTCCTGCTGCAGATGCCGAAAGCTGCAAAGTTTGCTGCCGACATGCGCGGCCGACGGCAGTGCTTCAAGACGTGGCAGCGCCGGTGGCGGCAACGTCGCCGAGGTGTGCGGCGTGCCCGGCTTCGCGAGCGCGGCACCTGCGCCCACCGCCGCGGTCGCGGCCATGCCCTGACGCAAAAAGGTCCTGCGGTCCATCGTCGCGCCCTCGAGTGATCTCATCCACATCGTGCGCGACTGCGCGGCTTGCGTCTTGTGGCAGCTGTCTGGCACGTGTGCGGAAATCCGCACACAAGCAGCTGTTGCTGCGCTGCCATCGCAGCAACGGCGCAGCGCCCAGTTGCCGCCCCCTGCCATTTAGCCACGTGACTTTCTGGCCACGCCGGTACCTGCGGTGGCAGCCACACTGGCTGCACAGACGCAGGCGACATCGTCGCCAGAGCGCCACGCAACCCAAGCCCACCCACAAGGACCGCCATGCAGCCATCCCTACCGCGCATTGCGCACAATGCCCGCGCCGCAGCGCGGTTTCTCGATGCCGGCAGCGCGTCCGCCAGGCGGTTGCAACGTCCGGCGCATCGCTGGCTGTGGCTGGCCTTGATCGCGCCCTGCATCGCGCAGGCGCAGGTGGATCTGTCGCAACTGGATGCCGAGATGGCCGCCCCGCGCACCCAGGTGCTGGTGCTCGGCAGCGTGCATCTGTCGCAATTGCCCAAGGGTAGCGATATCGGTGCAGCGCGCCTGCAACCGCTGATGGACCGGCTGGCCGCGTACGCGCCGACCATCATCACCACAGAGGACCTGTCGGGCGAAACCTGCGATCTGATGCGTCGCCATCCGGCGGTGTATCTGCCCGAGGACACCACGACCTATTGCCCCGACACCAGCGAGGCGGCGCGTGCCACCGGTCTGGACGTTCCCACCGCTCTCGGCCAAGTCCGTGCAGCGCTCCGCAGCTTGCCCAGTGCGCCCACGCCGGCACAGCGTCGGCACCTGGCTGCGCTGTTTCTGGCCTCGGGCGAGCCACCATCTGCGCTGGTGCAGTGGCTGCAGCTTGCGCCAGCCGAACAGCGCAGCGGCGATGGCCTGGATGCGGCGCTGGTCGCGCGACTGCGCAGCATGGAACAGCGCCCCAACGAGAGTTACCAGATCGCCGCACGGTTGGCGGCACGCCTTGGCCTGCAACGCGTCCACCCGGCCGACGATCACACCGGCGACAACGTGGACCTGGGCGACCCGGCGGCGTATGGCAAGGCGATCCAGGCCGCCTGGGACAAGGCCGCACCGCGGGCGAGCACCATGCGTGAGCGCGAGGACCAGTTGGCAAGTCAAGGCAAGCTGCTGGAGCTCTATCGCGCGATCAACCTGCCGGCCAGCCAGCAGTTGGCCATCGCGGTGGATTTTCGCGCCGCACTGAGCGAGGGTTCGCCGCAACACTACGGCTATCGCTACGTATCCGGCTGGGAGATCCGCAACCTGCGCATGGTGTCCAACGTGCGTGCCAGCTTTGCCGACCAACCCGGTGCACGTGTGCTGGCGGTGGTGGGCGCGATGCATAAGCCCTGGTTCGACAACTGGCTGGGACAGCTGCAGGGCGTGGATATCGTGGATGTGGCGCAGGTGTTGGGTACTGACGGAAAGTGAGCGGCAGTGAGTACAACGGCTTCAGCGCGACGCTCCAGGCCAACCGCGAGTCAGTCGAGGGCGCGGTGCCCTCGCCGCTCGCCGGACACGCCGTGAACCCGCCCGTGGGGGCTCGGTGGCGGCATTGATGCCGCCGCACGGTCCCGCAATCGGCAAGGACATCGCACCCGGGAGCTACGCTAGCGTTGTGAAAAGCGGTCCATCTCGCGGATTCCATCGGCTTGCTGATTTGGGCCGCAACCACATGAACGTTAGCGAATCAGAAGCGCGTCATGCACTGCTTGCACACTGCAAACCGACACTCTCGACTGGCCGTTGGCTGCCCACCGTCGCGGGACCTTACGCGGCATGGATGCCGCGTAAGAGCCTACACGGACGTACTTGCGGCGTGTCCTGCGATGGTGGGTGGGCAACGGCCCTGCGGCCAGCTATCAGACCAACTGCTCCACGCTTGCGCTCTATCCGCACTGCCCTAAAAACCCGCAGCCAAGACAAGCGCACTATCGAGTCGTCTATCGATACTGGCATAAGCAGCAGCCATCAATTCGCTGACTCCACAAAATGCAGAACGTAAATCCGGTTTCAGGTGCAGCCAGATGCGGCATCACGGCGAAGGCCGCGCACCTAATGCACTAGATCGACAACCGGCCTTTGTCAATCCAGGCTCTCAGCTCAGCACATCCAGCAAGCTACCCAGCATCTCGTCGGAGCGCCGCAGCGCAGTGGCGTTGGCCTGGAAGTCGTTGCGTGCCGAGAGGCCTTCGACCAGACCGGTGGCCGGTGCCGATGGATCGGCGTTGGCGTCGACCACGCTGGCTGCTACTCCACCATTGAGCTGCGTGCTGGCTGCAACGGCCTGACGTGGACTGCCGTCCACCGGCTGACGCGCCACATTGCTGGCGGCCACCTGCTGGCGCAGTGCGGCGACCCGCATTCCGGAACTGGCGATGCTACTGATGCTCATGATGGCTCCGGTGCAGAAACTGAGAAATAACCAATGACGTTTGTTTGCCAACCAATCAACACAATCGTTGCCGGCAGTCGCGCCGCACTGCTGTCTTTCCTACGCCCACCGAGGCGCGTGGCGAGCGTGTCTCACGAGGTGGAATCAGCTGACAGGAACGGCAATGACGTGTCCCACCCACCGATTCCGATCACGCCCACCTCACGGCTGCCCAGCCGCCTCACGCAGGCTCAATAGGTGCCTACCCGCACACGCAAGACCACCGGCACCTCGCCGGCCGCATCCACCCGCCCGAAGTTGAGCCCGTAGTCGGTCTGGTCGCCGTTGAGCTGTCTTTCGACCTGCCAGCGCCCGTCCACATACCGCCCCTGCTCCACCCGCAACAGTTGTCCATGACGGGTATCGGCCGCCTCGCGGAAAAATTCAATGCGCGCGGCCATGCCGGTGACCAGGAACTCCTCCGGCCCCAGCTGCGCCACCAGCAGCCGACCTGCATGGTCGTCGTTACCCGGCAGGATCGCCGGCGCATCGCCCCATAGCGGCGCGCCGAACGACACCCTGGCCTGCCAGTCGCCGAAACGCAGCGTGCGTTGCGGCGCGCCGGGTTGTTCTGCCACTGCCTGCAGCCGGCCGTCGAAGGCCGCCTGGGCGATCAGGCGCTGCAGCGGCGCCAGCAGCTTGAAGTTGGCCGCGTGCGCTGCAATCGCGGCGCGGTTGGCTGCGCTGTCCGGGTTGCCATCCATGCCGAACACCGAAAACCCGATCCCGCCCTGCCCCAGCACATGGAACAGGTATGGCGCCGTCGCCGCTTCGAAGCCGGTCTCCGACACCCAGGCCGGATTGTCCGGCCGCGCGTACTGGCCGATGACCTTGGTGTATTCGTTGTAGTCGCTGGTGTAGATATCGGTGCCGATGAAGTCGATCGACGGGGTGGCCGCGCGCCATAGCGCGAACACGTTCACCGTCGCACCGCCGGACGGGTAATCCATGCCTGGGTAACGCTTGCCCTTGTAGCGCAGCCAGGTGTTGACGTAGAGCGGCAGCGGATACGCGCGCCTGCCGGCTGCGGCCACCTGTTCGATATACGCCGCCGTTGCATGCGCATTGAAGGCTTCGGCGGCCTCGGCACCGAACAGCTGTTGCCAACTGCCCTGCGGCTTGCCCAGCGCCTGCGCGATCGCAGCGGGCACCGGCTGCGCGAACGCCGCCTCGCCGGCCGGGCCATGGTCGCGCACCGTGCCGATCGCGCCGGGCTCGTTTTCCACCTGTACCAGGATCACCGTGTGGCGGTCGCCATCGACCTTGCGCAGGTGCTGCATCAACGCGGTGAAGGCGCGCGCATCGGCCTGCATGTTGGCGGCCACATGCGGCGACAGCACGTCCACCGGTTCGCCATTGGCATCGCGCATGCGCGGGTACGTGGTGTCGTCGCGCTTGATCCACTCCGGCACGTAATGCATCTGGCCGTTCTTCCAGCTGCCGAACCACAGCAAGGCCACGCGCAGGCCGCGCTTGCGTGCGCCGGCGATCAGTGCATCCACGTTGGTGGTATCGAAGCGGCCAGGCGCCGGCTCGAACTGCTCCCAGTACACCGGCGCTTCCACTGTATTGGCATGCAGCGCGACCACCTCGTCCAGCGCCTTCGGCAGCACGGCCGGCCAGGCACTGGAGTTGTGCAGCTGCGCGGCCAGCACAGTGTAAGGCGCGCCATCGACAAACAGCGCATGGCGGCCATTCTGGGTGACGAAGCGCGGCAGCTCTTCTGCACTGGCCAGCAGCGGCACGCTGGCGGCCAACATCGCCAGCGACCACAGCAGGGCCGCGAGGCGGCCACGCGGCCGCGGCATCTTCAAGGCCAACAAACGCATCATCGCGCCTCCGACGGTAGTGAGTTCCAGTGCGGCGTGGGTTCGTTGCGCAGGTGGCGCAAGAAGAAGTCGTACTGGCGACGCTGCACATAGTCGATCGGCCCGCTGGAACGGCCCACCGAATGCTCGCCACCGGGCACGTTGAGCAGCTCGAAGTCCTTGCCGGCCTTGATCAGGGCATCGACCACCTGCGCGGTGGAGGCCGGGTCCACATTGCTGTCCTGCTCGCCGACGATCAGCAGCAGGTCGCCCTGCAACTTGGCGGCATTGACCACGCCCGAGGCCTGCGCATACCCGGCATCCACCGGCCAGCCCATCCACTGCTCGTTCCAGCTGATCTTGTCCATGCGGTTGTCGTAACAACCGGCAAACGCCACGCCCACCTTGTAGAACTCCGGATGGCGTTCGAGCGCGCCCAGCGTGCTCTGCCCACCGGCCGAGGCGCCGTAGATGCCGACCCGGCCGATGTCGTAGGACCGATCCCTGGCGGCCAGCGAACGGTGCCAGGCGATGCGATCGGCAAAGCCGGAATCGCCCAGGTTCTTCCACGCCACATCATGGAAGGCCTTGGAGCGGTTGGCGGTGCCCATGCCGTCGATCATCACCACGATGAAGCCCAGATCGGCCTGCGCCTGCATGCCGATCTGCTTGTCGCCACCGGAGTGATAACCGAACGGCCAGAATGTCTTTGGCACAAAAGCGTCGTGCGGGCCGGCGTAGATGTTCTCGATCACCGGATACTGTTTGTGCGGGTCGTAATCGCGCGGGCGCACCACCATGCCCCAGATGTCGGTGCGGCCATCGCGGCCCTTGGCCACGAAGGTCTCCGGCGCGCGCCAGCCGGCCGCCAGCAGCTTGTCGATGTTGCCCTGCTCCACCTGCTGCAGCAGCCGGCCATCGATGGCGTGCAGCTCCATCACCGGCGGCAGATCCGGACGCGAGTAGACATCGACGTAATGCCGGCCGTCCTCTGCAATGGCCACATCGTGATCGGCATCGGTGTGGGTGAGCCGGGTCAACCGGCGGCCGTCGAAATCCACGCTGTACAGCTGCCGGTAGTACGGGTCCCTGCCCGCCTCCGTGCCGCTGGCAGTGAACCAGATGCGCCGTTGTGCGTCGTCCACGCGCAGCACATCGCGCACGATCCACGGCCCGCGCGTGAGCTGGCGTTTGAACCTGCCGCTGCGGCCATCGACCAGATACAGGTGCCGCCAGCCGTCGCGTTCGGAGATCCACACAATCTCGTTGCCATGCGCGTCCACATCGTGACGAAAGCTGCGGTCCGCATAGACGAAGGTGCGTGCGTCTTCGGCCACGGCCACATGCGCCCGCCCGCTGCGGGCATCCACCGCAATCACGCGCATGTGCTGAAAGCCGCGTTGCACATACTCAAAGCTCACGCTGCGCCCATCCGTCCGCCATTGCAGCGGCGACAAGGAGTACGGCGTGGCAAACAAGGCGTTGTCCACCACCCGCCGCGTGCCATCCACCGCCAGAAGCACCGGCCGTTCCACATCCACCGCATCGCCCGGCTTGGGATACAGCTGGGTGTGCACGAGCGGTTGAAGACGTCCGGCCGGTGCGGCCTCCACGCGGGTGACGCGGCGCGCAGTACCCGGCCGTACCCGATACACCGCCAACCGCTGCGAATCAGGCGACCAGGCAATGCTTTCCGGATCGAAATAATCCTCGGCGCGTCCATCGTCGGTGCGCTGCACGCTTCGGCCATCGGCCACCCGGCGCACGATCAGGTTCCAGCCATCGGCCAGCGCTTCCCATTGCCCGTCGGGCGAACGGCGTGGGGTGGTGTCGGCCGCCACATCCGGGTCGCGCACCACGCCAAAGCCGCGTGGTCGCTGCTGCGACTGCGGTTGCCGGCCGGGGGCATCGGGCGCGCATTGATACGTGGCCAAGCTGCAGCGCCAGGGTGCATCCCCGATGGCGAACACGATCGCGCCGTCTTCGCGCGCGCCTTCCTGCGAGTACGCAAACCGCTCGAACGGCAACGCCAACGCCGCATATGCGTTGCCGGTGGCGGCCTGCAGCGCCTGCGCCACGCGCTCCTGGTCGAAGGCCGGCTGCTTGTGCCCTGTCGCCACGTCCGCGCGAACGAAGGCGAAACCACCAGGCACGGTCTTGCGGTAGTAGAACGTACCGTCGTCCTTCCATTGCGCCGGCCAGGCGACGTTTTCGGTCAGCGTGCTCCAGTGCGCGCGCAGGCCGAGCGAACGCTGGTAATCGGGCACCCCGGGCTCCGCCCGCGCAGTGGCGGCGAGCAACAGCATGCAGGCGGCCATGGCGCGCGAGACCTGCACTGCCCATTCGGGACGCCGAGCGTCATTCGCCATCGTCTTCTTCCAGCGCCAGCTCGTCGCTGCGCAAGCCGCTGCGCGCGCCCCAGTGATAGATGAAGAACGCGATCACCGCCACGCTCAAGGTGTCGAACGGATGCGCGATCCAGCCATGGCCGCCGAACGTGCCGGCCCAGGACACCGCCATCACCAGCACGAAGAACACGATCAACCACAGCGATGCGCGCACCTGGCGCAGCAGGCGTGCCCTGCCCGCGCGCGAAGGCAGGCGATACAGCACGTACAGCGCGAACGCGAGCACCTGCAGGCCGAGCAACCACGACAGCGTCGGCCAGGTGGACCAGTACACGATCAAGGCCGCGACCATGAACGACAGCGGCCCCAGCACGGCAAGGCCACGGACGCGAAACGGCCGCGGCAGCTCCGGCGCGCTGCGGCGCAACGCCGCCACCGTGACCGGCGCCACCGCATAGCTCAGCACCAGCGCGGCCGACACCACGCCGATCAAGGTCTCCCACGAAGGAAACGGCAACGTCCAGAAGATCGACAAGCCCAGGCTCAGCCACAATGCCGGACGCGGAATGCCCGACGCCGGATCCACCCGCGTCAGCACCGGCAGGAACCCGCCGCTACGCGCACAGCCATATACCACGCGCGGGGTGGCATTCATGTAGATGTTGCCGGTGCCGCTGGGCGAGACCATCGCATCGCAGATCACCAGGGCGGCCAGCCACGCCATCCCCAATGCCAACGCGATGTCGTGATAGGGCAACGCGAATACCTTGTCGATGCCGCTCCAGCCCGGCGCCAGTTGCGCGGCCGGGATGCTGCCCAGGAACGCCAGCTGCAGCAGCACATAGATCACCGTGGACAAGGCCACCGAGAGGATCAGGGCGATCGGGATATTGCGCTGCGGGTCGCGTACCTCGCTGGCCACCGACACGATCGGCGTCAGCCCCAGGTAGGCAAAGATGATGCCGCCGGCGGAGATCGCCGCTTCCACCCCGGCCATGCCCGACGGTGCGAACCCGTGCACGCTCAGGTTGCCTGGATTGAAGTGCTTCATCAGCAGCACGATCACCAGGATCGGCACCAGGAACTTGAAGATGCTGACGATGTTGTTGGCCAGCGCAAAGGTCTTGACGCTGAAATAGTTGAGCAGGAAGAACAGCAGCAGCAGGGCCAGCTGCACCAGCCAGCCCCAGACGCTGGGATGGGTGCCGTTGGGCTGGTTGAGCAGCGGAAACCACGCCGCCGCATATTGCCGCGCCGCTTCCACCTCGATCGCGATCAGGCTGGAAAACGCGATCAGGGTGATGAAGCCGGTCAACGAGCCCAGCAAGGCGCCATGCGAATACTCCGGGTAGCGCACCACCCCGCCGGCGCGCGGCAGCGCGGCGCCGAGTTCGCAATACACCAGGCCGAGCAGCAACACCGCAATGCCGCCGAGAATCCACGACAGGATGCCGGCCGGTCCGGCGATGGACGAGACATGGCTGGCCGAGAACAACCAGCCCGACCCGAAGATCGAGCCCAGCCCGATGAAGGTCAGGTCGGTCAGGCTCAGTCGCTTGTGGAACTTGCCTTGCGTGGTCGCACCGTGTGTGGTCATAGCTGGCCCCGGACAAATGAAAGCGCGTGCTGCGGAAGATGGCGTGGTCGTGCGTGGCGTATGGCGGTCAGTGGTTCTGCGATCGCGCGTCGGTGGTCTTGTACGACGGCAGCAACACAGGTCCGGCAAACGGATGCAGGCGCAACTGGCCGCACTCAGTCATCGGCAGCCGCCCCCGTCCCTGCATCGGCGGTATCTGCCGCGGTGCCGTCCGCATACGGCGAGACACCCCCGTCGGCGATGAACCGGTCGATGCGCGCTTCCAGCACCGGCAGCGGCACCGAGCCGGTCTGCAGCACCGCATCGTGGAAATGGCGCAGGTCGAATTTTTCGCCCAGGGCGGCTTCGGCCTTGCGCCGCAGTTCCAGGATCTTCAGCTCGCCCAGGTAGTAGGACAACGCCTGCCCCGGCCAGGCGATGTAGCGATCGACCTCGGTGGTGACTTCATGCTCGCTCAGGGCGGTGTTGTCGCGCAGGTAGGCCTGCGCCTGCGCGCGCGTCCAGCCCTGGTGGTGGATGCCGGTGTCGATCACCAGGCGGCAGGCGCGCCACATCTGGTAGGTCAGATAGCCGAAGCGGTCGTAGGGCGTGTCGTACATGCCCATTTCCTGGCCCAGGTACTCCGAGTACAGCGCCCAGCCTTCACCGTAGGCAGAGATGTAGGCGTAGCGGCGAAACTCCGGCAGCCCCTGCGCCTCGGCCGCCAGCGGCATCTGCAGCGCGTGGCCGGGCGAGGACTCGTGCAGCGTCAACGCGGTCAGGTTGTACAGCGGCCGCGATGGCAGGTTATAGGTGTTGACCAGGTAGATGCCGGGGCCGCCACGGCCGCCGGTGTAGAACGGCGCCAGGTCCGGCGGTACCGGCTCGATCGCGAAGCGTCGCCGCGGCAGCCGGCCGATGTAATCGCCCACCTTGGCGTCCACGCGCTTGGCGATCCAGGCGGCCTGCTTGAGCAACTGTTCCGGCGTCTTGGCATAGAACTGCGGGTCGCTGCGCAGGAACTGCAGGAAGGCCGGAAACACCGCCTGCCCGGCCGGCGCCTTGAAGCCGCTGGCGGCGATGGTCTGATCCATCTGCGTGCGCAGCTTGGCCACTTCCTGCAGACCGATCTGGTGGATCTGCTCGGGGCTGAGATCGAGCGTGGTGAACTCGCGGATCTGCGCGCGGTAGTACGCCTGCCCATCCGGCAGGGCTTCGCCGGCCAGCGTGGTGCGCGCGCGCGGCTGGTATTCGTTGCGGATGAAGTCCAGCAGCTTGGCGTAAGCGGGAAGCACCTGCGTATCGATGGTGTTGACCGCCTGCTGCCGCAATTGCGCCTGCACGTCGGCAGGCAGCGTCGCCGGCATCTGCTTGAACGGTGCGTAGAACGGATTGGCCTCGCCCTTTGCCTGCACCACGTCGGCGATGGACTGATCGCGCCCGGTCAGGGTCACCCGGGGCTGGCTGAAACCGCGCGCCAGGCCGGCACGCATGTTGTCGGTGTGCTCGGCGAAATAGCGCGGGATATCGGCCAGCATCTTCAGATAGCGCTGGTAGTCCTCGCGCGTGCGCAGCTTGGCCTCGGCGCTGAAGCCCAGGTCGCTCCAGAACGCCGAGTCGCTGTTGAACGGCATTTCCCAGGCGCGGAAATGCTGCTGGTCCAGCAGCACCAGCAGCTGCTGCCGGTACACCTGGTAGCTCACCTGATCTTCGGCCGGCAACTGCGCTGCCGGAATCGCATCCAGTTCCTTCAAGGCCTGTTGCCAGTACGCGGTACGCAGGTTCTGGGTGGCCACATCGACCTTGGGCAGATGGTCGGACTGCCTGTCCTGGGTGGCCTGATTGTCTTCATCCACCGCGCCGGACAACTGCGCCTGGCGCCAGCGCCATTCGCGCGTATACAAGGCCTTGAAGCGTGCCGCTGCACTGTCCTGCGTGCTTGCTGCCGGCGCTGCGGCCTGCGCCTGCATTGCGGTGCCGCCCAGGCTGGCAGCAATCAGCACACCCAATACGCTCGCGCGCCAGACGGTGATGGTCCTCATCCGCGTGCCTCCGGCGCCGCCTTGGCCTGCGCAATCCACTGGCGCACGCGCTGCTGCAGCATCGCCAGCGGCATGGCGCCGCCGCCGAGCACCGCATCGTGGAAGGCGCGCACATCGAAGCGATCGCCGAGTTCTTTTTCCGCCTCCGCACGCAGCGCAAGAATCTGAAGCTGCCCCAGTTTGTAGCCGAGGGCCTGGCCCGGCCAGACGATATAGCGATCGGTTTCGGACTGGATGCTGGGCTCGTCGTCGGACGGATGCGCGTGGAAGAAATCCACCATCTGCTGGCGGTTCCAGCGCTTGTAATGCACGCCGGTGTCGAGCACCAGGCGATTGGCGCGCAACAGCTCGCCCGACAGCCGGCCGTAGTCGTTGTACGGGTCCTTGAAGAAACCGATCTCCTTGCCCAGGCGCTCGGCATACAGCGCCCAGCCTTCGATATAGGCGTTGTAGCCGGCCTGCTGGCGGAACGGCGGCAATGGCAGCGTCTGTGCAAGCGATATCTGCAGGTGATGGCCCGGCACGCCCTCGTGATAGGCGGTGGTTTCGATATTGACCAGCGTGCGGCTGGCGAAGTCGCTGGTGTTGACCTTCACGATCGCCGGCTTGGTGCCTTCCGGATTGCTCTGCCAGTATTCGGCGCCGGGCGCGCTGCGCCGGAATGCGGGCATCGCCTGTACCTCCAGCGCGGTCTTGGGCAAGTGGCCGAACAGCTTGGGCAGCTCCGGCTGCATCGCGGCGATGTAATCGCGGTACTGCTGCAGGATCTGCTCGCCGGAACTGGCGAAGTGGCGCTTGTCGGTGTCCACCGCCTTGCGGAAGCTGGCCAGGTCGGCAAAGCCCTGCGCCTTGGCGATCACCGTCATCTCGCCTTCGATGCGCGCCACTTCCTCCAGGCCGATCTGATGGATCTGCTCCGGTGCCATGTCGGTGGTGGTCTGGGTATGGATGGCGTAGCGATAGCGGCGCTCGCCATCGGGCAGCGACCACAGCCCTTCCTGCGCGCGCCCTTGCGCGGCGTATTCGTCGCGCACGAACGCGGCCAGCTTGGCGTAGGCCGGGCGCACCTGCTGCGCGATCGCGGCAAGCAACTGCGTGCGCAGTGCATCGCGCTGGTCGGCCGGCACCGCGGCATCGAGCTTTTTCAGCGGCGAGGCGAACGGGCTCTGCTCGCCGGTCAGCGCAGCGATCTTGTCGATCTGCTCGGGCAGGCGCTCCAGCAGATACCGCGGCTGCACCAGGCCGTCCTTCGCGCCCTGGCGCGACACCGCGATCACCTGGTCGATCACCGTCGGAATCGTCTGCAGGCGCTTGATGTAGTCCTGGTAATCCTTGGCGTTCTCGAACGGAAACGCATCGCCGTAACCGGCCAGCCCCAGCTGGATGCCGCCGATCGGCTCCAGCGGCATCGCGTAGGTCTTCAGGTCGATGCCTTCCAGCGTGTCACGCAGCTGGCCGAGCATCATCTGCAGGCTGAGCTGGCGCTGCTCGTCCAGCGTCTTGCTGTCGATCGCTTCGAATTGCGTGAGCAGCTCGGCGGTGGCGCTGCGTTCGGCCTGCACCGCTTGAAGCGAATAATCGCTCCAACGGTCGTTGTACCGCTTGTCGCCGATGATGCTGGCGAACTCGGGGTTGTGCTGCAGGTGGTATTGCCACTGCTTGTCCAGCAGCGCATCGAAGGCCTTGGCGGCCTGTTCGCCGGTCGGCGCGGCCGTGGCCGCAGCCGATGTCTCCGCGGCAGGCGGCGCCGGCTTGCAGGCAGTGAACAGGGCGGCGGCCAGCAGGCCGATGGCGACAGGACGCAGGTGGTTCATGCAGTGACTCCAGGATGCAATGGCGGCGGTAGGAGCGCGCCTGAGCGCGACGGCTTTTATCGGAAATGCCCGTTGGGCTTTATCGGAAATGCCCGTCGCGCCCGGGTGCGCTCCTACGCGTGCGTGGGCCTGTACAAGCTCATGCAAAGGGGTGGTCGATCGCCGGCGACGGCGGCGTAAACCACTGCGCGCCGGCATCGGTGACATGAAAGTGGTCTTCCAGGCGCACGCCGAACGCGCCGGGCACCACGATCATCGGCTCGTTGCTGGCGCACATGCCCGGCTGCAGCGGCTGCGCATTGCCGCGCACCAGATACGGCGCTTCGTGGATCGCCAGCCCGCAGCCATGGCCGGTGCGATGCGGCAGGCCGGGCAAGCGGTAGTCCGGGCCCAGCCCTGCCGCCTCCAGCACGCTGCGCGCCGCCTGGTCCACTGCTTCGCACGCAACACCTGGGCGTATCGCTGCAAACGCCGCCGCCTGCGCCGCCTGTTCCAGGTCCCAGATGCGCCGTTGCGCGTCACTGGGCGTGCCGTAGATCCAGGTGCGGGTGATGTCGGAGTGGTAGCCCTGCACGGTGCAGCCGGTGTCGATCAGCACCAGCTCGCCGGCGCGCAGGTGCTGCACGCCGGGAATGCCATGCGGGAATGCGGTGGCATGGCCGAACTGCACGATACAGAAGGTCGAGCCGTTGTCCGCGCCCAGCGCGCGATGCGCCTCGTCGATGAAGCGCACCAGCTGGTCGGTGCCGATGCCTTCCTGCGCGATGCCGGCGGCCAGCCGCTGCACCAGCAGGGTCATGTCGCAGGCCTGCTGCATCAGTGCCAGCTCGGCCGGCGACTTGCACATCCGGCAGCCATCGATGATGGCCCCGGCATCGCGGATGGCCGTGCCCAGGTGCGCGCGCAGGCCGGTGTGCACGGCAAAGGCGATGCCCGGATCCAGCGCCAGTGCATGCGCATGGCGGTCATCCATCGCCTGCACCACCAGCGCGTACGGGTCCTCGTGTTCTTCCCACAGATACTTGGCGACCGAAATCTTCAACACCGCATCCAGCGAGCCTTCTTCGAACGCGGGGCAGATCAGCACCGGGTCGCCGTCCAGCGTGAGCAGCAGCGCGACCAGGCGCTCGCTCGCGCCCCACGGCACGCCGGTGAAATAGCGCAGCGAAGTACCGGCGCCGATCAATAGCGCATCCACGCCGTGCATGCACATCAGGCGGCGTGCGCGTTCGATGCGCTGTGCGTATTCCTGCGCGGCGATCGGCGCGGCGCGTTGCGTCCACGGCGCCAGTTGCGCGCGCGCCTGCTCCAGCGACAGCCCGCCGATCTGGCCGCTCATGTGCCCGCTCCAAGATCGGCGGTGCTCCACTGCCCATCGACCAGACGCGCCACCCCGCCCGGATTGCGCTGGCGCAGTTCGGCCGGCAGCAACGCGTCCGGCACCGCGTCGTAGCTGTGCAAGGCGGCAAAGCGGCGGATGGAACCGGGCATGCCCACCGCGGTGAAGCCCGGATGCCCGGTGCTGGGGAATGGCCCGCCGTGATTCTGCGCCGCACTCACCGCCACGCCGGTCGGCATCTTGCTGTTGATCAACCGCCCCACCCGCGCCCGCAGCACCGGTGCGATGGCCTGCCAGTCAGCATCGTCGCTGCCATCGGCCGCGCGATACAAGGTGCCGGTGAGGTTGCCTTCGAATGCCGCGGCAAGCTGCGTCATCTGCGCGAGGTCGCGCGCACGCACCAGCAGGCTCACCGGGCCGAAGGCCTCGGTCTGCAGTGCATGCGGATTGGCGAGAAATGCCTGCGCATCCACGCTCAGCAAGGTCGGCGCGTAGCGATAGCCGTCTTCGCCAGTATGTCCACCGGCCAGCAGCGTGGCGCCGGCAGCGCGCAGGGCCGCCACACCGCGTTGCACGCCTTCCACCCCGGAGTTGGAGAACAGCACCATCGGCAGGGCGGCCTCGAAATGCGCCGTGGTCGCGGCCACGAAGGCATCCCCGGCTTCGCCCTGCGGCACCACCACCACCCCGGGATTGGTGCAGAACTGGCCACTGCCCAGGGTGCACGAGGAGAAGAATTCCTGCGCCAGCGCGGCACCGCGTTCGGCCAGAGCGCCCTGCAGCAGGAACACCGGGTTGACGCTGGACAGCTCGGCATAGAACGGCACGCCGGCCGCATCGGCGGCGGCCTTCAGCGCCAGCCCGCCGGCACGGCTACCGGTGAAGCCGATCGCCCCCAGCCGCGCATCGCCGGCCAGTCGCAGGCCGGTCGCGTTGTCGATGTGATACAGCAACTGCACCGCCGCAGCCGGCAGGCCCGCCGCGAGCAAGGCTGTGTGCGCGAGTTGTGCCATGCGCTGGCTGGTGGCCGGATGCAGCGGATGCGCCTTGGCGATCACCGGGTTTCGCGCGGCAATGGCCGAGGCGAAATCGCTGCCGGCAATCGCATTGAAGGCGAACGGAAAATTGTTCGGGCCAAACACCACCACCGGCTTGCCCAACGGCGCCAGATGCGAACGCAGGTCGGCAGCGGTGTCGATGATGGGCTGGGTCCAGCTATAGCTGCGCACCGCCAGTGCGGCCTGACGCAACTGCCCGCTGGTGCGCGGCAGTTCGTTGCCGCGCAAGCGCGTGGGTGCCGGCAGTGCGGTTTCTGCATGGGCCAGCGCCACCAGGGTGTCGGCATCGGCATCCAGCGCATCGGCGTAGGCGTCCAGGAATGCGGCGATCCTTTCGACCGGCGCCGCCGCAAGCTCTGCTGCAACCGCTTGCGCTGCCGCAATCGCGGTTTCGACATCCTCCGCACCGCTGACCGGAAACTGCGGCCCGATCGCCTCGCCCGTACTCGGGTCGGCGGCACGGAAGCTGCCGGTCGCGGCGCGGCTAGGTTGCCACCGGCCGGCCAGCAATACCTCGGCCTCCTGGATGGTGGTGGATTGGAGCGTCTCGTTCATTGCGGCACCTTCGGTTACAGGAGGACAGACCCTGCGCACTGTGCGGCAGCGGCTGGCCAGAAAGCGACGAGGATGCGGCGCTGATGCCACACCCTCGTCGACCCACGTCTCGCTACACCGGCCACCCCATGCGCGCATGACTCCGTGCGCGTCGCGTATCCAGGGACGTGCGGCGAGACCTCATCGTCAGGACAGTGTGGGCGCAGTGGCGATGGCGTGATCGATGACCTTGAGCGCGGCCTCGCGCTCGGCACCGTCGACCACCAGCCGCGGCGCGCGCACGCGCTCGCTGCCCAGGCCCACCTTTTCCTGCACCAGTTTGATCAACTGCACGAACTTGGGCACGGTATCCAGGCGCAGCAGCGGCAGGAACCAGTCGTAGAGTTCCTTGGCCGCCGGGTAGCCGCCATCGCGCGCGAGTTCGAACAGGCGCACCGATTCCTTCGGGTAGGCGTTGACCAGGCCGGCGATCCAGCCCTTGGCGCCCATGCTCAGGCCTTCGACGATGGCATCGTCCATGCCGACCAGCAGCGCCAGGCGGTCGCCCAGCAATTCCTGCAGCGCGGCGAAGCGACGCACATCGCCCGAGGACTCCTTCACTGCCTGCAGGTTGGGGAATTCGGCGGCCAGCTCGGCAATCTGCGCCGGGCCGAAGTCGGTCTTGTAGGCCACCGGGTTGTTGTACAGGATCACCGGCAGGTCGGTGGCGGCGATCACCGCGCGCACATGCGCGCCCATCTCGCGCCAGTCGGTGGAGTAGACGTAGGGCGGCAACACCATCAGCCCGCCGCAACCGAGCTCCTTGGCCGCCTTAGCCAGCGCCACCGCCTCACCGGTGGCCAGGCTGGCGATGCCCGGCACCACCGGCACGCGGCCGTTCAATGCGCTGATCAGCGTCTTGAGCACGGCGATCTTGTCCTCCACGCTCAAGGTGGCCGCTTCGCCCAGCGAACCCAGCGGCACGATCGCGGTGCAGCCGGCGTCCACCAGTTGATTGGCGTGCTTGCCCAGGAAGGCGTGGTCGATCTCGCCGGAGGCGGTGAACGGGGTGGTGATGGCCGGCAACACGCCGTGCCAGAACGCAGCAATACTCATGGATGATTCCCTTGCGAGTCGGAAGTGAACGGGTCGGCCAGCGCCGCGAGGCGGACCGGGAACAACGGCGGCCGGCGGCCGGCGTCGGTGGAAAGCGCGGGCGGGCAGCGCCCCAGTTCGGCCAGCGCGGTGCCGCAGATGCGGCCCTGGCAGGCGCCCATGCCGCAGCGCGAGGCGAGCTTGGCGTCGCGTGCATCGTCGAAGTTGTCCAGCGCAGCCAGCGGCACGTCTTCGCAGCGGCATACCAGCGTGTCGGGCCGGGCCAGCGTGCGGATGCGTGGATCAAGAGCGAATTGCTGTTGCACTAATTCGGCAAACGCACGCGCGGCACGCCGCCGCGGCTGCAGCCGCAGCGCGGCGTCCGGTGCGTCGGCAGCCATATGCCCGGCCATCGCACCTTCGACCAGCGCGCAATCGCGCCCGCCGATGCCGCAGGCTTCGCCCGCCGCGAACACCTGGGGCACGCTGGTGCGCAGCAGCGCATCCACCTGCACCTGTTGATGCGCGCCGCATGCATCCAGCCGGCAGCCGAGCAGCTGTGCAAGCTCGGTGTTCGGCACCAGGCCATAGCCCACCGCCAAGTGATCGCAGGCGATACGGGCGCGACCGGCAGGGCCTTCGATGTCGATCTCGCGCAGTTGCGTGTCGCCGTGCGCGGCAACCACGATGCTGCCGGCGCGATAGGCCACCGCGCGCAATTGCAGGCGCAACGCCACCGCCTGCGCCGCCTTGCCCGGCCAGCGCCACAGCTGCAGCGCAAACTGCCGCAACGCGGCTGCCGACGTCTGTTCGTGAATACCGAGCACCCGTGCGCCATGCCGTTGCAGCGTGGCCGCACTGGCCAGCAGCAGCGGGCCGCTGCCGGCGACGACCACGCGCGTGCCGGCCAGCGGCCAGCCCTGTTTGGCCAGCGCCTGCGCCGCGCCGGCGCCGGTGACGCCGGGCAAGGTCCAGCCGGGGAACGGCAGCAGCAGTTCGCGTGCGCCGGTGGCCAGTACCAGGGCGGCGTAATGCAGCTGCAGGGAACCGTCCGGGCCATCGGCCAACAGCCAGCCCGGCTGCGCCAGCAGGATCTGCGTGCGCGTCAGCAGCGTGATCGACGCAGCGCCCTGCACCTGCTGCAACAGCGTGCGCGCGTCGGCGGGCGCGCCATGCAGCGCGTCGCTGCGCCACACCTGCCCGCCGGCACGCGGCTGCATGTCGACCACGCCCACGCGCACGCCATGACTGGCCGCGGCCTGCGCCGCCGCCAGGCCGGCCGGGCCGGCGCCGATCACCAGCACATCGAAATGCTGCACGCGCTCAGTCATCGGTGCGTACCTGCATGCCGTCGCGCGCATCCACCAGGCAGGCGCGTTGCTGGCCGATGCCGTCGATGCGCACCCGGCATTCGAAACACACGCCCATGCCGCACAACGGCGCGCGCGGCTGGCCGTTGCACGATTGCCGGAACTGCAGCGTCGCCTGTGCCACCGCCGCGGCCACGCTGGCGCCGGCCGGCACTTCGACCGCTTGCGCGTCCACGTGCAGGCGCACCGTCGCGCTCATGCGGCGGCACCGTGCACGGCGCGTGCCGGTGCGTACGGGCTGGGGTCGATGGCTGGCGTGCGCCCGAGCAGGCTGTCCACGATCACCCGGGCGCTCCCCAGCGCCGTGGTGACGCCCAGCCCCTCGTGACCGGCGGCCACCCAGACATCGCGCCGCCCGGGCATCGCCCCGAGATACGGGCGCCCGTCCGGGGTCGCCGGGCGCAGCCCGGTCCACACCCGGATCGCCTGCAACTCGCGCAGCACCGGCAGGTACGCGAAGGCGCGCTGCAGCATCTGCTGCAGCACCGGCAGCGACAGCGCGCGATCGTGCTCGCCGAACTGGCGCGAGGAACCGATCAGGATCTGCCCGGTCGGCCGCGGCTGCACATTGAACGCTACGCTGGTGGCGTCGGCGCCGTGCGCCGAATCGGCATAGCCCAGCTCCAGCAACTGATGCCGGATCAGCCCCGGATGCCGGTCGGTGATGACCAGATGGCCCTTGCGCGGGCGCAGCGCCAGCTCGGGCAACAGCTGCGGCAAGGCCACGCCGCTGGCGACCAGTACCGGGCCGGCCAACAGCTGGCCATCGTCCAGACGCACCCCCTGCGCCTGCAACTGCTCCACCCTGCGGCCGGCAAACAGCTGCGCGCCGGCCTTGCAGGCCAGGCTCACCAGATGCCGCGCCACCCGCGGCGGATACACCACGGCCTCGCCAGGCACGCGCATGCCGCCGGCCAGGCCCGGCACCAGGTGCGGCTCCAGCGCATACAACTGGCTGGCAGCGATGGCATCGGCCTGCAGACCGGCCGCCGCCAGCCGCGCGATCTTGGCCGGCACCGCCGCCAGTTCACGCGCATCGCGCGCCACCCACAGCGTGCCGCAGCGGCTGAACTCGGCCTCACTCAGTTGTGCGAACCGCTCCCACAGCCGCAGTGAGTACGCCGACAACGCCAGCTCGGCCGGGTCGTCGTCCATCGCCACCAGGTGCCCCATCGCCGCGGCGGTGGAACCGCCGCCGATCGGCCCCGGCTCGACGATCGCCACCCGCAGCCCTTCGCCGGCCGCCGCCTCGGCGCAGGCCGCCCCGACGATGCCCGCGCCCACCACGATCAGGTCGTAGCTGCGTCGCGTACCGGCGACGGCCGGCACGCTGCGGGTGTCGTTGGCTGGCGCATCCGCGGCGGCCAGCGACGCATCGGGCAAGCGGGCGACCCCAGCAGACGCTGCGCCGGCATGTCCCTCCTGCGCGCGCAGCTGCTCGTCCATCAGGCCACGATGCCCCAGGCGAACGGGTCGGCCGGGTCGATCAGCAGCTGCGTGCGTGCGGTGAGGTAGGCCTGCCCGCTGATGCGTGGCGCAATGCCACGCCCGCTGAGGCGATAGCTGCCTTCGAAGGCGCTGCCCAGGATGCCTTGCTGCACCCAGCGCTCGCCTTCGGCCAGCTTGCCGTCGGCGGCCAGGCAGGCCAGCTTGGCGCTGGTGCCGGTACCGCACGGCGAACGGTCGTAGGCCAGGCCCGGGCACAGCACGAAGTTGCGCGCCACGCCGCTGCCGTCGGGTGCGGCGCCGTTGATTTCGATGTGGTCGATCTCGCCACCGGCCTCGCCGGTGATGCCGGCCGCTTCCAGCGCCAGCCGGATCGCCTCGGTGTAGGCGGTCAGTTCGCGCTGATGCGCCAGCTCCAGCGCACACGGCGCCTGCCCGGTGATGAAGAACCAGTTGCCGCCCCAGGCCACATCGCCGCGCACCGGCCCGTGGCCGGGCACGTCCACCTCCACGTCGGTCGCGACGCGATAGCTGTCGACATTGTCCACCGACACCGTGCCGTCTTCGGCCAGTTCCACGCCCACCGTGCCGACCGGCGTCTCGATGCGGTGCCGGCCCGGCGCAATGCGCCCCAGCTCGGCCAGCGTGCGCACCACCCCGATGGTGCCGTGCCCGCACATGCCCAGGTAGCCGACGTTGTTGAAGAAGATCACCCCGGTGCAGGCGCCGGGGTCGCGGGCCGGCAGCAGCAAGGCGCCGACCATGGTGTCCGAGCCGCGCGGTTCGCAGGCAATCGCGCTGCGCCACGGGTCGAAATCACGGCGAAACCGCTCGCGGCATTGCGCCAGATCGCCATCGCCCAGGTCGGGGAAGCCGGAGAGGACCACGCGGGTGGGTTCGCCGGCCGTATGGGAGTCGATGACGTCGATCGTGTGCATGGCTCATGCTCCCACTGCCGGCTGGCAGGCGACTAGCGTCCAATGCGAGTTGCAAATGCGGAAATCCGCACAATCGACAAGCCGATTCACGGCCCCGCGTTTGCGCTAGGATCCAGACAGGGCCGCGCCTTTCGTGCAGCCGTCAATCGTGACCTCCACCATGACGCCGATGGACCTCAACCTTCCCGCGCTGGAAATGCAGACGCTGTTCGATGCGCTGCCGGACGTGGTGTTCTTCATCAAGGACAGCGAGGGCCGCTACACCCATTGCAATCTGACGCTGGTGCGCCGGCTCGGACGCAAGCTGCGCAGCGACATCATCGGCAGCTCGCCACTGGAAGTGTTTCCGCTGCCGCTGGGCGGCAGCTACATGATGCAGGACCGCCGCGTGCTGTGTGGCGAGCTCATCGACAACCAGTTGGAGGTGCATCTGTATCCCAACCGCCTGCCCGGCTGGTGCCTGACCTTCAAGCGCCCGCTTTGCGAGGCCAATGAGGTGATCGGCGTGGTCGGCATTTCGCGCGACCTGGGCCAGCCCGACAGCCGGCACTCGGCGTACGAGCGCCTGAGCCAGGTGATGGATCACATGCAGGCCAACTTCGGCGACAACCTGCGCGTGCAGAGCCTGGCCGACCTGGCCGGCCTGTCGGTGGCGCAGCTGGAGCGGCACTTCCGCCGCGTCTTCCAGGTGACCCCGCAGCAATTGCTGACCAAGCTGCGTATCGAATCGGCGATGCGGCTGCTGTACGGCGACGACAGCATCGCCAGCATCGGGCAACGCTGCGGCTTTGCCGACCAGAGCGCGTTCGCGCGTCAGTTCAAGGCAACCGTCGGCATGACCCCGCGCGATTACCGTGCGCTCAAGGGCCAGCTGTAGGCACGCAGACACGCGCCGGCACATCGCTGCCACAAATGCCGAATTCGGCAGCATCGATGGTGCTGTGGCAACGCGGTTTGCCGGGTGGATGCGGCGCTGTCGCAGCGCGCATGACGGTGCCCGGCCAAGGCCGCGCTGAAGGGCGCGTCAAGGCGAACCAGGGCCCGGATGATAGAATTTCGGGTTTCCCCTACTGCGTTGCCAATGGCCAGCTTTTTCCGCCGTAACAAGCCAACCACGCCCGACAGCGCGCGTACCTCGCGCTATAGCCTGGAAGAACTGGCAGCCGCATTCCCCACCGCGCCCTCCGCTGCCACCCCGGCGTCGCCGGTCGAGGCAATGCCCACCGCCGAACCCGGCGCGGCGGCGGCGACGGGATCGCCTGCGCCTGCCGCACCCGTGAGCAGCGAACCGGTAGCGCCAACGCCGGCCGCAACGCCGCCCGCCGCAGCACCGGCCGAACAGCTTGCGCAGGACATCGCCGCGCGGGCCGGTCAGGCGCAGAGCGTTGCCGCAGTCCCCAGCGCACCCACACCGCCGGCAACACCAGCGCCTTCGGCCCTGCAGGCGCTGCCCGATCCGATGCCCGCTGCCACGCCCAGCCCCACCACGGCAGTGGTGGTGCCGCCGGTAGTCGTACAGCCACAGAGCGCGCCCCTGCCACCGGCAGCTACGCCATCGCAACATGCCACGCCCGCAGTCGCCCCGCCGCCCGCGGCCGCCCCCATTGTCGTCGCCCCGGCCGTGATCAGCGCCCCAGTGCCGGCCAGTTCCGAAAACGACAGCATCGTCGGCCAGCGCGATGCGCTACCGGCCGCCCCGGCCGGCAAACCGGGCTGGCGCGATCGCCTGCGCAACAGCAGTTTCGCGCGTAGTTTCGGCGGTCTGTTCTCGCGCAACCCCAAGCTCGACGACGACCTGCTCGACGAGATCGAAACCGCGCTGATCACCGCCGACGTCGGCATCGGTGCCACCACCGCCCTGGTCGAAGGGCTGCGCAAGCGCATGAAGTCGCGCGAGTTCGTCGATGCGCAGGCGATGTTCAAGGCCTTGCGCGCCGACCTCATCGCGCTGCTGCAGCCGGTTTCCAAGCCGCTGGTCATCGACCGCGCGGCCAAGCCCTTCGTGGTGCTCACCGTCGGCGTCAACGGCGTCGGCAAGACCACCACCATCGGCAAGCTGGCCAAGCGCTTCAAGGACGACGGCAACAGCCTGATGCTGGCTGCCGGCGACACCTTCCGCGCCGCCGCGGTGGCGCAGCTGCAGGCCTGGGGCGATCGCAACGGCGTGGCCGTGATCGCGCAGGGGCAAAACGCCGACGCCGCCTCGGTGGCGTTCGACGCCCTGCAGGCCGCAAAGGCGCGCGGCACCGAGGTCTTGATCGCCGACACCGCCGGCCGCCTGCATACCCAGACCGGGCTGATGAACGAGCTGGGCAAGATCCGCCGCGTGCTCGGCAAGATCGATGCCGCCGCGCCGCACGAAGTGCTGATGGTCATCGACGGCACCACCGGGCAGAACGCCATTTCGCAGCTGCGCCAGTTCCATGCCGCGGTCGGCGTCACCGGCCTGGTCGTGACCAAGCTCGATGGCACCGCCAAGGGCGGCGTGGTGTTCGCCCTGGCCCGCGAGTTCAATATCCCGATCCGCTTCGCCGGCATCGGCGAACGCCCGGAAGACCTGCGTGTGTTCGACCCGGTCGCCTTCGTCGACGCCCTGTTGCCGGAAGCCTTGGGCAGCTGAGTGGAACGCGCCTGCCCACATCTGCAGCCGCTATGCAGCCAGGCGCTGCAGGCAGGCTGCACGGTGCGGCAGGTGTCGGGCAACTGGTCGCGTGCCAAACGTGTACTGGAGTTTGCCCAACCCCTGCCGGCGGCGCTGCGCAGACAGGCCCGCGCCACTCCCGCGGCGGTCTACTACCATGCACCGGCCGCGCCGCACGGCCCTGGCGATGAAGGCGTTTTCTGCGAACAGTGCCTGGTCGGACTGGCCTTTCCGCTTCGCTGAGCGGCACCGTCGCGCCACACCCGCCGCCGGTCCGGCCCCGCCCTGAAGCCCTTGCCCTCCATCGCCAGCAGAGCCCATGCCAGCCGACCACGCCACTGCCACCGCTGACGCTTTCGTCGACCGCCTGCTGCACTGGTTCGACGGCCACGGCCGCCACGACCTGCCCTGGCAGCATCCACGTGCGCCGTACCGGGTATGGCTGTCGGAAATCATGCTGCAGCAAACCCAGGTCGCGGTGGTCATTCCGTATTTCCAGAAGTTCGTCGCCCGCTTTCCGACCCTGGCCGATCTGGCCGCAGCCGACAACGACAGCGTGATGGCGCATTGGGCCGGGCTGGGCTACTACGCACGCGCACGCAATCTGCACGCGGCCGCCAAACAATGCCTGGCCCTGCACGGTGGCGAACTGCCACGCGATGTCGATGCCTTGCTCGCCCTGCCCGGCATCGGCCGCAGCACTGCGGGCGCGATCCTCAGCCAGGCCTGGAACGACCGCTTCGCGATCATGGACGGCAACGTCAAGCGCGTGCTGACGCGCTTCCACGGCATCGCCGGCTATCCCGGCCTGCCGGTGATCGAAAAACAGTTATGGCAACTGGCGACGACGCATGTGGCGCACGTGCCGGCTGGCCGCCTGGCCGACTACACGCAGGCGCAGATGGATTTCGGCGCCACGCTATGTACGCGCGCCAGACCGGCCTGCGTGCTGTGCCCGCTGCAGGACGCTTGCGCCGCGCGCCGCGATGGCCTGGTGGACGCACTGCCCACGCCCAAGCCCGGCAAGGCGTTGCCCGAGCGCGAAGCCACTGCCTTGCTGCTGGAAAACGCGGACAGGCAGATCCTGCTGCAGCGCCGCCCGCCAACCGGCATCTGGGCCTCGCTGTGGACGCTGCCGCAGGCCGAGACCGATGGCGGCATGCGCGCCTGGTTCGCGGCACATATCGACGGCAACTACGACCGCGCCGACGAAATGCCGCTGATCGTGCACACCTTCAGCCACTACCGCCTGCATCTGCAGCCCTTGCGCATCCGCAAGGTCGCGCTGCGCCCGGTGGTACGCGACAATGACGATCTGCGCTGGGTCGCCCGCGCCGATCTCGCATCGCTGGGCTTGCCGGCGCCGATCCGCAAACTGCTCGACGCCCTCTAGGCGCGCACTCAAAGGAATCCGCATGTCCCGCACCGTGTTCTGCCAGTACCAGCAATGCGACACCGAAGGCCTGGATTTTGTGCCGTATCCCGGCGAGCTCGGCCAGCGCGTGTTCGCGCAGATCGGCAAGAGCGCGTGGCAGGCGTGGCTGGCGCATCAGACCATGCTGATCAACGAGAACCGGCTCTCGCCACGCGACCCCAAGCACCGCGCGTTTCTCGAGGCCGAGTTGCAGAAGTTCCTGTTCGAGCGCAATGCCGACAAGCCCGACGGCTATGTCGCGCCGATGCGCGAAGAGTAAGCGCACCAGGATTCGCCGCCGCCCGCCAGCGACTGCGCTCGTGCCGGGCAGGGCCGGCCGGTGAATCGCATCGGCGTGCATCGCGTGTGCCTTGCGGCTCCTGCGCCTTTACGCAAGCAGGTGGATTGCTCGCTACAACTGGTTGACCGTTCCTGAGCGGGATACGCCTGGCGCAGCGCATCCCCGGCAGCGCAGCGACACTGCACGATCGCCGACCAGCTGCAACCGACATCCGGGCATCGCAATGCCCGGATGCGCGCAGCTCAGCCGACGCCGGTGGGCCCATCCAGCAGCATGCGGATCCGCTTGAGCAGTTCCTTCTGCGTGTACGGCTTGTTGACCACGTCAAATTCCGCACCGCCGACGTCGGTGCGCTCGATGCTGGCATCGGCATAGCCGGTGGTCAGCAGGACCTTGACCCTGGGCAGCATGCGCCGCGCCTCGCGTGCCAGCACCACGCCATTCATGCCGCCGGGCATGATCAGATCGGTAAACACTGCGTCCACCTCCGGATGCTGTTCCAGCACCTCGACCGCCTCCCGTCCGCTGGATGCGGTCAGGATGCGGTAACCGGCATCTTCCAGGAACATCTGCGCCACCACCGCCACATCCGGCTTGTCTTCCACGATCAGGATGGTCTCGCTGCCGCCCTTGTCGATCGCGCGGCCCTTGGCCGCCTGCAGCTCGTTCTCGAACTCGCTGGAAGCGGGAAAGTACAGCCGCACCGTAGTGCCCTCGCCCACTTCGCTGGAGATGCGCACGGTGCCGCCGGATTGCTTGACGAAGCCGTACACCATCGACAGGCCCAGGCCTGTGCCCTGCCCTTCGTCCTTGGTGGTGAAGAACGGCTCCATGACCCGGCTGGCGACATCCGGCGGCATGCCCGAACCGGTATCGCTCACCGCAAGGCTCACATAACGGCCCGGTGCCAGCTGGTGATACATCGCCAGATCGTGGCTGGTGATTTCCACATTCTGCGTCTGCACCGTGACCTGCTTGCGCTCGACCTGCGCCATCGCATCGCGCGCGTTGATCAACACGTTCAACAACGCCACTTCGGCCTGCGTGGTATCGATCTGGCAATTCCACAGCCGCTCGTCCAGCGACTGCTGCATGGTGATGCCGCCGCCCAGCACGCGCTCGGCCATGTTGTTCATGCCCGACACCAGACCGTTGAGGTTCACCACCCGCCCGCGCAACTTCTGCTTGCGCGAAAACGCCAGCAGTTGCTGCGTGAGCGTGGCCGCCTTGGCGGCTGCCGCAGCCGCGTGCTCGGCACTGAAGGCGATGCGCTGCGCGTTGTCGCCGCCCTTGTTGGCCATCATCTGGATCACTTCCAGGTGGCCGGCCATCACCTGCAACAGATTGTTGAAATCGTGCGCAATGCCGCCGGTCAGCTGCCCCAGCGCTTCCATCTTCTGCGCCTGGCGCAAGGCGTCCTCGGCATCGCGGCGACGGCTCACATCCAGCTGCGAGCCGAAGAAATACACCAGACGGCCGCTCTCGTCGAACACTGGCGAAACGAACAGCGCATTCCAGAACGACGAACCGTCCTTGCGGTAATTCAGCACTTCGGTGGCGAATTCGCGCCGGTTTTCGATCGATTCGCGGACATCGTCGATGCTGGAGCGGTCGGTCTCCGGCCCCTGCAGGAAGCGGCAGTTGTTGCCGATGATCTCCTCTGCCGAATACCCGGTCATTTCCAGGAATGCGCGGTTGGCGAACACGATCGGATTGTCCGGCAGATGCGGGTCGGTCACCGTCATCGGCATCCGCGTGGTCTCCACCGCCGCAAAGAAGATATCCGAGCGATGTTTCTCGACCGGAAGACTGCGTGATTCGCCGATGTGAGGCGCCCGTGGCTCTCCGTACCCAGGATCGTTCAAGTGCATGTTCTCCGCGGGGCCATTCCCGTGGCGACAGTCTAGTTGGGGCCGGTGAGCTGATCCCTCACATCCATGAGCCTTTCCCGTACGGCCGCGCCCGCCGATGCAACCCAACCCGCCTGACGCAGCACGTGCCGATGCGGCACCTGCGTTGACACCACGTCAATGCCCGCCGCAGCGGCGGCCATCAGCCCCGTGCCCGCATCGCCGGCACATCCAGCCATGGTCCGTGCACGGCCCGGTCAACCGACGAAATGCGATGGCGCCCACCGCCGCAGGCACCGGCGTGCAGGCACGCGCGCAGCTGTGAGCCATTGCCTGCGCCGTCGCTTGCCGAAAGCAGGTTAATGCTGCCGCGACAGGCCGTCCGTGGCAGGCAGGCGCATCGGCGGTTTTGCCGTAGCATGCGCAGGCAGCAAGCAGCTCCTGCGCTTCATTCGGCCGTTCTGGCGCCGTTGCGCGCGTCCTTCCAGCCAGCGCAGGTTCTGGCGACCATGCGATGCCACCATGCCGGGCTACCAGACCCAGATTCACGAATTGACCTTCGGGCAACTGACATACGTCATCCGCGCACTTGCCGATAAGCAGCAATACGCCGATCCGGACGAGAGTGCGTCCGATGCAGGCATCTCTTCGGCGCAATGGAGCCTGTTCGGACAGGTCTGGCCTGCGGGTCGACTGCTGGCCGAAGCGATGGCCACGCGCCCGATCGATGGCAAGCGCATTCTCGAACTCGGTTGCGGCCTGGGGCTGGCCAGCCTGGTGTTGCGCAGGCGCGGCGCCGACGTGGTCGCCAGCGACCATCACCCGCTGGCCGAGGTGTTTCTGGCGTACAACGCTGCGCTCAACTCGCTGGACTCGGTGCCGTATCGCCGGCTCGACTGGGACGCCGGCGCGCTGAACATGGGCCAGTTCGACATGATCATCGCCAGCGACGTGCTCTACGAGAGCCGCCACGCCACCATGCTGGCCACCCTGATCCCCGCGTTGGCCAAGCCCTCGTGCGAGATCGTCATCAGCGACCCGGGCCGCGGCAATGCCAACGCGCTCTCGCGCATGCTGGCGGACATCGGGTTTTCGCTGGTCGCCGGCGAGCGCCAGGCCGCCGCCCAGGTGGCCAAGGCGCCGCGCCTGTTCGTCTACCGGCGCAACATGGACAACTGGTGGCCGGCAGGCGGCTAAGCGGCCTGCCGCTTCACTCGACTGCAGGGTTATAGGCAGACAGGGCGATCGGCTTGCGCGGATCGGCCTTGATCTCCTTGTGCTCGCTCATGCGCAGCGCGTCGGCATCGGGCGAGTCGTCCGAGTTCATCTCCCAGCCTTCCAGCACACGCTTGTGGAAGAACACCCCGCCACGCGCACGGTCATAGCGGAACGTGATGTAGTCGGTCCAGTGCTGGCCGCAGGCCACGCCATTTTGCACGGTGAAGTAGGCGCCCTTGGCCACCAGGCCGTCTTCGCCATCCAGAAACGGATCGCACTGCCCGCCTTCGTCGGCCTTGAAGATCATCCGCGTATTGCGCCCGGCGATCGCAAAGCCGCCATCGGCGGTCGCCATCACGACCAGCAGGGTCCGCGCCGGCGCCGGGGCGCCGTCTGCCTTGCGTGCATCTTCTGTGGCGGCGCGCAGGGCCACCACATAATCCGGCCGCCCATCTCCGCTCAGATCCGCCTCGGCAAGGCCGATGACCGTTTGCCCGGACGGCAGCAGCCTGAACGCAGCAGCAGGCAGCGTCGCTGCGCCGCACGGCGCGACGGCTGCCAGTGTCAGGGCCAACCACCAGTATCGCGTTGTCATTGCCGTTCCTTCATGTGCATGGGACGCCAGCATACGCGGCGATCCAGCTCGGCCGGCCGGTGATGCACTGCGTGAGATCGCATTCGCATGGGCGATGGCAGCCCATTGCATCACACCGGCACTCAATCGCATGGCCGCCGGCTCGATGATGCGAACACGTCTGGCGGCGCAGCGGCACAGGGACAGGCAATGCCGATCCTCATCAGCGGCATCGCCAGCGGCGGCAGGTTGCAAACGCGCTCGCGCAGCCAGGGCGACGAGGTACCGAGCGCCGGCATCGCCGGTGTCCTTGCGCGGCCATGATCGATGCTCGCGTTTCCAGCGATGCGCCAGCGCGCGCAACTGTTGCGCGCCTCAACGGCGCAGGCACCGATCCGGCAAGGTGGATGCCGCGCTGCCGGCGCCGGACGTCAGCGGCGATATTCCTTCGGGTCCAGAAACTCGGCCAGGCAGGAGCCCACACGCAGCGCCTGCTCGCGCGCATCACCGCGGTATTCGCCCTGCCCTGCACCTTCGATCGTGGCGATCGGCGAGGCGCGGTCGCGGTGATACACAAACACCGTCGACGACCACTGCGTCTGTCCAGGGGCCTGACTTTCCATCGTTTCCACGCGGAACTCGCCGCAGTACCCGTGAATCAACGTGCGTCGAAGTGTTTTGTGCGTCATGCGCGGAAGTATCGCCACGTGCAGTTGAAGACGACGTGGAAAAAACCGCCGCGCCCCGGCCGGGCGCGAGCAAATGCAGTCCTTCCCTTTATTCCCCCGGCGCACGCTGCCGGGCCTCCTTGGGGACGCAACCGGCAGCGCCCGGACGCTGGCGTGACAGCGCAGAGCGACACGGCAATTCGTCCAGCCGCATGCGACAGGTCTGCCGGCAGACGCAGCACATCCACCTGCAGCAATCGCTGCAACGTGGCATCAATAAAAACGGGAGAAGATTGCACATCCGGCGATTGCCGGGAAGCCTTGCGAACGAAGGCTTGGAAATGGTGGCCGAGGACGGAATCGAACCGCCGACACGGGGATTTTCAATCCCCTGCTCTACCAACTGAGCTACTCGGCCACTATCGCAACATGCTGCCTGCGTTGCGAGGACGCGCATCATAGCGAGCAGGCGCAGTTTGAGCAAGCGTTGCGATGAACTTTGTTGCGGGCCGGCGCGGCGACGGCGCTTTCCTGCATCGGTTCACACCGCGCGGAAGGCAGCATGGCCTAGCCTGCGCAGGTCCCGAGGAGAATGTCATGCGCCTGCCCTGCCTGCTGTTGTCGTTCGCCTTGCTGCTGCCGTTGATGGCCGCGGCCCAACAGCCGGTACGCGCAGTGCCGCAACTGGACATCTCCCGCTACGCCGGGCATTGGCACGAGATCGCGCATCTTCCGGTGTCGTTCCAGAAGAAGTGCCGCAGCGACATCACCGCCAGCTACACCTTGCGCGACGATGGCTTGATCGGCGTGCGCAACGGCTGCCGCAGCGCCGATGGAGAGCTGACCCAGGCCGAGGGAGTGGCACGGCCGGTCGAGGGCCGGCCCGGGCAGCTGCAGGTGCGCTTTGCGCCGGAGTGGCTGAGCTGGTTGCCGCTGGTGTGGGCCGACTATTGGGTGATCGCGCTCGACCCGGACTACCAATGGGCGGTGGTCGGCGAGCCGGATCGCAAATACCTGTGGATCCTGTCGCGCTCGCCACAGATGCCGCGCGCGCAGCTCGAGCAACTCAAGCGTCAGGCCACGCAGATGGGCTATGACCTGTCGCCGCTGATCGTGGCTGCGCCCTTGCGTTGACGCCAGCAGCCTGAACGCAGGCGGTGCCGCGTGATGTGCCGCAACGCCTGCATACGGACACGCCGCAAGGCAGCAAGGCAGCGTCCGTACTGCGTAGTATTCTTGACGCCGCCTTACACCCGCCAAGGACCTCAGTACATGCGTCGTGCCTACCGTCTCCTGATCGTGTCGCTGGCCTGCGGCCTGCTGCTGAGCGCCTGCGGCGGTGCGGTACGCCGCGTGTCCGAGCCGGCCGCCAGCATCCAGCAATTGACCGTGCGTGCCGACGGCTCCTGGTCGGTCGATCTGCGGCTGCAGAACTACAGCAGCATCCCGATGCAGTTCGAGCGCGTGGCGCTGGAGATTTCCGCCGGCGATCAGCTGGCCGGCAAGCTCGACCAGAGCGTCGGCATCTCGATCGGCCCGGAAACCGCCGACGTGGTGACCGTCAGCGTGCAGCCGACCTCGCTGGGCCGTCTCACTGTGGCCGATGTGCTCGCCGGCGGCCGCTCGCTGCCTTACTCGCTCAAGGGCACGGTGTGGGCGACGCCGCAGGATAAGAAGCAGCGCGATTTCAGCGTCGAATCACGTAACACGCTCAGCCCGGCCCCCGGCCTCAACGGCGTGCTGCGCTGACGCGCACGCCTTCCCGCACTCGTTTGAAGGATTCCGCATGAGCAGCTACACCGCCCCGCTGACCGATTTCCGCTTCGCCCTGCACGACGTGCTCGGCGCGCAGGCCCTGTTCGCCCGGCTCGGCTATTCCGACGCCAGCACCGACATCATCGACGCCGTGCTCGAGGAAGCCGGCCGCTTCACCGCGCAGGTGCTGGCGCCGCTCAACAGCATCGGCGACGAAATCGGCTGTGCCTTCGACAAGAGCACCCACGCGGTGACCACCCCGCCCGGCTTCCGTGCGGCCTACGACCAGTTCGTGGAAGGCGGCTGGAACGGGCTCACCGCCGAGACGCAGTTCGGTGGCCAGGGCATGCCGCACACGCTGGGCGTACCGTTGAGCGAAATGATCAACGCCGCCAACCTGGCCTGGGGCAACTTCCCGCTGCTGTCGCACGGCGCGATGGAAGCGCTGCGCCAGCACGGCGAAACCTGGCAGCAGGATGTCTTCCTCAAGCCACTGATCGACGGCCGCTGGACCGGCACCATGTGCCTGACCGAGCCGCATTGCGGCACCGACCTGGGCCTGCTCAAGACCCGCGCCGAGCCCAACGCCGACGGCAGCTATGCCATCACCGGCACCAAGATCTTCATCACCGCCGGCGAGCACGACCTCACCGACAACATCGTGCATCTGGTGCTGGCCAAGTTGCCGGACGCACCGGCCGGCGCCAAGGGCATCTCGCTGTTCGTCACCCCCAAGTTCAAGGTGGACCGCGACGGCAACGTGGGCGAACGTAATGCGCTGCACTGCGGCTCGATCGAGCACAAGATGGGCATCAAGGGCTCGGTGACCTGCGTGATGAACTTCGAAGGCGCGCAAGGCTATCTGGTCGGCCAGCCGCACAAGGGCCTGCAGGCCATGTTTACGATGATGAATACCGCGCGCCTGAGTGTGGGTCTGCAGGGCATCGGCCTGTCCGAGCGTGCGTATCAGAACGCGCTGCGCTACACCCGCGAGCGCCTGCAGTCGCGCGCGCTCAGCGGTGCCAAATTCCCCGACAAGCCGGCCGACCCGATCATCGTGCACCCGGACGTGCGCCGCATGCTGCTGACCATCAAGTCGCTGACCGAAGGCAGCCGCCTGCTGGCGCTGCACGCGGCCAGCCTGGTCGATGTGGCCCACCGCGGCACCTCCGAGCAGGAACGCGCCGATGCCGAGACCCTGGTGAGCTTCCTCACCCCAATCTCCAAGGCCTGCCAGACCGAGTGGTCGATCGAGAACACCTACCACGCGCTGCAGTGCTTCGGCGGCCACGGCTATATCCGCGAATACGGTATGGAGCAGCTGGCCCGCGACGCGCGCATCACCACCATCTACGAAGGCACCACCGGCATCCAGGCGCTGGATCTGATCGGCCGCAAGACCGCTGCCAGCCAGGCGGCGGGACTCAAGCTGTTCCTGGCCGATGTGGAAACCTTCGCCAATGCGCAGGAAGGCAATGCCGCGCTGGCCGAGTTCATCAAGCCGCTGCGCGACAAGTGCAGCGAGTGGGCGATGCTGACCCGCGACGTGCTCGATCGCGCCGCCCGCAACCCGGACGAACTCGGCGCCGCCAGCTACGACTACCTGTTCTATTCCGGCTACGTGGTGCTGGCGTACTGGTGGGCGCGCAGCGTGGCCGCTGCCGATGCGTCCGCGCACAGCGAGGAGTTCAAGCGCGCCAAGCGCGAAACCGCCCGCTTCTACTTCGCACGCGTGTTGCCGCGCACGCTCACCCATGCCGCCACCATCCGCAGCGGCGCAGCGCCGTTGATGACGCTGGAAGCGGAATTGTTCGGCGAAGCCTGAGCAAGCGTCATCGTCACGGTGGGCTGCCGCGGTCGTAGCAGCGGACCTGGCCGCGACGAGGTGGTGCCGCTCGGCAAGACGTCGCGCCCGGGTGCGCGCCTACGGCAACACCGCAGAATTCCGCCGCCGTCGTAGGAGCGGACCTGGCCGCGACGAGGTGATACCGATCGGCAAGACGTCGCGCCCGGGTGCGCTCCTACGGCAACATCCCAGGATTCCGCCGCCGTCGTAGGAGCGGACCTGGCCGCGACGAGGCAGTACCGACCGGCAAGACGTCGCGCCCGGGTGCGCGCCTACGGCAACACCGCAGGATTCCGCCGCCGTCGTAGGAGCGGACCTGGCCGCGACGAGGAAGTACCGATCGGCGAGACCTCGCGCCCAGGTGCGCGCCTACGGCAACATCCCAGGATTTCCGCCGCCGTCGTAGGAGCGGACCTGGCCGCGACGAGGCGGCACCGATCGGCAGGAGGTCGCGCCCGTGTGCGCGCCTACGGCAACATCCCAGGATTCCGCCGCCTTTGTAGCAGCGGACCTGGCCGCGACGAGGCAGTGCCGATCGGCGAGACGTCGCGCCCGGGTGCGCTCCTACACGGCTAAGCAAGGCCTGCAAGGCGTCAGAAGATGGTTGCGCAGCGAGGCGGCCGGGGCGGCTGCGCGGAGACGTGCCGACCGATGATTGCAAGACGCACACCAAAGCCGTTCGCTGCGATACACAAACTGTCAACGATCGGGTATAAGCTGTTTTCCCGATGGAGACAGACACGCACGCAGGTGATGTGATCTTCCCCGGAGGCTCTTCTGCTCCGGTCGCGGGCAGCGCTGTCGCTGCAATCCAGCAACTTCCCACCTTGCGCCTGCTGTCGCTCGATGCGCATGGCCGCGTGCTGGACTGGATCAATTGGCAGGACGCCGCCTGTCTTTACGCACGCGATGCGGTGTCCTGGACGCTGGGCGAGCCCTGCATGCAGATCCATGGCGGCATCTCGCGCCTGACCGGCGAGCGCAGCGTGCTGGAACTGCATCCCATCATCGCCGCACGCGGGCACGCGCGTTCGCGTGCGCTGGACCCGACGCCGACCCTCAGCAACACCGCCCTGTTCGCGCGCGACGCGCAGCTGTGCATGTATTGCGGCCAGCATTTCAGTCGCCCGCAGCTGACCCGCGATCACGTCATGCCGGTCTCCAAGGGCGGCCGCGACAGCTGGGAAAACGTGGTCACCGCCTGCTTCCAGTGCAACTCGCGCAAGGCCAACCGGACGCCACAGCAGGCGCATATGCCGTTGCTGGCCGTGCCGTACCGGCCGAGCTGGATCGAACATCTGATCCTGTCCAACCGCAACATCCTCTCCGACCAGATGGCGTTCCTGCGCGCGCAGTTGCCCAAGCGGTCGAAACTGTCGCTGTAGTCCGCCATACCGGCGCGGCGTGATGTTGCAAGCGCCAAATACGACCGTTGGCAATGGCCGATCGAGAGAAAGGCATCGTCGACAGTATCGAGCGATCGGCCCACGACGGCGCATTGCCTCGCATGGCCTCGTACCCGTTATCCCCTGTGCACCGGCTTCATCCGCGAGCCATACGACGGCCAGGCAACCCTGACCTATCCCCAGGCCGCTGACCCAGGTGCGGCAGATTGCCGCAGCCCTGGAAACCCGGCGCGCCCGCCTGCGCTGCCAGCGCGCTCGGCCATCACTTCCCGCTGACAGCTGAACCGGTTTGCTTGCCGGGCCTTCGCATGGGGAGGACAATACGGCTTCAGAACATTGACACGATGATGATCGACTCCACCCGCTATCCGCGCCTGTCCCGCATCCAGACCCCCGACGATCTGCGCACTTTCGACGAGGCCGATCTGACCGCGATCGCCGAAGAGCTGCGCGCCTACCTCATCGAATCGGTGGGCAAGAGCGGCGGGCATTTCGCGGCCGGGCTGGGCGTGATCGAGCTCACCGTCGCCCTGCACTACCTGTATCAGACCCCGGTCGATCAGCTGGTGTGGGATGTGGGCCACCAGACCTATCCGCACAAGATCCTCACCGGCCGCCGCGACCAGATCCACACGGTCAAGCAAAAGGACGGCGTGGCGCCGTTCCCCAAGCGCGAAGAGAGCGTCTACGACACCTTCGGCGTCGGGCATTCCTCGACTTCGATCTCGGCCGCGCTGGGCATGGCGATCGCCGCGCAGCGCAGCGGCGACGAGCGCAAGGTGGTGGCGGTGATCGGCGACGGCGCGATGACCGCCGGCATGGTCTACGAGGCGCTCAACCACGCCGGTGGCATGGATCCGGAGCCGAACCTGCTGGTGATCCTCAACGACAACCGCATGTCGATCTCCGAAGCGGTCGGCGGGCTGACCAAGATGCTGGGGCGTGCCAGCGGCAGCCGCACCCTCAACGCCATCCGCGAGGGCGGCAAGAAGATCCTGGGCGACAAGAAGAACAACCCCACCGCGCGCTTCGTGCGGCGCTGGGAAGAACACTGGAAGGGCATGTTCGTGCCGTCCACGCTGTTCGAGGAAATGGGCTTCCACTACACCGGCCCGATCGACGGCCATGACCTCCCCGGCCTGGTCGGCGCACTGAAGACGCTCAAGACCCTCAAGGGCCCGCAGCTGCTGCACGTCATCACCACCAAGGGCAAGGGCTACGAACTGGCCGAAGGCGACCAGATCGGCTACCACGCCGTCGGTCCGTTCGACCCGAGCAAGGGCCTGGTCGCCAAGACCGGCGCCAAGAAGCCGACCTATACCGATGTCTTCAGCGACTGGGTCTGCGACATGGCGGCGGCCGAACCCAGGCTGCTGGTGATCACCCCGGCGATGCGCGAAGGCTCGGGCCTGGTGCGCTTCAGCAAGGAATATCCGCAGCGCTATTTCGACGTGGCGATTGCCGAGCAGCATGCGGTGACGCTGGCCGCCGGCATGGCCACGCAAGGCGCCAAACCGGTGGTGGCGATCTACTCCACCTTCCTGCAGCGCGGCTACGACCAGCTGGTGCACGACGTGGCCGTACAGAAGCTCGACGTGCTGTTTGCGATCGACCGCGGCGGCGTGGTCGGCCCGGACGGCGCCACCCACGCCGGCAACCTGGATCTGAGCTTCCTGCGCTGCGTCCCGCACATGGTGGTGATGGCGCCGGCCGACGAGGCCGAATGCCGTCAGATGCTGACCACCGGCGTGCGTTACGAAGGCCCGGCGGCCGTGCGCTACCCGCGCGGCACCGGCCCGGGCGTGGCCCTGGACGCCTCGCTGACCACCCTGCCGATCGGCAAGGCGCAGCTGCGCCACAGTGGCACACGCATCGCCCTGCTGGGCTTTGGCGCAAGCGTGGATGCGGCCGAAGCGGTCGGCCGCGAGCTTGGCCTGACCGTGGTCAACATGCGCTTCGTCAAACCGCTCGACAAGGCCATGCTGCTGGAGCTGGCCAGCAGCCACGAAGGCTTCGTCACCATCGAAGACAATGTCGTCGCCGGCGGCGCTGGCTCGGGCGTGGCAGAACTGCTCAACGCCGAAGCGGTCACCCTGCCGATGCTGCACCTGGGCCTGCCGGACAGCTTCCAGCACCACGCCAGCCGCGAAGACCTGCTGGCCGAAGCCGGCATCGACCAGGCCGGCATCCGCGCCGCCGTGCTCAAGCGCTGGCCGCAGTTGATGGCAGGCAAGGCGCCCTCGCGGAATGCGGCTGCAGGCTGAGGCCTGCGCTGGTTGCACGCAGCGGTAGTTGCGGCAGGTGGTTGGAAAATCGCCTGCCGGTCCCGGCAATGCCGTGCGCCACGTGTTGACGCTGATGGATTGCCGCCGGGCGTAAGCGATCCGCCCGATGAGGCCTCAGATCTGCGGCACTGCACCGGTGCGTGCAAACGCATCCACCAGCCGCACGATGCGCGCCTGCGCCTCGATGTCGCGCAGCTCTGCCTGCAATCTACCCACGCCCGCCGGCACCCCGGTGGCAGCAAGCGCCTGGCGCAACAACGCAGGCAGGTCATCCAGCTCGCGCAGCCACCACGACGCAGCTGCGCTGTGCAGGCGCGCGGCGTGGTCGAACTGGTCGTAATCCAGCGGATAGACGATCGACGGTAGTCCCGCGGCCAGGCAGGCATACAGGATGCCGGCACCACCATGGTGGACGACCAAGTCGTAGCGATGCAGCTGCCGTGCGTAGTCCACGTACGGCAGGCGCTGGTAGTTGCCGTGCACCTGCGCTGGCGGCGCGGCGGTATCGCCATCGCTGAAGTGGAAGATCACCTGCGGGAACTGCACGGCCACCGCACGCAGCACCTGATCCATCCGCTGCTTGACCCACTGCAGGTGCGTGCCCAGCGTCACCAGCACGTGCCGACGACCGGGGACGAACTGCGGCGGCGCAACCGCCGATGGCGGCGTGCACAGCTGCGGCCCGACGAAGCGCACTGCCGCAGGCCAGCGCCGGGCCAGCTCGAACGACGGCAGCCCCAGGGCCAGGATGCAGTGCGGCGAATACACCGCCTCGCTGCGGTCGTTGCGATAGATCGCCGGCAATCCGGCTGCACGCATCTGACCGCGATAACACAGGTGCAGGCTCCGTTTGAATCCACGCGTCAGCCGCCGCGCCATGGCATGCCAGATCCGCTGCCGTGCCGTGGATGCCGGAAGCAGACCACCGAAATACGCCGGCGGCCCGTCGCCGGTTTCGATCACGCATGGGGACGGCATGCTGGTCCACCAGGCGATGCCCATCGCCTGCGCCGCCAATCCCGCGCTGGGCAAGGTGAAATCGGCGATCACCAGGTCCGGCCTACGGTCGCGCCAGCGCTGCCGTACCGCATCGCCCAGCCGCGCCATCAGGCCAAGCGCCTGGTGCAACTGGCGGCGCAGCCGCAGGGGATTGTGGCCCACCGCATACGGCGGATTGGCGATCTCGCGCAGTTGCCGGTCGGCTTGCGCGTCCAGCACGCTGACGCCGCTCAGCCCGCAGGCATGGATGCGCGCCAGTGCCGCCGGCGTACTGATGACGTGGACCTCGTGATGCGGCGCCAGCTGCAGGGCGATCGCCAGGATCGGATGCAGATGGCCGCTATACGGGGGTGCGATCAGATCAATGCGCATGGTCACTCCCCTGCACTGCCTGCTCGATCTGCGCGATAAAGGCCTGGCACTCGGCCAGCACCGTCGCATCGCGCAGATAGTGCAGATGCCCGCATGCCGGCCTCAGATCGGGCGCAGCGCCGAACAGCAGGCGCGAGATCCAGTCGCCACGGCCCTGGACGATGCGCAACTGTCCGAACGTCGCGGGCGCAGTGCACACCGGGCCATAGGCAAACACGGCAAGACGCGCGCGCAGCGCCTGCGGCAGCTGCAACGCGGTCAGCAGCTGCAGGCCACAACTGCCGGCCAACAGCACCGTCTTCGGCGCCTGCTCCAGCAGCGCCGCCACGCGCATGCGATCGGCGTCCGCGACGCGTGCGCCGCGTGCGGCCAGATACTGGCGCGCATTGCACACGCTGGCGCGCCACAGCGGTGTGCGCCGGTGCGGTGGGCCCGCGGAGTGATACGGATAATTGCAGTCGATCAGCCGCCGGCCCGCGCCTTGCAGCTGGTGCAGAAACTGCTGTTGTTCCCCGCTCAACGCACAGCGCTCCGGATCGCTTTGCCCGGTGAGGAAGGCGACCTGCAGGCTGGCGCCGTCATTCCGCACGGAAACGTCCATCCGGCAACACGCGGTAACGCCGGGTGCGCCAGCGGATCGTGCGCACCAGCGCAGCATGCGCCAGATGCAGCGGCTGCAGGCACTCCGCGACGACCGACAGCAACGGACGGTGGCGCACCGCACCGGTTACCCGCCATTGCACCAGGCACAGCAGCAGCGCACGCAGCAGCACGGTGCACAGCACGCCGGCCACTGCCGGCCAGGTCGCCTGCACGCAGGCACACACCAGCAAGGCCAGCAGCAACAACGGCGGCAGCCCCTGCAGCAGGCCGATGGCCAGGCCTACGCCCACTGTCTGCCGACGCAGCAGGATCGACGCGAACAACATCCAGCGATGCATCTGGCGTGCGTAGCTGGCCAGATCCGGGATCGCAGTGCGCATCGCCACCGGCGCGACGGATTGGTGCAGCCGCCCGCCGCGCTCACGTACCAACGTGGCGACGGCCAGATCGTCGGTGAGCTGCTCGAGCAACGCGGCAAACCCGCCCCAGGCGCGCAGTTGCTCGGTCCGCGCGGCATAGCACATGCCGTTAATGGTCAACGGCGAGGCGAACGGCAGCCAGCCCAGATAGGTCAGCGCCGCATTGTTGTTGACGAACTGCGACAACAGCCGGCCTGCCAGCGTGCTGCCGTCCTGGTAGTACGGCAATGCGGTGACCACATCGGCGTCGGCCAGATCCTGCAGCAAACGTGCGAGCGCGCCGGCGCCCAGTTGTGCATCGTCGTCGAGGATCAGGCTGATCGGCGCCTGCACATGCGCCAGCGCGTGGTCGAGCTTCCACGCCTTGGGATTGATCCCGGCGGGCGCGGCCGGCACCTGCATGCGCGCGATGCGTACATGCGGATGCAGCGCCACCAAGGTCTCGGCAACGGCATTTCCCGGGCCATCGTCTGCATCCAGCAACCAGACGAACTGCGCATCCGGCAGCGCTTGCAGGTTGGCGGCAAGCACCTGCTGCAAGTGCGCGTCGCCGCCCAGCACCGGCTGCAGGATCGCCACCTCGGCCTGGGGTGCGATGGCGGCGCCCCCCGATGGCAGCGCGCGTGCCCCACGCATCACCCACAGCACCGCAGCCGTCTTGACCATCAGCACCGCCAGATAGGTGGCTGCCACTATCGGAACGACTACGCCCACTGCGCCGCCTGCCAGCGCACGAATGCCTCGATGCCCTGTTCCAGACTGACGCTGGGAGGACCGAGGTCGGCGAGCGTGCGTCGTGGATCGAAGGTCTTGGAATAGGCGAACGCGCCCACGCCAAAGCGGGTGATCGGCGGTTCGCCGCGCAGGCGCAGCACGCGATATGCCGCCTCCACCACGCTGGCCATGCGCAGCGCAGTGGCGATGCGCACCTCGCGTCGCGGCAGCGGCAGCTGCAGGCGCGTGAGCAGGTCCAGCAACAGCTGCTGCAGATCCACCGGCTGGGCGTTGGTGAGGTTGTAGGCCGGCTGCAACTGCGGCGCCGTCGCCGCGCGATAGAGGTAATCGCACAGCGTATCGATGTAGATCAGGTCGCCGATTACCGGCTGCGTCTGGCCGACGAAGCGTGGCAGCGCGCCCTTGCGCGCAGCGGCGATCACGCGCGGGAACAGCACCGTGTCCCCCGGCCCGAACACCGCACGCGGGCGCAGCACGCAGGTGTCGCCCGGATAGTGCTCCAGCAACATTTCGCCAAGGTACTTGGTCTGCGCATAGGTGTTGACGAACGCCGGCCCGATCGGGCTGTCCTCGCTCAGGTCGTATTGATGCGCCTCGCGATAGAACACCGAACTGGACGACACATACAGCAGACGCGGGCAGCCGTGACGCTTGCAGAAGTCGATGACGTTGGCGGTGGCCTGGACGTTGTGCTGCTGGAATTGCGCACGCGTGCCCCACGGCGAGGCCAAGGCCGCGGCGTGGATCACCACATCCGGCTGCCACTGCAGCGCGAACGGCTGGCTCAGGTCGATGCGATGGTAGTTGGGCAGATCACTGGCACGACGACCGATGCCGTGGATCTCCACACCCGGCTGCCCCTGAAAACGTCGCAGGAAGGAACCACCGACAAAGCCGGATGCGCCGGTCACGAGAATACGCAGGCTCATCGCCACTCCGGTTGATAACGGTCAAGACTGGGTTGGCAATGCGAAGGCAGGATGGCCAACTCGGGATGGGCAAGCGACAGCGCATGCATTTGCTGCACGGTGCGCCGGAACGCGTGCCAATCGTGCATCAACAAACGCGTGGGCCAGGCGGGCCACTGCAGCGTCGCCCAGGTTGCCGACGACCACACCGCATCGGCGCACAGCAACACCTCGCGGTCGTGCTGGTCGCGCAACCACAGGCCCATCTGCCCGGGTACGTGCCCGGGCAAGGGCACCGCCAGCACGCTGCCGTCGTCGAACAGATCGTAGGCCGCGCCCAGGCCCTGCCAGGCGCCGGTCAGCGCGCGCACCGGTGCCTGCTCGGCAAACCGCAGGCGCCGATCGAAATCTTCGGGGAGCAACTGCGGCAACAAGGCACGCCGCAGGCCGCCGACGCGTGAACAGGCACGCAGCTGCTGATAGTCGGCACGCAGGCAGATGAAACGGGCGTTCGGCAGATCGCGCAGGCCGCCGACATGGTCGGCATGGAAGTGCGAGATCAGGCACCAGGCGATCTCCTCCAGCTGCACGCCGCGGCGTGCCAGTTGAGCGCCCAGCGTTTCGTGCGCGGGCAGGCGCACCGGCGTGGTCCAGCGATACAGACGCTCGGGCCAGGGATCGGTCGCGCGGAAGAAATGCGCGGCATACCCGGTGTCGTACAACAGCGCACCCCGTTGCGGATGCCGGATCAGCACGCTCAACGCGGGGAATTCCACCGCATGCCAGTGACCATCCGCACGCACCATGCGCTCGCAGTGGCGGCAATGGCCGATACGCAGCAACTCGAGCGACACGCGCGGCGGCATCAGGGCGCGACCTGGTCGGAGCATGCGCACATGCCCTAGTACCGCAACACCATGCCGCCGATCGCCAGCCCGGCACCGGTGCCGAGCAGCGCGAACAGATCGCCGCGCTGCAGGCGTTGCTCGACCCGGGCGTGATGCAAGGCATGCGGCAGCGATGCGGCGACCTGGTTGCCGGTGTCCTGCAGGATGCGAACCACCTGATCGGGGCGCAGCCCCAGCGCCTGCACCACATGCTCCAGGCCGCCGCCGGAGGCCTGGTGCGGCACCAGGCAGCGCAACGCTGCCGTGGTGGTGCCGGCCTCGCGCAGCAGCTGTTCCCAGAATGCAGGCAGCTGGCGTGCAGCGAACCGGTAGGCGCCACGCCCATCCATGCTGAAGCTGCGCAAGGCATCGGGCGCCTGCTCTTCGCCACGCGGATAGCGCGTGCCGCCGCCGCGGATGCGGCACAGCTCCGCGCCGTCACCGTAGCTGGCCAGGCGGCTGGACAGCAGTGCCGAGCCATCATCGGCGGCGCTGCGCGTCACGACCACCGCGGCCGCCCCATCGCCGAACAAGCCGGCCGTGGCCGGCGTCGACGCATCCAGCCCACCCGATGCCACCTCGCTGGAGACGATCAACACGCGCCGGTAGCGCCCGAGCGCCAACGCATTGGCGGCCATGTCCAGGGCCACCAGAAAGCTCAGGCAGGTCGCGTTGACGTCGAAGGCAGGAATGCCCGAATCGCCCAGCCCGAGCGCGCGCTGGATCAACACCGCCTGGCAGGGAATCGGCTGCTCCATGACGCTGCAGGCCGAGATCAGGCAATCGATCTGATCGGCGTCGATGCCCGCGCTTGCCAGCGCCTGGGTCGCCGCCGCTGCACCCATCGACGAAGCCGTCTCGCCCTCGCCCACGTAATGGCGCGTGGCCACTCCAGAGCGCGCGAAGGTGGTGCCTGCCGGCAGCTGCCAGCGTTGATCCAGCTGTTGCGAGGTCACCTCCGTGGCGGGGACATGGCGCCCGGTGCCCAGGATGCGCAGCGGCAATGCGTTCAACACGGAGGTCTCGTTGGACAAGGCGCGCAGCATACCGTGGCTGGCGTGGACCGAGCCGATCGATCGCCGGAGCGCGCAATGCGCATCGCCTGCCTGCGAGGACGGCGATCGGTCAGTCGATCGACATATCGTTCCAGACCACAATCGCCGGGCAGTCGTGCCGACGTGTCAGGGCGCTTCCACCGCGTACCCCAGCGCCTGCAAGCGCGCCAGATAGCCATCGGCCGCGGTCAGCCGGCTGATCGGCAGCACGGCGAAGGTGCTGCGATTGCGTTGCAGCGCGGTGGTGGCGATGCCCAGCCAGTGCTCGCGCATGCGCCGTTCCAGATCGTCGATCCCGCGCTTCCTGGCGGCGCCGGAACTGGCCATGGCACTCATGCAGGCCGCTTGCGGATCTTCGCGTGGCAACTGGCGCAGTGCCTCGATATCGCCCACCGACCAGGCGTTGGCGCGCTCGACCATCGTGGGCAGGTCGCGCTCGACGGTGACCAGGATGCTGCGAAAGCACGCGGTGTCGTCCATGCCGCCGGCGCGGAACTCCTTGATGGCCTGGCGTGGGTCGGCGATCTTGTAATCCAGCGCGGTGGGGGTCGGCTTGATCCCGGCGCGCTTGGCGGCACGCTCCACCACCGACCAGATCACCGGCGAGCGCGCCAGGCCGGAACGCTTGATCGCCGCCTGATACAACTCCCCGGCGGAAAGCATCGGGCGCTTGCGCTCCACCCCGCGATCGCTGCCGAGATAACGCGCCTTGGCAACCGACCAGCGTGCATACAGCTCGGCCGGCAGCAGCTCGCGCAGCTCGCGGCCGTCTTCGTTCTTCATCGCCTTCATCGCCGAGGGCAGCAGGGTCAGTTTGCCGAAGAATCCCATGTCCGCATCGATCTGGACGGTCGGTGCCATCAGCACCTGCTGCGACTGGGCGATGATCGTTTCCACCTCGGTGGACTGCCACTGCAGCCGCTTCGGCAGCGGCGACACGGTGCCCAGGATCCACAGCACATGATCGCCCTTGCTGACCTTCCACAAGCCCGGGCCGGGCTGCACGCCGCGCACCACCATCTCCTCCAGCTCGACCACGGCCGGCGGCGATGGCGCGGCCAGCTGCGGCTTCGCGCCAGCGCTGGCCGCCGCCAGCAACGACACCAGCATCGCTCCCACGCCGCATACCGCCCGCTGGCCTCGCATCACGTCTTGCCCCCTGTGTGAGACGCGGACACTACGCCAAGCCGGCCCTGGCCGCGTTAGGGAAACGTTCGACACCGCCGTCGTCGCTGGCTCAGCGTGGCTCCAGGCTGGCCAGGTGCGCAGCCAGCGGCGAGGCGCCATCGAGCAGTGCGAAGCCCTCCCAGACGAACCCCGGCGAGACCGTGCAGCCCACCAGGGTGAACTCGCCAAGCGACCGCGCCGCCTGCCAGCACCCCGCCGGCACCACGTGCATCGGCTCGCCGCGCCCGGCGGCATCCAGGATCAGGCGTTGCAGCTGTCCGCTGGCCTCGTCGTAGATCGACAGCTCCAGCGCATCGCCCTGCTGCCAATGCCAGCTTTCTTCCGCATCCACGCGATGCCAGGCGCTGGATTCGCCGGCAGCGAGCAGGAAGCGAATGGCGGTCAGCGCCGGGCGCGGCTGGCCGCCATCGGTCACCTGGCGCGCGGACGCATACACCCGACGGAAATGCCCACCCTCCGGATGCGGGGCAAGTTCGAGCGAACGGATCAGGGTGGCGGCGGTCGGATGCATGCGTACATGCTAAGCCAGCCGACGCCGCGCGTGCATCAGGGCAGATGCTTGCCCGCACGCAGGCAGGTGCGGAAGAACACCAGCAGGTCCCAGCTGTAGCGCTTGAGCAGACGACGCGGCTCGTTGAGCAGCCGGTACATCCACTCCATATGCAGGCGCCGCACCCAATCCGGCGCACGTTTGGCGGTGCCGGACAGGAAATCCAGCAACGCACCGACACCGAAGACCAGCGGCACGTTCAAGGCCTGGCCATGATCCAGGATCCAGCGCTCCTGCAGCGGGTTGCCGAAGGCCACCAGCAGCACGTCGGCGCCCGAACGATTGATGCGCTCGGCCAGGCCCTCGCCGGCGGCGGCAAATTCGCCGTAGCCGTCGCACATGCCCACCACCTGCTGGCCCAGGGTGCCGGTCAAGGTTGCGGCAGCGGTCTTGCCCACGCCCGGGCGACCGCCGAGCAGGAAGAACTTGAGCGGCTGCGCCGCTTCGCGGCACAGATACGGAATCAGGTCGGTGCCATTGAGGTTGCCGGCAAAGCGGCGGCCGTGGATCAGGCGGGCCGCCAGGTCCATGCCGATGCCGTCATTGACGATGCGCACGCTGGGCTCGCGCATGCGCAGCCGCAGTGCCTGGCACTGCACGATGAAATTGGTGTTGGCAAAAAACACCCGGCGTGGTTGCCGGGCGGCCAATGCGTGAAACAACTCCAGTGCAAACGCTTCCTGCGTGGTGGAGAGCACCGGAAACCCGCCAAGCGGAATCACCACGCCTTGCGTGGTGGCGCTGGCGGTTGCTGTCGTCTCCGTATCCACGTGCCGGCCCTGCATCATCGAATCACCAAAGGTCGTAAGGAAACGCGGCCAGCAACCCGGCCTGCAGTTTTTCCAGGTCGAAGTCGCCGTTGCCACCGAGCTGCAGGCATTCTTCCACGCTGTTGCCGGAGTGCCACTGCATGCGTCCGGTGCCGTTGTAGTAGTCGTCGTACTTGAAACGATCCTCGCCGTTGCCCCAGTCCAGGTACACCGCCGGAATCCCGTAGGCCTCGGCAAGAATCAACCCGTGCAGCGAACTGCTGATCACCAGCTCGGCACCCAGCAGCGCACTCATGAACGTCGCGGGCTTGACGTTGGGAAACACCAGATGATCGGCGTACGCGCTGTACTTCTCGACCGGCTCGTTGAAATGCGGAACGATGGCGAAGGGGCGCTTGTTCGCCGTTCCCAGTGCATCGGCGGGGAAGAACATCGGCGTCAGCAGACCAGGATCGCCATACACTTCCGGCACCGCGATCCCGCGGTCGAGCAGGAACTGCCGCGTCTTCGGGCCACGCACTGCACGCACATCCAGCGTGCTGAAGGTATTGCGCTCGGCGGGAATCTTGCCGTTAATGCCGCTGCCCCAGACGGTGTCGCCGTCCTTGGCAAAATGCAGCACCGAACCGATGGCGATCAGTTTCTTGCTGAGATCGCGCTTCTCGATCAGCGTCTTGTCCTGCAGGGAGAGCACACAGGACACAATCACCTTGGACAGATGATCGCCCATGTTGACGCCGGCATTCTTCGGCTGCCACCAGAACAAGGCACGGCGTTCCGCATGTTCGATCCATTTCTGCAGCAAAGCATTGGCCATAACGAGCAGTCTCCTTCTAAAGTTGGGTGCGCCGCATCAGTGCGAGAGCGCGGCCTCGGAAGAAGCACGCACAGCTGCGCCATCTGGCTGCGGGTACAAACGGGTTTCCGGGTACGCACCGGGATTGAGTACGCGGTCGGTGGTGTCGGACCAATTCAGGCATTGGCGGTAACGCACGCGCGGTGCTTCCAGCGCGAGACTGATGGCCGCAATGACCGACTCAGCATTGCCGGGAGTGTAGCCGAAACGCGATTGATACGGCCCTACGACGGCATTCGGACACACCGCAGGCAGGCCGAAGAAATCGTATTGCAACAGCTTCATCGAACTATCGGCCAGATACACCGGCACCTGCTCGGACGCGTAAGGTGCGATTCCGAAACGGGCGTGCTTGATGTAGCCGATGGTCTCGGCGTGCTTCATCTCGCCATAGACCACCACGTTGTCGCCGTAGCCCGGGTGCCGGCCCATGCCCGAGCCGATCACATGGAAGGTGACCTGCGGGAACGCCTTGCTGGCCACCACGAAGAACTCCGGATCGAACAACATCGAGCCCACCGCGACTGCATGGATGCCCTCGCCATACGGCGACGGGTCGCCCAGCTGATCCAGGTTGTGGTCCACCCCGTGACCGACGTGGTACACGTTGTCGCGGCTTGCCACTTCCTCCGCCATTGCCGGCGACACCAGTGCGATCACATCCAGCGTCGGTGCAACCCGGTCGAACTCGCGCTCGATATAGGACGCGACGTTGATCGTGCTCAGGCCATCGGAGGCGCGATAGACCAGCTTGGCTGCCGGATTGACGCGCTTGGCCAGCTCGATGAAGGCCACCGCGATACCGCTTTCGAACACGATCACATCCGCCTCGCGCATCCAGTCCAGCAACTGGCGCGGCGGGTGCGCGGCATACCACCGGAACATCGCATCCTCGACAGCGCGCAGCCAGGCGCGGCGCGTGTTGAACGGATGCACCGTCGTGCGCCACAGATAGCATTCCACGCCCTTGTGCGAGACCACGGTATTTGCGGTGTCGTCCAGCGGCAGCCGCATATCGCCCTTCATGCGCGACAGCCGGCTATAGCGCAGCGAGAAAAACCGCGTGGTGCCGCGTAGCGCGAGCTGATCGGTGATGAAATGGATATTGGCGCGCCGTGGCGTGCGGTAATCGTGGGCGGACAAGACCAGATAGCAAGGCCGGCGAATGCCGGAAGCGGCGGCGGGTGTATCGCTCATGGGCCGTGTCCTATGAATGAGTGGGGGAAAGCATGCACGAACGCAGGCGAAGGCAACGTCGATCTCATTGGCGTGCCTTGGCCTGCTTCAGCAACTTGCGGATATTGAGGATGGCAACCACGTCGCGACGGAACGCCGGCCAGATCGCCAACGCCAGCAGGCAGACCGCCGCCATCGTGGCCGCACCGACGGCCAGTTGCTGCCATAGCGGGCCACCGACGGTAATGGAGGCGTAATACGCGCATCCCCCCGCCACGCCATACGCAGTCATCGCGCGCACCGCATTGGTGAACAGCGCGCCCACCGGCGCGTCGGAGATCTTGCCGACCCAGACCAGCGACAACGGCCAGGTCACCAGCAGACCGAACGAATAGCCGATTGCCACGCCCATCGCGCCCCAGCGCGAGCCGACGAAGATGCAGCCGATCAGCACGATGCGGCTCACCAGCGAGAACAGCAACTGCGCGCGCATCAGGCCCCTGGCAAGGAACACCCAGTAGGTTGCATAGGACGCCGTCTGGAAGATACCGCCCAGCGTCAGCACCTGGAACAAGGGCACGGCCTCACGCCACTGCTCACCGAGCACCAGCACGATCAGCGGCATGGCCAGCGCACAGGCGAAGGCGAACAGCGCCACGATCAGATGCACCATCACCGTCTGCCCGCGCAGCAGGAAGGCGCTGAAGCGTTCGCGGTCGTCCTGCAGCTGCGACAGCACCGGCAACGCCACGCTGGTGGCAGGCGCGTTGATCTGGTTCAGCGGCATCATCAGCAACTGGAACGCGCGGTTGTACAGGCCCAGTGCGTCCGGGCCGGTACGCCAACCGATGATGACCTGGCCGACGTTGCGGCTGGCATAGCCCAGCAGCTGCGCGGCCATCAGGTTCCAGCCGAAGCTCATGAAGTCACGCATCGGCGCCGAGCGCTGATAGCCGCCCGGCAACCAGCGCGCGCAGCTGGCGGCGATGACCAGATTGACCACCGCCTGCACCACCTGCTGCACCACCAGCGCCCAGTATCCCCAACCCAGCAAGGCAGCAGCGACGGCCGCACCCAGGCCCAGCACCTGCGACCCCACATCGCTGAGCGCAACCTGGCCAAACCGCAATCCGCGGCTCAAATGCGCGCGGTACTGCGTGGTCATGCCGTTGATCAGGAAGGTCACCGCCAGCGCCTGGGAAATCGTCACCAGCGCCGGTTCTTTGTAGAAGTTGGCAATCACATGGGCGGAGGCGTACACCACCACCGACAGCGACAAGCCGATGCCGCTGTTGATCCAGAACAGGTTGTCGCGTTGCTCGCGGCTGACATGCTTGGCCTGCACGGCAGCGGCAGACAGGCCGAAATCGCGCAGGATCTCGGCCGCACCGACAATGGCGGTGACCATCGCCATCAGGCCGTAGTCGTAAGGCGTGAGCAGACGCGCCAGCAGGATGATGCCGCCGAACTGCACGACCATCTTGGCCGACTGGCCGATCATGGTCACCGCTGCGCCACCGGCAGCGCGCGAACCGAGGCTGCGCTGTGGCGGCGGCGTGGGGGGATTCATCGTCGGGATCTCTGCGGTCACAGCGCGGCGTCTCCATCCTTGCCGAGCGCTTCCAGGTAGGTGCGGTAGTGCAGCTGCCCGATCCGTGGCCAGTCGCGTTGCGATAGATCCGGCGCCGCACCGCGTGGCGCGGCGCGTACCTTGTCCAGCATGCCGGTCAGCAATGCCGCATCAAATTCGCCCTCGTAAAGAAATACCCAGCCCGGGCCGACTTCTTCGGCGATCGCTGCATTGGATTCGCTCCACGGCGCCAGCACCGGGCGTGCCAGCGACAGCGCCAGCAACAAGGTGCCGGAGTTGTGCATCTGCCGGTACGGCAGCACCACCAGCTCGGCCTCGCTGACCTCGCGTGCCAGCACCGGCTCTTCGACATAGGCCAGCAAGGCGCTGATGCGCGGATTCTGCGCGCAGGCCTCCTCCACCAGGCTGCGCATCTGCGGCGTGGCCGGGTTGCCGACGATACGCAGCTTCAGGCGCGGATCATCGACCTGACGCATCACCTCCAGCAGCGTCTCCACCCCCTTGTACGGGCGGATCAGGCCGAAGTGCAGTAGCCGCCCCGGCACCGGCGTGCCCTGCGGCATCTGTGCAAACCACTCGCGATAATGGCCGTGCAGGATGGTGTCGGTGAACGGCGGTCGCGGCGGCGTGGTTGCGTTGATGCGGATCCAGCGACGCGTCAGCCGATCGATCCAGCGCAACAGGCCGCGTTCGCGCCAGCCCCGATCCTCGTGCGGCGCCAGATTGTGCAGGGTGCGCACTACCGGCGTGCCGGTCAGCTGCAGCTTGAGCAGCAACAGCGCCGCACACATCTGCTTGGCCAGGGTGCCGACAGAACTGGGATGGCGCAGCAGGTATTCGGGCCAATGCAGATGCAGCACGTCGTAGCGCGACAACAGCGCATCGCGCATCGAAAAGAAGCGCGGCTGCACTGCATCGGGCAGCGACGCGTACAGCTGGGTCAGATACGGGTTGGTGCTGGCATTGGGCTTTTCGGTAGAGAACAGCACGGTGACCTGTGGCTGCGCGGCCGCCCGCGCAGTCGCTGCCGATGCAGGCGCGCTCATCGCACTGCCTCCTGCGGACGACGGGTGCCCAACGCGGTGTGGTATTCATCGACGTAGCGCCCGACCACATGCTTCCAGTCGTAGCGGCCCACGTAGGCCATGGACGCTGCACGACGCGCGTCGAAATCCACGTCCGCCTGCAGCGCAAGCGCCTGCACCTGGTCTGCGGCCGCATCGATCCTGTCGCGGTTGACGATCACGCCCTGCCCCGATTCGCTGGCAAGGCGCACGAACGGCGGGATGTCGCTGAGGATGGGAATCAGGCCTGCACTCATCGCCTCGACCGCGGCGATGCCGAAGCCTTCGTGGCGCGACAGGCAGACGAAGAACTGCACCTGCTGCATCAGGCTGCGCAGCTGCTCCTGCGAGGGCGACATGCTGAGCTGCACCTTGTCCTGCAGGCCCCGCTCGGCGATCGCCTTGCGCAGGTCGGCCTCGTTCAGATCGTATTCGCGCCCGGCGATGATCAACCGCCACTGCGGATCGCGCTGCAGCGCCGCCTGCAGCAGCTCCAGGGTTTCGATCAGGCCCTTGTTCACCGACCAGCGGCCGAAATACATCATGGTCCGCCCCATCGTTGCTGCGCCCTGCCCTGCATATTTCTCCACGTCCACGCCGTTTTCGATCACCCGCAGACGTGCCGGCGACACCACCTTGGCGAAGAGCTCGCCGTCATTCTCGCTGGTGGCGATCACCCGCGCATATGCCAATGCCGAGGTGCGGGTGAGCGTCTGAAACCATAGCTGCTTCATCCGCGAGGCATATGCGGTATGGAAAAAACCGCCGTGTGTGGACACCACCATCGGCTTGCCATGCAGCGGCTTGGTCAGTGCCAGATAGTCGTAGAAAAAATCGATGCCATGCAGGTGGACCAGGTCGGCCGAGCGGATCGCACCCAGCACGGACGGCGCCAACGGATAACGCGAGGAGCCGCGATACCCGATGCGCCGGATCGGCAAGCCCTGATGCGTCTCCTGCGCCGCAAGCTGCGCACCCGGATCGGTAAACACCCGATCCAGGGTCACGATCTCCACCGTATCGGCGCTGGTGGCCTGATGCTGACGGGCCACATTGAGAACGACTTCTTCCATGCCTCCGATCGAAGGGTGGAATTGGCGGACGACATGCACCACTTTCATTACGCCAATCTCCTGTGCCAGCGACGCAGAGACATCTGCATGTTCGGCCAATCATTCTGGAAGCTCGTCATTTACGTTTCAATCCCAACATCCACGGCGCAATGCGCACCAGCACCGCGCGCATCGGCACGCTGGCACCGATAGCGAACGCACTCAGACCCATTGCCCAGGCCGGGGTGCCGATCGTGCTAGGTGCGATCACGCCCGTTCGTGCCACCACGCTGGTGAGCACCAGAAACACCAATGTGTGCGTGCACAGGATCAGCAGGGTATTGCCGCCGATCCACTGCAGCCACCGCCACTGCCGAACGAAGTAGGCCACACACAAGGTCATTGCAGTACCCAGCAGGCTGACCAGCAGGAACACCGCAGCGGAATGCCCGAACTGCAGATTGTTCACGTCCACCTGCCCGTTCCATCCGGCCAGCCACCACCACGCTGCCGCCAGCACCGGCAGGGCCAATGCCCAGACCGCGGCCCCAAGCGCGCGCAGTGCATCGGCATGGCGCGACAGCCATCCGCCCACGGCGATGAAGAACAGCGCAACGGGCACTACATCCAGCGCGAACGGGAGCCGCAGATGCAATGACGGAAACCAGCCCGCCCATGCCAATGCGAGCAGCACACTGGTTGCAGCCAGGGCGGCCGTCGTCAGGCGCGTGCGCAAGGCGATGTAGGCCAGCGTGGTGACGAACAAGGCCGGCAGGAACCACAACGCCGGCAGCACGTACAGGCGCGTGCCGTTGGCCCAGAACAGACCGACGAACGGATCCCACCACGGCAGGACATGCGATGGATGCGGCGCGCGGCTGGTCACTCCCATCAGCAACCAGCAGGCGTAGGCCACCAGGAAAAACGCAAGGTAGGGAACCAGCAACGTGCGCGCCAACTTCCTGATCGTCGCCACCGTCATCGCGCGGTGGCCGAAGCGCTCGCCGACCCAGCCGGACAGCACGAAAAACAGCGGGACATGAAAACTGTAGGCAAATAATTTGTAGGCGGCCGGCATGCCGTTGGCATGTCCCAACACCACCAGCATGATGGCCAGTGCCTTTGCTGCATCGATCTGCCAATCGCGGGTCAATGCAGGCGCTGGCGCAGCCTTGGCCGCCAGGTCGCCGTGCCCGGCCGGGCTGGAATACGGTGCGGTGGTCATGCCGCAGCGCCAGTCATGCCGCCACCGGGCGGGCACCCAGGGTCCACGGCGCAAAACGCATCAGCACCCAACGCAGCGGCACGCTCGCAAGCAACGCAAACACCGTCACGAACACTGCCCAGGCCAGCCCGGGGCGCGAGGCACCGAATCCGCCGGCCAACGCTGCAACACCGGAAAGCACGAAGAACACCAGCATGTGGGTGCACAGGATCAGCAAGGTATTGCGGCCGATCCACTGTATCCAGGCCCAGCCCTGCACCAGCCGTGCCGCGCAGATCACCATCAATGAACCGAGCACCGCACCGAGCATGAACCCGGCGTGGTTGCGGCCGAATTCCAGCATGTTGACGTCGATCCGGCCATTGCGATCGGCCAGCCAGGCCACCGGCAAGGCCAGCAGCAGCGTCACCAGCGCACTCACCGGCAAGGAAGTCGGCAGACGTGCGGAAATGTGGACCAGCAAGGCGCCCAGCGCGTAGAAGCACAGCGACACCGGTAGTACGTCCAGGCCGAAAAAAAGTCGCAGCTGCTGGCCCGGAAACCAGCCCATCCAGCACCAGGCCAGGGGCAGCGACGCCACCGCGATCAGCACCGGCGGCATCCAGCGGCGCAGCACGAAATAGCTGAGCACCGTCACCAGCATCACCGGCAGGAACCACAGCGGAGGCTGCACGTACAGATCGGGGCCAATACCAGTGAACATCGCCACGATCGGCTCCCACCACGGATGGCTGCCCCACCGCGCCGCCTTCTCGCCGATATTGCGCGTCAGCAACCAGTAGGCGTAACCGAGCAGATAGAACGTCACATACGGCAGCAGCAGGCCGCGCGCCTGCTTGCTGATCGTCTGCGCCAACCCGGTGGTCCGCGACGCATAGCCGGATGCCAGCCAGCCGGACACCATGAAGAACAGCGGCACATGAAAGCTGTAGGCAAACAGCGTCATCGCATGCGGCACGCCCTTGGCGTGGCAGAACACCACCAGCAGAATCGCCAGGGCCTTGGTGGCATCAATGCGCGGGTCGCGGCTGCGCCCGCCGTTGGCAACGTGCAAGCCGGCCACCGGTGCAACCGGCTGCGGTGCGTGCGTTGCCGCCACACTCATCGTGCGCCTCCCGCGGGCAGTGGCAATCGTGCCTCATCGTCGGACGGATCCTGGCTGGTCTGCTGCGCAATGCTTGCAGCAGACCAGGTCGGCCGCATGTGCCACAGGCAGCCGCACACGAACCACCACAATGCCGAGGTCTTGATCGAGAAGTAACCATTGGACACCAGCAAGCTCAGCGCGAACGCAAAGATTGCCAGGTTCTTGAACAGCTGCCCTTCCTTGCTCGGCATCAACAACAGGAACGAATACGACAGCAGGAACGCAAGCACGCCGACGATCGACTGGGATGCGATGAAGTAGGCGATGCCGCTGTCGAAGTAGCGGTACGCCTGCGCAAAATCCAGGCCCATCCATGAGTTGAAGGACAGGTTATTCATCGAATTGACGGTGAAGAAGACCCGGCCCATCGTGTTGTCCTGATAGGCAGTGATCCCGGTGATCCACACCAGCAACCATGCGGTCATGATCACGACCAGGAAAATCAGGAAGGCCAGGCGTTGATCCAGGCGTTTCAACAGCGGCGACAGCAGTACCATCAGCACGCAGGTGCCCGCCGCAAGCCGCCCATCGGAGGCCACGATCATGAAGCCGATCAGGCCGACCGACAGCAGCAGCATCGCTGGCCGCATCCAGCGCCAGAACACCAGCACGATAGCGGTAAAGAAGCAGATGTAATTGCCCATGGTCACCGGCTCGATGAACATCGAGGAGGCGCGGGGAAGATTGGAACCGGGCAGGAAGTTGCGCTCGCCCGGTCGCGTGGCGCTGACGAACAGGTTGCTGTCTTCGTTCCAAAACCCCTCCGCGCTCATGCCGCGCGCGTTGACGAAGAAGCTCTTCGGGTTGACCAGATCGCCGTAGACACTGGGCGTCGCCAACTCGAACGCCGCAACCAACGACACGATGATGGTCATGCGCACGAACAGCTTGGGCACCGACCCGGTATAGGCCGAACCAAGCACCACGAACGCAAACACCACCAGCGCGTCGCGGAAGAACTTCGGATCGACCTGCCAGTTCACCAGGAAGCGCACGAACATCAAGGTGACGATCAGCCCAAGGCCGCTGATGATCAAGGCGATGCGCTTGCGGCTCATCGAGCCAAGGCCGAGCAGGAAACACGCGGCATAGACCATGAACTCGACCGCGTAGGTGATCACCGGACGCACGGTGAACACATTCGCATTGATCAGCGCCAGCACCAGGTTGTAACCGACGCCGACCAGCAGCGTCAGTTCAATCAGCAGGTTGTGCCAGCGAACGCGGGCCTCGTCGCTCATTCGGATCAGCATGCAGACGCCTGCTTGAAAGGGGCGGCTGCAATGCCGCCGCCCGCGGCGCTCAGCGCGCCAGGTCGCACACTCCCCGCCATCATCAGTACGCGGTCTTCTGTCCGAGCACACGTACTGCGGTCAGCACGATGATGCGGATATCCAGCCACAGCGACCAGCGACGGATGTAGTCCAGATCGTACTGGATGCGCTTTTTCATCGTGCGCAGCTCCGGGGTTTCGCCACGGAATCCATTGACCTGCGCCCAACCGGTGATGCCCGGCTTGACGTAATGGCGCTGCATGTAGTGATTGATCAGCTTTTCGTAATGGGTGTTGTGTTGCGCCGCGTGCGGACGCGGACCCACGATCGACATGCTGCCACCGAGCACGTTGAAGATCTGCGGCAACTCGTCCAGGCTGCTCCGGCGCAGGAACGCCCCGAACCGGGTGATGCGGCTGTCGTTCTTGGTCGCCTGCTGGATGGTGGTGCCATGATCGTCATGCACACGCATCGAGCGGAACTTGAACATGTAGAACTCCCGACCGCCCAGGCCATGACGACGCTGGCGGAAGAACACCGGACCCGGCGAACTCATCTTCACACCGACCGCAATCGCTGCCATCAGCGGCCACAGGCCCATCAGCGCGATCACGGCCAGGATCTTGTCCTGCAGTGCCTTGGCGACCACGAAGTAGTTGTCGCGGTCCACGCCACCCTGGCGCAGGTTGATCACCGGCACGTTGCCGATCTGCTCGCCAGACTGGTTCAACAGGCCGAAGTCGAACAGATCCGGCACCAGCTTCACGTTGATCGGATAACGATCCAGGCGCTGCAGCAGCTGCTTGATGTGGTCACGCTCGCCCAGTGGCAGCGAGATCCACACCTGCTCGACCTGGTTGTCCTGCAGATACTCGATCAGCGCATCCGGATCGCCCAGGCACGGCAGCGACTGACGTTGTTCGGTCACCGCGATGTCGTACGGCGTGCGGAAATAGCCGACCAGGTTCATGCCGACCCAGGGATTGCGGCTGAGGTAGTGATTGATCTTCATCACCGGATGGCGCAGACCCACCACCACCACCCGCTGCACGTCCACACCCTGGGTACGCAGGTGATTGAGGAAGCCGCGCAGCACCGTGCGGGCCGCCACCAGCGAGGCCAGGCCACCGACGAACCACAGGCCGATCCAGCCGCGCGACACCTGCTCGCCGACCTGCACGATCAGTGCGTGCACCGCAAACAGCGCGAACACGCCGCCGAACGCACCGCCCAGCACCATCAGCTCGCTCAACAGCCCGCGACCGCGCCAGCTGCGATACAGCGGGAACAGCGCAAAGCAGATCACCGAATACAACAGCGTGGTAGCGATGGCGACCCGGTACGGTGCCGCAGGCACCCACGAACCGAAGACGATGCGATAGGCGATCAGCCCGGAAGCCACGACCATGGTGAGGTCGAAGACACGCAGGACCAGGTCGGCTGCAGCCGAATACTTGGACAACAATCGCGGCGAGGATGTCGTGTAAGTCGCGCTACTCAAGTCTGCCAAAAGCATGGGGATGTCCTCCAAACTCGATACGGTGCATGCGGGGGAACATACGAATCGCACGCGAGTTTTCAATCATCTCCGTCGAGCGATCACCGCGGTAATACCTACCGACCCCAGATCGCACGACAGCCCTTTGTTTCAACAGAGACAAACTTTCAAACGAAGGAGCCCGAAACATACGGGATCCAACCTTTTCCACGCTGAATCAGTTGTCACTTCAATTAACCCATCGTTGTGCAACACCACGATGTCAGTCCAACCGCGCCTGCGCTGGCGTGCCTCGCAGGAAGTAGCGCACCAGAGCCACAGCCACGCCCAGAAATACGCCAAAGATGAAGCCCAAGGCGAGGTTCAATTTGAGTTTCGGCGAAGTCTTAGACGTAGGCACGTCTGCGGTGTCGATGATGGTCACGTTGTTGGCGCCGACGTTGCTCGCCACACCGATCTCCTTGTAGCGCTGCAGGAGCGCATCGTAGAGCTGGCGGTTGGTATCGACGTCGCGCTTGAGCATGTTGTAGCGGATGCTGCGGCTCTGCAGGTCCAGCTCATCGTTCCGCAATCCGGCGATGCGCTGGTTGAGCAATTGCTCCTGGTGCACCGACGCGTCGTAGGTCGCCTTGAGCGACTGGCGGATATTGATGACCTCGCCATTGATCTGGCGGCGCGACTCTTCGATCTGCGCCTTCAGGCGCTGCATTTCCGGATAGTCCGGCTTGAAGGTCGACAGCTTCTGCTGATACTCGGTGTTCAGGCGGATCTGCTCGCCGCGCAGGCTCTGGATCAGCGGGTTGCTCAGCACCTGCGGCAGCGACATCGCATCGCCGCTGCTGACCTGACGCCAGGCTGCCTCAGCCTTGATGCGGGTGTCCTGCGCCGATGCCAGCATCGCGTTGAGGTCGCTCAGGTTCTGGGCAGGAAGCGATGGCTTGTCATCGCCCACCGACACGATCTGCTCGTCGGTGGAATAGGTGACCAGATTCTTTTCCGAGTCCTCCACCTTGTCGCGCAACTGCTCCAGACGCTCGGCCAGGAACTTGGTCGCAAACGAAGACGCCTTGATGCGGCGTTCCTGCGTGCTGACGATGAAGACCTTGGTGTAGGTGTTGGCGATCTTGGCCGCCAATACCGGGTCCGGCGAATCGTAATTGACGTAGACCAGGCGCGAATTGAGGATCGGCTCGACCACCAGCCCGGCCAGCAGCGTATCGGTCAGGCTGCGCTCGATGATGGCCTGGCGCGAGTCGACCGACTTGCCGGCTTCCGGATTCTTGGCAGCGGCCTTTTCCAGCGCCTCGTCGACCTGCTGCTTGAACGCCGGCTCCTGGTCGAGCCTGGCCTCGCGGATCACCGCACGGGCCAGCGAACGGCTCTGCAGCAGCTGGTACTGGGTCTGGTAGAAATCGCGATCCTGCGGCGACTCCACCGGCATCAGGTTGTCGACGTTCACCACGTTGAGCGAATCACGCTCGATCTGCAGCGTGCTGGTGGCGCGGTATTTTTCCGGCATCAGCAGGGTGACGCCAAAGGCCAGCGCCACGGCCGCGACGGTGATCAGGATGATCAACCAGCGCTGCGACACCAGCGCGCGCCAGTAGTCGAGCAAGCCAACGTCGGCCAGCTCAAGATGCCCATGACGATGAGACGGGGAGGAACGATTGTCTGAATTCATACTCATCGGTAAGCGCGCCACACCATCACAAGGGGGGTCAGTTCCAGCATGGTGCGCAGCCAGACGCGTGCGTCCGAGCGATACACCACAACGATGTCGCCGCCGTAGATCTCAGGGTCCGGGTTGGCCCCCTTCTCGATCTGGGTCAGATCGAATCTGGCGATCATCTTTTGCCCGTTGACGGTGCGGAACACGATGACGTTGCCGCGGCTGGCCACCGTGCTGACACCCTTGGCCTGCGCAATGGCCTGCTGCAGGGTCAGGTTGGCGCCGATCACCGGATAGATCCCCGGCTCGTCGACCGCACCGGTCACCGTCACCCGGCGACCATTGGACTCCTGCACGAACACCGACACCTGCGGCTGCTGCAGGTATCCGGCGGCGTAGCGGTCTGCCACCAGCTTTTCCAGCTCGCCGACACCCAGGCCGGCCGCCTTGACGTCGCCGATCAGCGGCAGCGAGATGTGGCCGTTCTGATCGATGCGGACCTGCCGCTCCAGGTCATCGACCTGGAACACCTTGAACAACAACAGGTCGCCCGGGGCGAGTCGATACTCCGGTTGCACTGCCGACATTGCGAGCGGATCCGGAAGCGGCAGGGAGTCCGCCATCTTCGGACCGGTGCTGCATGCGCCCAGTGCCATCGAGCAGATCAACGCCAGGCTGAGGCCTTGGCAGAATCGTCCGATCAGTTTTTTCATGCGTGTGGCTGGCTGCCTCGGTTGGGTGGGACAGGACCTCGCGCAGCATTCGACCGGCTAACACGCCAGCAAGAACGTACGACAGAGAAATTCATCCCAAGACGCTCGGGATCACGACAGGTGTGACGTGTTGCAGTGCACTATGGCATAGAACCAAGGCATCGCAAGACGCTGCTCGCCATTTTTTTGACGGCGTTGGCCTATTGATTCAAGTTCGTCGTTACACCGTTAACAAAACGTGATCCACGTACTAATCCAGCGCGACTGATTCGGAGCATTTTCGGACACTTAGCCACATTCCGTGACCCAGGTCCATGCGAGCGGGACCGCGATGAAACGGACGCGACCAGTGCTTTCATGCTGCTCTGCAATATGCCGATATGCATATCGTGTCACTCGCATGACACGCCGCCGACCGCATGTTGCGGCGCAACAAAAAAGCCCATGTCCGTGAAGACATGGGCTCTGTGTTTGGTCGGGGTAGCCGGATTCGAACCGACGACCACTAGTCCCCCAGACTAGTGCGCTACCAGGCTGCGCTATACCCCGAAGATGTTGCATCCGCCACGAGGGCGGCCTGCGATTATAGCGGCTTTGTGAAACGTTTTCCTAGCGGCGCAGCAGTTGCAGAACCTCTTCCAGTTCCATGCGCACCTGCTTGATGATCTGGTTGCTCAGTGCCGACTCGCTTTTGGCGCCATCGCCTTCCAGACGCAGACGTGCGCCACCGATGGTGTAGCCCTGCTCGTACAGCAGGCCGCGGATCTGGCGCACCATTAGCACGTCGTGGCGCTGGTAGTAGCGCCGGTTGCCGCGCCGCTTGACCGGTTCCAGGCTCGGAAATTCGGTTTCCCAATAGCGCAGCACATGCGGCTTGACGTCGCACAGCTCGCTGACTTCGCCGATGGTGAAGTAGCGCTTGGCCGGAATTGGCGGTAGTTCGCGATTACTGCCCGGATCCAGCATAAGCCTCCACCCGCTCCTTGAGCTTCTGGCCCGGACGGAAAGTCACCACCGTGCGCGCCGAGATCGGAATTTCCTCACCGGTCTTGGGATTGCGACCGGGCCGTTGATTCTTGCGCCGCAGATCGAAGTTGCCGAAACCGGACAGCTTCACCTGACGGCCCTGCTCCAGCGCATCGCGCAGCACATCGAAGAACGCGTCGACAAATTCCTTTGCCTCGCGCTTGTTCAGACCGACCTCGTCGAACAGACGTTCGGCCATCTCCGCTTTCGTCAATGCCATGCCAATCCCCTGGTTACCGCCTCAACTCCGGATTCGGGCGCGGTGCTCACGCTCGATCACGGCCACCACATCGGCAACGACTGCATCGACGTCCCGGTCGGTGAGAGTGCGCGAGTTATCCTGCAAAATCAAGCCCATAGCCAGACTCTTGAAACCTGGCTCGACCCCCTGCCCGACATAGCGATCGAACAGCTGCACCTCGCGCAACAACGGCCCGACCGTGGTACGCACGCTGGCCGACAGGGCCGCCCAGCTCACCTCTTCCGGCACCAGGAAGGCCAGGTCGCGACGAACCGAAGGGAACCGCGACAGTTCACCGGCACGCGGCAACGCGCGTTGGACCAACGCGGTCAGTTGCAGCTCGAACGCGATCACATCCACGTCGATGTCCAAGGCCTTGGCCAGGCGCGGATGCACCTGCCCGATCCAGCCGATGCAAACGCCGTCGCGATGGATGTCGGCCGAGCGCCCGGGATGCCCGAAGGGCTGGGCGGAGGGCTGGAAGTCCAGCACCGCGCCGCTGGCCGCCGCCAGCGCCATCAGGTCGCCCTTCAGATCGTGGAAGTCCACCTTGCGCGCCGGCTCGCCCCACTGCAGCGCCAGGGCATCGCCACACACGGCTGCGGCGACATGCTGCGACTCCTGCGGGGCAGCGCCAGCCTCGGAGGCGGCAGCGAACACCTTGCCCAGCTCGAACAGGCGCACGCGGCCGGCCTGGCGGGCGGCGTTGCGGCCCAGCGTCGCCACCAGGCCCGGCAGCAGGCGCGGACGCATGATCGCAAGCTCGGCACTGAGCGGATTGGCCAGCGGCACCAGGCCGTCGGTCAGCTGCCAGCGCTCCAGCAAGGTGGCGTCGACGAAGGCATAATTGATGGTTTCCTGCAGCTCGCGCGCCACCAGCTGGCGGCGCACGCTGAGCTCGTCGAGCTGGGTTTCGCTCGGCATCGCAATCCGGCTTGCCCCGCCCGGCAGCGTGGTCGGCACGCGGTCGTAACCGTGGATACGCGCCAGCTCTTCGATCAGATCCTCTTCGATGGCGATATCGAAGCGACGGCTCGGCGCCATCACCTGCCAGCCTTCGGCTACCGCCTCCAGCTGCATGCCGAGCGCGCCCAGAATGCGCACGACCTCGGCATCGTCGATCCGGATACCGAGGACGCGCGCGATCCGCGCACGCCGCAGCAGGATCCGCGCCGGCTGCGGCAGATGCTGCGGCAGTTGCGCATGCACCACCGGGCCCGGCGTGCCACCGGCCAGCTCCAGCACCAGCCGCGTCGCCACTTCGATCGCCTGCGGCGGCAGCGCCGGATCCACACCACGCTCGAAGCGATGACCGGCATCGGTATGCAGCCCGAGCTTGCGGCCACGGCCCATGATCGCGGCCGGGTCGAAATACGCCGACTCCAGGAACACGTTGCGCGTGGTCTCGGTGACGCGCGTGTCCAGCCCACCCATCAAGCCGGCCAGCGCCACCGGGCGATCGGCATCGGTGATGGTCAGGAAACTGTCGTCCAGCGTGACCTGCCGCCCATCCAGCAACGCCAGCTGCTCGCCGCCGCGCGATCGGCGCACACCGATCGGGCCCTGCAGCGTATCCAGATCGAACGCATGCATCGGCTGGCCAAGCTCCAGCATCACGTACTGGGTGATATCCACCAGCAGCGAAACCGGACGCACGCCGCTGCGGCGCAGCCGTTCGGCCAGCCACACCGGCGTTTTCGCGGCCGGGTCGATGCCCTCGATCACGCGTCCGCAGTAGCGCGGCGCCTCGCTACCGGCATGCAACTCCACCGCCAGCGTGCGCGTGGACACCGGCGCCACGACGCCGGCATCGAAGGCCACCACTTCGCTGGCGCATGCCGCCGCCACGTCAAAGGCGATACCGCGCACGCTGAAGCAATCGGCACGATTGGGCGTGAGCTTGATCTCGATGCTGGCATCGGGCAGCCCCAGATACTCGGCCAGGGCTTGGCCCACCGGCGCATCGTCCGGCAGCTCGAACAGGCCGGACGCGTCGCTGTCCAGACCCAGCTCCTTGGCCGAGCACAGCATGCCGTTGGACGCGACCCCGCGCAGCTTGGCGGCGGTGATGATCAGTTCGCCGATCTTTGCACCGACCAGCGCCAACGGCGCCACCAGACCGGCACGCGCGTTGGGCGCGCCACACACGATCTGCAGCAGCTCGCCCTGCCCTGCGTCGACGCTGCAGACCTGCAGACGGTCGGCTTCCGGATGACGTACCGCCTCGACGATACGCGCCACCACCACCTGCCCCAGCGCCTGGCCCAACGGCGTGACCTCTTCGACCTCCAGACCGATCGCCGTCAGCGTCGCGGCAAGCTCGTCGCGGCTCGCCTGGATGGGAACGTGGCTGCGCAGCCAATTTTCAGAGAATTTCATGAGGAGCCGGGATTGGGGATTCGGGATTGGGGATTAGCAAAAACGCGTCGACGGAGTCCGGGGCGGACCGGGGCGCTGTTGCAAATCCCCAATCCCGAATCCCGAATCCCCGCCGTCAAGCAAACTGCCGGAGAAAACGCACATCGTTCTCGAAGAACGCGCGCAGGTCGTTGACGCCGTAGCGCAGCATCGCAAAGCGCTCCACGCCCAGGCCGAACGCGAAGCCGGTATAGCGCTCCGGGTCGATGCCGACGCTGCGCAGCACGTTCGGGTGCACCATGCCGCAGCCGAGCACTTCCAGCCAGCGCGTGCTGCCGTCCGGCTGCTGCCAGGCGATATCCACTTCCGCACCCGGTTCCACGAACGGGAAATAGCTGGGGCGGAAGCGCATTTCGAAGTCGCGCTCGAAGAACGCCCGCACGAACTCGGACAAGGTGCCCTTGAGATCGGCGAAGGTGGAATGCTCGTCCACCAGCAGGCCTTCGACCTGATGGAACATCGGCGAGTGGGTCTGGTCCGAGTCGGAGCGGTACACCTTGCCGGCCGCGATCATGCGCAGCGGCGGTGTGTGTGCATCCATGTAGCGCACCTGCACACCGGAGGTGTGGGTGCGCAACAGGCGACCATCGCCGAAATAGAACGTGTCGTGCATCGCGCGCGCCGGATGGTGCGGCGGAAAGTTCAGGGCTTCGAAGTTGTGCCAGTCGTCCTCGATCTCCGGACCATCGGACAACTCATAGCCCAGGCGCGCAAAGATCTCGACGATGCGCTCGAGCGTGCGCGTGACCGGGTGCAATCCGCCCCGTTCACCGCGACGCCCTGGCAAGGTCACATCGATCCGCTCCCCGGCCAGACGCGCGTCCAGTGCAGCGTTTTCCAGCGCGTGCTTGCGCTCGGACAATGCAGCGGTCAGCGCATCGCGCGCCAGGTTGATCGCTTCGCCAGCGGCTTTGCGCTGATCGGCTGGCAGCGTGCCGAGCTGCTTGAGCTGGGCGGTGATGCTGCCGCTCTTGCCCAGCAATGCGACGCGCAAGGCTTCCAGTTGGTCCGGCGTCTGCGCGGCGGCGACATCGGCCAGCGCACGCTCGGTCAGGGATTGAATCTCACTCATTGCACTCGCGCCTCAACTGCTCAGCCGAACGGTGTTTCCGGATGCACCGGAATGCATTGCCACTCAAATCGCGTCCTGCCCGGCATCCACTTAACGATGCCGGCCATCTAAAACGCAAAAGGGGAAGGACTCGCGCCCTTCCCCCTGCATATCTGCTTGCCCTCGCCGGAGGCCTGCACACGGATGCGCAAACCCCGACAAGAAACTACCCTTTCAAAAGTCCGCACATGGATGTGCGGGCTCTTGCAGAGGGACCTGCATTTACGCCGCCAGCGCGCCCTTGGCCTTCTCAGCCAGCGCGGCAAAGCCGGCGGCGTCGTGCACGGCGATATCGGCCAGCACCTTACGGTCCAGGGTGATACCAGCCTTCAGCAGGCCGTTCATGAAACGGCTGTAGCTCAGGCCATTGATGCGGGCAGCCGCGTTGATGCGGGTGATCCACAACGAACGGAACACGCGCTTCTTCTGCTTACGGCCGATATAGGCGTACTGCTGCGCCTTGATGACCGCCTGCTTAGCGACGCGGAAAACCTTGCGACGGGCATTGTAGTAGCCCTTCGCCAGGGTCAGAATTTTCTTGTGGCGGCGGCGCGCCTGCACACCACGCTTTACTCGTGCCATGGTTCAGTCCTCAGAGGTAGGGAAGCATACGGTCAAGACGGCCTGCGTCCTCGGCACGGACGTGATTCGTCTGCCGCAGGTTGCGCTTCCGCTTGGTCGCTTTCTTCGTGAGGATATGGCTACGGTTTGCGTGGCCGCACTTGTACTTGCCGGAGGCGGTCTTGCGGAAACGCTTGGCCGCCGCCCGGTTGGTCTTGATCTTGGGCATTGCAATGTCCTTGATGGTGTTTTGTCACTGACCCGGGCGGCAGTCTTGCGACCACGCTTTCCATCCATGCCCTTGCCTGCTTGTAAGTCCTTGATCGAACACGATCCGGACAGGTCCTGTACCGCTTGCGCGGCGCCCCGGCAAAACCGGGCCGCGCAGTCTACCCGTTGCCGGGAATTCTTGCAAATGGATGCCGTCTCCGGCCAGGCGGGCCCTACCGGGCCCGTCCCAGCGCGGGATCAGATCTTCTTCTTCGGCGCGATCATCATGACCATCTGGCGCCCTTCCAGGCGCGGGCGCGACTCGATGACGATGTCGTCGCCCAGGTCGGCCTCGATCCGCGACGCCATCTCGCGCCCCAGCTCCTGATGGCTCATTTCACGGCCACGGAAGCGAATGTTGACCTTGACCTTGTCGCCCTCTTCCAGGAAGCGGCGCATGTTGCGCAGCTTGATCTGGTAGTCGCCCTCGTCCGTGACCGGACGGAACTTGAGTTCCTTGATCTCGACCTGCTTGGTCTTCTTCTTGGCCTCGTTGGCCTTCTTCTGCTGCTCGAACTTGAACTTGCCGAAATCCATGATCTTGCAGACCGGCGGATCGGCCTGCGGCTGGATTTCAACCAGATCCAGGCCTTCTTCCTCGGCCTTGGCGAGCGCTTCGTCGCGCGACAACACGCCGACCATCTCACCGTCACTGCCGATCACGCGAACGCGCGGCACACGGATTTCTTGGTTCTTGCGGTTCTGTTTGTTGTCAGGGGTACTGATATTGCAATCTCCCAGGGGAATCGAACCGGCGCATCCGGATCATCCAGACCGGCCGGGGTTGGCTCACGCTGCCTGCTCTGCCTGCAGACGCTCGATGAAGGCCGAAACCGTCATGGTCCCGAGATCCTCTCCCGAACGTGTCCGCACGGCGACGGCACCGTTTTCCTTCTCGCGGTCACCGACGACGAGGAGATAAGGCACGCGTTGCAGCGTATGCTCGCGAATCTTATAACCGATCTTCTCGTTACGCAAATCGGCGTTCACACGGAAGCCTTGATTTGCAAGGGTTTTCCGAACCGAGTCGACATAGTCTGCCTGTGCATCGGTGATATTTGCGACAACGACCTGGACCGGAGCGAGCCAGGAGGGGAAGGCGCCGGCGTGGTGTTCGATCAGAATGCCGATGAAACGCTCCATCGAACCGACGATCGCCCGGTGCAGCATGACCGGATGCTTCTTCTGGCTGTGCTCGTCCACGTACTCAGCGCCGAGGCGGCCCGGCATCATGAAATCGACCTGCATGGTGCCCAGCTGCCAGGTGCGCCCGATGGCGTCCTTGAGGTGGTACTCGATCTTGGGACCGTAGAAGGCGCCCTCGCCCGGCAGCTCCTGCCACTGCACCCCACACACGCCCAGCGCGCTGCGCAGCGCGGCTTCGGCCTTGTCCCAGGTCACGTCGTCGCCCAGGCGCTTTTCCGGGCGCAGCGCGATCTTGATCTCGATATCCTCGAAGCCGAACGCGGTGTAGACCGCCAGTGCCTGCTGATGGAAGGCGGTGACTTCGGCTTCGATCTGCGATTCCAGGCAGAACACATGCCCGTCGTCCTGGGTGAAACCGCGCACGCGCAGGATGCCGTGCAGCGCGCCGGACGGCTCGTTGCGGTGACAGGCGCCGAACTCGCCGTAGCGGATCGGCAGGTCGCGGTAGCTGTGCAGGCCCTGGTTGAACACCTGCACGTGGCCGGGGCAGTTCATCGGCTTGACCGCGTAGGTGCGCTTCTCCGACTCGGTGAAGAACATCGCATCCTGGTAGTTGTCCCAGTGGCCGGACTTCTGCCACAGCGACACGTCCAGGATCTGCGGGCAGCGCACCTCGCCGTAGCCGCTGTCGCGGTAGACCTTGCGCATGTACTGCTCGACCACCTGCCACAGCGACCAGCCCTTGGGATGCCAGAACACCAGGCCGGGCGCCTCTTCCTGCAGATGGAACAGGTCCTGCTGCTTGCCGATGCGGCGATGGTCGCGCTTGTCGGCTTCCTCCATGCGCAGGATGTAGGCGTCCAGCTGCTTCTTGTCGGCCCAGGCGGTGCCGTAGATGCGCTGCAGCTGCTCGTTCTTGGCATCGCCACGCCAGTAGGCGCCGGAAATGCGGGTCAGCTTGAAGGCCTTGAGGAAGCGCGTGTTGGGTACGTGCGGGCCGCGGCACATGTCCACGTATTCCTGGTGGTAGTACAGGCCCATCGCGGTGATGTCGGCGGACATGTCCTCGATCAGGCGCAGCTTGTACTCCTCGCCGCGCTGGGTGAACACCTCGATCACCTCGGCGCGCGGGGTGACCTTCTTGATCACCTCGTAGTCCTGAGCGATCAGCTCCTGCATGCGCTGCTCGATCGCGGCCATGTCTTCGGGCGTGAACGGGCGCTCGCTGTAGATGTCGTAGTAGAAGCCTTCGGCGATGACCGGGCCGATCACCATCTTGACCTCCGGGTACAGCTGCTTGACCGCATGCCCGACCAGATGCGCGCAGGAGTGGCGGATGATCTCCACGCCTTCGGGGTCCTTGGCGGTGATGATGCGCAGGCTGGCATCGTGGTCGATGACGTCGCTGGCATCGACCAGCTGGCCGTCGACCTGGCCGGCGATGGTCGCCTTGGCCAGGCCGGCGCCGATCGACTGGGCGACCTGCATCACCGAGACGGGGGATTCGAATTCGCGGCGGCTGCCGTCGGGGAGCGTGATGTTGATCATGGGCAAGAATGAGGTCTGGGCTGGCTGCAGCGCGATGGCTGCAAGGGAGATCTGCCCGTTGCGGGACAGGCTCGGATAAAGGGGTGGCGAGAGGTGGTGCAGAAACAACGCCGTGCAGGCGCCTTGCCAACTGGCGCGGCCGGGATCAGCGGTGGGCGGTGGTAGTGCTCATGTCGCACGCTGGGCCGGCGCGGGGCGCGGGCCACCTTCTCGCAAGGGGTCTTGAGGAGAATGGTAAACCAATCAGCCCGCCGTTGCGCATGCCGGCACCGGGCCGGCGGGCGCGTGGCATGATGCCGGCCACCTGTGCTGCCAGTACCGACCATGACCATCAAGGGTAAAGCCACCTCGCTGGATATCGCCTACCTGGCCGGCGTGTCGCAGCCGACCGTGTCGCGCGCACTGCGCGGCAGCCCGATGGTCAACGAAGAAACCCGCAAGCGCATCCTGCGCATCGCCAACGAGTTGAACTACAAGGTCGACAAGAACGCCTCGTCGCTACGGCTGCGCAATGCGGGCACGCTGGCGCTGCTGTTTTTCGAAGACCCCACCGCCGACGATTCGCTGATCAACCCGTTCTTCCATTCGATGCTGGGCTCGATCACCCGCGCCTGCGCGCTGCAGGGCTACGACCTGCTGGTGTCGTTCCAGCAGCTGTCCAAGGACTGGCAGGCCGATTACGAAGACAGCAACAAGGCCGACGGCATCATCCTGCTCGGCTACGGCGACTACCAGCAGTCGCGCCAGCGGCTGCAGCTGCTGGTCGAGCAAGGCACGCATTTCGTGCGCTGGGGCGCGGCGCTGCCGGGGCAGCCGGGCATTTCGATCGGCAGCGACAACTATCAGGGCGGGCTGGACATCACCGCGCATCTGCTCGCGCAGGGCTGCCGCCGCATCGCCTTTCTCGGCCACGCGTCCAATCATTACCCCGAGTTCGAAGAGCGCTACCGCGGCTACGTGGCCGCGCTCAAGCAACAGGCGTTGGTGGCCGATCGCGCGCTGCAGTTCGACGCGATCACTACCGAGTCGTCCGGCCATGCCGCGTGCCTGGCGCTGCTCGACAGTGGCCTGGCCTTCGATGCGGTGTGCGCGGCCAGCGACCTGATTGCGATCGGCGCCATGCGCGCCTTGCGCGAGCGCGGCTTGCGGGTGCCGCAGGATGTCGCGGTGAGCGGCTTCGACGATATCGCCCTGGCGGCGTCGGTGGCGCCGGCGTTGTCGACGGTGCAGCAGGACACCAAGCAGGCCGGCACGCTGCTGGTGGAAAGCCTGGTGGCGCTGATCCGCGGCGAAGCGGCGCAAAGCCGCACGATCCCGGTGAAACTGGCCGTGCGCGACTCCTCGCGTAGCAACGGCCTGCAACCGCCGTTGGGCTGGACGCCGTCGCCGGCAACGGAGCCCGGCGATGTGGTGTGCGCACAGACGGCCAGCGGAGTTGCAGGACGCTGAGCGTCGGGAATTGGGAATTGGGAATTGGGAATCGTTAGAGCATGCATGGCTGGCTGCAGGATGGATCGCGGCCCACCGAACCCTGTGTAGGAGCGCGCTTGCGCGCGATGGAGCGCGATGGAGCACTACCGGTAACGCCCCAGCGCGCGCAAGCGCGCTCCTACCGGTTGCGCGGATCGCGCGCAGCTTGTTCGTTGATCGGCGTATGCAAAAGAAGATACGCCCATGCGTGCGTGGCGGGCTGCGAGTCTGGTCGCGGCCATCGAATGCTTCGTAGGAGCGCACCCGGGCGCGACGGAGCATTCCCGGCAAGCCCTGTCGCGCCCGGGTGCGCTCCTACCTGTTGCGGGCGTCGCGCGCGGCTTGCTTGGCCATCTGCAGATCAAGCTGCTTGCGCAAGGCCGGATCGGTGACCGGCGCATCCGAGAGCAGCACGCGCACGCCGTGCGCGGGCACCGCGGCCAGCAGCCGACGTTGCACCCGCACCTGCTCGCCGCTCACCGCATCGCGCCAGGTGCCGGGCTGCAGAAAACGCGTCACTGCGATGGTCGCCGCTGCGTCGCCCTTGTTGAGCAGCACCAACGCCGTCTGGTTGGCGCCCGCATGCTGATAGACCCGCAAGAACGCCGCCTGATCCCCGCGTAGCAGCACATCCACCTGTACGCCGCGCTGCAATGCCGGCGTATCGCGACGCAGCCGCGCGATCTGCTGCAGCGGGCCGAAGATCGGGCTTTGCGGCGCGGTGCGGATGCGCTCCTGGCCAAAATAGTTGCGGTTGCCTGCATGTTCGGCACGCCCGCGCATGAAGCCGGTTTCCGAGCCGTAGTAGATCACCGGGATGCCGCGCGCGGTAAACAGCCAGTTGTGCGCGTCGATAAAACCGGTGTCGCTGGCATCCAGGCGCGCCATGTCGTGGTTGTCGTAGAAGCTCATCAGCTCGTACGGATTGGCATACGGCCCCTGGCGCAGAAACAACGGCGTGGCGAGCTTTTCGAACCCGGCCTGCTCATGGCCGAAGACAGCGGAAAGCTGCTGCTTCAACGGGAAATCCAGCACGCTGACGCCGGCATTGCGCGCCCAGGTATGCCCGGCAATCTTGTTGGCGTCGTAATCGAAGGCCTCGCCGAACATGAAGAACCCGGGACGTTTTTCGCGGATGCGTGCCACGAACGCATGCCAGAAGCGATCAGGCATCCAGCCGATGGTGTCGATACGAAACGCGTCGGCGCCCTGCTCCATCCACTGCAGATACGCGCCGGCCAGGTAATCGAGTACTGCAGGATTGTTTTCGTTGAGATCGGACAGCTCGGCCAGGCCGCCGCCGGTGTTGTAGAACGCATGCAGCGGAGTGTGCTGCGGATCCAGCTGCGCAGGCGGCAGATTCTGGTGGTCGGCGACCAGGCGACCAGCGGCGTCGTACACCATGCCGAAGCCAGGCTGCGCCACCGGCATGGTATAGGCCGGGGAGCCATGATTGCCCACGATATCCAGTACCACTTTCAACTGGTGGGCATGCATGGCGCGGGTGAAGCCGGCGAAGTCCAGGCCCGGGCTGAGCAGATGCTCATCGAGCTTGTAGAAGTTCACGCCCCAGTAGCCGTGATAGCCGGTCTTGCCGTGGTCGCTGAGCGTACTGCCGCAGCTGATCGGCTTGCCGCCGGTGAAGGCCTGATCCGGATTGTCGACAATCGGCGTGATCCAGACCGCGCCGAATCCCATGCCGCGGATGTAGTCGGCATGGTCGACGATGCCCTTGAAATCGCCACCCAGATAACCGATGTTGTCGCCAAGGCCATCGGCACAAGGCGTCGGCACATCGAAGGTGCGATGCGCACCGCCCTGGTCGCGTTGATCGTTGCCGGGGTCGCCATTGACGAAACGGTCGGTGACCACGAAATACACCGCGTCGGCGGCAAACGGCTCCAGCGTGCCGTAGTAATCGCCAGGTGCAGCCGCTGCGTTCGCCGCGCCTGCACACATCATCACTCCAGCCATCATCACATGACGCATCACTGCCCTCCCGAGGCCACTGGAACCCGCACCACGCACACGCCGGCAATGAGCAAGCTGGCGCCGCCGATGGCCAGCGCATAGATCGGCTGACCGTCGAGCCAGACGCGCAACACGAAGCCCAGCGCGCTGGCCGCGACCAGCTGCGGAATCACGATGAAGAAATTGAAGATGCCCATGTACACGCCCATCTTGGCGGCGGGCACGCTGTCGGACAGCAGGGCGTAGGGCAGCGACAGGATCGAGGCCCAGGCAAAGCCCACGCCCAGCATCGACAACAACAGCCACTGCGGGTCGCGGATCACCAGCATCGACAGCAGCCCGGCAGCGCCAAGCCACAGATTGCACAGATGGCTCCAGCGCAGGCCGATCGCGCGCACCAACACTGGAATGACCAAGGCCGCCAACGCCGCAAACCCGTTGTAGGCCCCAAACAGCACGCCCACCCAGTTCGCGCCATCGTTATAAGCGGCCGATGCGGTGTCGTTCGCACCGAAGTGCACCTGGGTGACCGCGGCGGTGGTGTAGATCCACATCGCAAACAGCGCAAACCAGGAGAAGAACTGCACCCAGGCCAGGCGCCGCATCGTCAGCGGCATGCTGCGCACGTCCTGCACGATCGCCACCAACATGCTGGTGGACGGCAGCACGCGCGCCAATGCAAGCAACGCCCCGTACGCCACGCACAGCCCGGCCAGCACGTAGAGCATGCGGTCGCCGTGCTGCCATGCGATCGCAGCAGCAAGCAGCGCACCGATGCCGCACCAGAGCACACCTGCACGCGGCGACGGCAAGCTGCCGGCGATTGCCGCAGTGGCGACAGGCGGATGTGCATCGTCGAAGCTTGCCAGCTGCTGCGGGCTGTATTCGCGCGTGCGCAACACCGTCCAGCTGATCGACAGAAACAGCACCGCTGCACCGAGGTAAAAAGCGTAGCGCACGCTGTCGGGCAACTGTCCTGGCGGCGCGGTATTGGCCACGCCCCAGTGGGCGAGCAGCCATGGGAGGAAGCTCGCCACGATTGCACCGACGCCGATGAAGAAGCTTTGCATCGCATAGCCGGCGGGCCGCTGCGTGGGCGGCAGCTGGTCGCCGACCAGGGCGCGGAATGGCTCCATCGAGATGTTGATCGAGGCATCCAGCATCCACAACGTGCCGGCGGCAACCCATAGCATCGGCGCGTTGGGCATCACCAGCAAGGCCAATGTGGTGAAGACCGCGCCGACCATGAAATACGGGCGCCGGCGGCCCCATCGGGTCCAGGTGCGGTCCGACAGGTAGCCGATGATGGGCTGCACGATCAGTCCGGTCAGCGGTGCGGCGATCCACAAGCCGGGCACGTCGTCGACCTGTGCACCCAGGGTCTGGAAGATGCGGCTGGCGTTGGCGTTCTGCAGCGCAAAGCCGAACTGGATGCCGAGAAAGCCGAAGCACATGTTCCAGATCTGCCAGAAACGCAGGCGTGGCTTGGCGGTCATTGCGCAGCCTCCGTGCTCGCCGCAGGTCCGACCAGCAGCGCGCTCACCTGCGCGGTATTGACCACGCCATCGCGACCGCCGCGGCCGCCGTTGTACTGCGCAAAATGCGCCAGCGCACTCATGTTGAAGCCATCTTCCAGCCGGAACCGGCATGGCTGCCCGGCCACCGCAGTGAAGCCGACCTGCGTGGACAACTGCTCGCCCACGCTATGCGGCATCACCACGACCTGCGCTTGCAGTGCCTGCCCGGGGCATTCCAGCACCAGCCGCTTGACCGCCGCAGTGACGCCGGTATTGATCGGGCCGTTGGCGTTGCGATAACGCAGCGATACGCGATGCCAGCCCGCGTGTGTGGGAGTCCAGGCCCAGACCTGGCTACCCGCGACTTCCTGCAACGGGCCGAGCGTCAACGATGGACTGTGCAGCGATTCCAGGCCATCGGCGCGGCGGGTCAGGCTGAGCACATGCAGCAGGCCGTCGTCGCGCAGGTCCCAGTGCCGCGTGGCGTTCAGTGCCTGCCCATCCATGTACAACGTCGCCCCTTCCGGAATCGCGATGCGGTAGCCGTCGCCCTGCCGTTGCGCAACAGGCGTTTCGGGCGTACCGGGTGCGAACACCTGGTCTGGCTGCGGTGGAACCGTGGTGTCGGCCTTGCGGCCGACCAGATGCACCAGCGTAGTCTGGCCTAGTTGCTCGACCTCCCCCGCCACCAGCAACTCACCTGCATCCGCCGTCGGCCGCTGCAGCACATACCGGCGGGCACCCTGTTCAAGCACGATCTGCTGGCGCTCGCCAAACAACAACGGCAGCAACACCCGCGGCAGTTTCGGAGCGACGCTGCCATCGGCGCCCACGCCGAACACGCCTTCCAGCACGGCGGAGAGATAACCGGCAACCGACCACAACTGCCGCGGCGAATTCACCACCGGGCCGCTGCGGGCGCCCTCCTCCACGTGCACGGCCAGGCTTTGCATCTCGTAGTTTTCCATGTTGGAGCCGGCCAACGCGCTGCCGCGCATCAACGACTGCAGCTCCAGCGCAATACGCGGCGCATCGTCCAGCTGGCGTGCGGCGCGCAACGCATAAGCGCTGACGAAGGGCCATACGGCACGGTTGTGGTAGATCGGCTGCTCGGCTTCCTGCGGCCACACCACCGGGCTGCCGCCGGCAACCATCGGATACCTGCGCAGTGCGATACGCGCGCGATCTTTCGGAAATACATCGGCCAGCACGCCGAGCGACACGCCGAGCAGATCGACCTTGGCGTAGCGCACCGGGTGCGCGGCATTGCCCAGGTAGCTCACGTACTGCTTGCTGCGCGCATTCCAGAAGCGCGCAGCGATGGCCTGGCGCAAGGCATCTGCCCACTGGGCGTACTGGTCCGCGCGCGCATCGCCATGCTGGCGCGCCAGTTGCTCGGCCAGACGCAGGGCCTGGTAGTGCAACACGTTGGTGGACAAGGCAAAGGACTCGGCGATGAAACGCACGTCCTTACGCGTCCACCGCGGATAGGTCTGCTCGCGCCAATCCAGGAACGAGGTTTCGCCACGGTAGAGCCCGATCCGCGCATCGAACACCGCGGCACGGTCTTGCGCGATGGTGTCCTGTAATGCACGCCAGACCTCTTCAGCGAATGGCTCATCGTCCAGCAGGCCACGCGCGGCGAGGAACCACACCACACGGTCGCTGCTGATCGGCCAGCTGCCACCGGAGCCGGTGTCCTGCGCAACGAACAGTCCCGGCGTCTGCCCATCGCGCGCCGCCGACAGCTTGAAGCGCAGCGCATTGCGCGTACGCTCCGGCTCCAGCCGCGCCAACGCCAGATCGGCGGCGAAGCTGACATCGCGCGTCCATACGTAAGGCCAGCGCTCACCGGTTTCGAAACACGCGCATGCCACCGGCTTGCCGTCATTGAAGGCCGGATCGCGGATCGCATCGACGCGGTCGTCGGCCATTTCCTGCTGGGCCAGCGCAAACAAGGCATCGAACAATGGACTGGCAGTGTGCGTACGCATCGGTTGCGGCCCGATACGACGCTCGCCCTGCGGCCAGCGCAGCACGAACCCACCGTCTTCGAGCGCCTGAGCCTGCGCGCGGCGGCCCTGGAATTCCAGCTCGTCGGCCAATACCGGCGAGCTTGCCGCAACACCCAGCGTTGCAGCCATGCAGATCATCTTCAGCATCGACGCGGCGAGACGGCTTGCACCGTCGGCCTCCCTCCCTCGTTGCACGCGTTGTAGTGCGCGGCACTGGCGTGCCACGGGCGCGGACCCTCCCAGGTGCCGTGGCGCCATGGTAGACGCGCACCCCGGGGTTCGGCACCACTGCATACGTATTCATGGCATTGGCCGCAGTGCAGCATGGCCCATCCACGCCGCGTCATTGCATAGTCGCCACTGACGCAATGGCCGCCTTGGGAGGGGATATGCCGCTGTCTTCACGTCGCGTGCGTTCGACATCGAGCGCCGCAAGCAGTGCGCGCCTGCTTGCCCTGCTGCTGCTCGGCAGCCTTGCCGGCATCGCGCAGGCCGAGCGCATCGCCATCAGCGCGGATTCGCCTGGCAAGATCCTGCAGGTCACGCTGGAAGTGGATGGCGGCACACCCTACTACCACGTGCAACGCCTGGGCCAGCCGGTGCTGGAGCGCTCGCGCCTGGGCTTCCAGTTACGCGACGGCCGGCTGGACCGCGGCCTGGTCGTCCTCTCGCAGGCGCGCCAGCATCATGACGACACCTGGGAACAACCCTGGGGCGAGACGCGCCTGGTGCGCAACCACTACAACGAACTACGCGTCAGCCTGGGCGAACCCGGTGGCGCGCAACGCAGGATCGATGTGATCTTCCGCGTGTACGACGATGGCATCGGCCTGCGCTATCACTTTCCCGAACAAGCGGGATTACGCGAAGCCATCATCGACGAGGAAATCATCGAATTCGCCATCGCGCAGCCGTCCGAAGCGTGGTGGATTCCTGCAGGCGAGCCGATCCACTACGAATACCTGTATCAGCGCACGCCGTTGAACCAGGTCGCGCTGGCGCATACGCCACTCACCTTGCGTACCGAGAGCGGGCTGCACATCGCGCTGCATGAGGCGGCGCTGGTCGATTACGCCGGCATGTGGCTGCGCCGTACCGAAGGCCGGCGCCTGCGCGCGCAATTGTCACCCGCTGCCGAAGGCTGGAAGGTGCGGCGCACGCTGCCCTTCGACACGCCGTGGCGCACGCTGCAGATCGCCGACCAGGCCACCGGCCTGGTGGAATCCAACCTGATCCTCAACCTCAACGCGCCCAACGCCGTGGGCGACGTGAGCTGGGTCAAGCCGTCCAAGTATGTCGGGGTGTGGTGGTCCATGCATCTCAACCAGCAGACCTGGGCAACCGGGCCGACCCACGGCGCCACCACCGCCAACACCAGGCGCTACATCGATTTTGCCGCGGCGCACGGCTTTCGTGGCGTGCTGGTGGAAGGCTGGAATCCGGGCTGGAACGGCGAATGGTTCGGCAACGGCGGCAGCTTCGACTTTACCCGGCCGACGCCGGATTTCGACCTGCCCGCACTGAGCAAATACGCCGCCGGCAAGGGCGTGCATCTGATCGGCCATCATGAAACGGGGTGCGCAGTGGATCATTACGAAGACCAGATCGCCGAAGCGATGGACCTGTACGCCCGCTTCGGCGTGGACTCGGTCAAGACTGGCTATGTCTGCGACGACGGCCAGGTGGAACGTCGCAACCCGGCAGGCGGCACACCGCTGCGCGAATGGCACGACGGCCAATGGATGGCGCGCCATCATCTGCGCGTGGTACGCGAGGCTGCCGAGCGGCATATCGCCGTCAATGCGCACGAGCCGATCAAGGACACCGGCCTGCGCCGCACCTATCCCAACTGGATCTCGCGCGAAGGCGCGCGCGGCATGGAATACAACGCCTGGGGCCAGCCACCGAATCCGCCCGAGCACGAGGTCAACCTGGTGTTCACCCGCCTGCTCGCCGGGCCGATGGATTACACGCCCGGCATCCTCAGCCTGAAAGGCCGCGACGGCCAGGCGATTCCCAGCACGCTCGCGCGCCAGCTGGCGCTGTACGTGACGCTTTACAGCCCGATCCAGATGGCCGCCGATCTGCCCGAGCATTATCTGCAACATCGTGACGCCTTCCGCTTCATCGAGGACGTGGCGGTGGATTGGGACCAGACCCGTGCCTTGAATGGCGAAGTCGGCGACTACGTCACCATCGCCCGCAAGGACCGGCATAGCCGTGACTGGTTCCTGGGCAGCATCACCGACGAGCATGGCCGGCTGCTGCAGGTGCCGCTCGGATTTCTTGAGCCTGGCGTGCGGTACACCGCGCAGATCTATCGCGACGGCGACGATGCGGACTATGTCGGCAACCCATTCGCCTTCGTGCGCGAACAACGCCAGGTCAGCAGCGTTGACACGCTGGAACTGCGTCTTGCGCCAGGCGGTGGGCAGGCGATTCGCTTCGTGCCGATGGATGGGAAGCGCTGACTTGGTCACAACGGCTTGCCGAGGCGGCCTTCAACGCGACCGATGATTGCATCACGCAGCGGCACTGCAGCCGCTGCGGATCGCGCAATGATGTTGCCTCACGCCGGGCGCACCTCGTACCGCGCTGCGGCGGAGCTTGCGTGGAATCGATTTCAGCGCAATCAGCCGGGTTGAATACGTATGCAGTGCCCGTTTGCGTGCAGGTGCCGTGTCTACCATACGTCGCAGTCGTGATGCCCGTGGTGGCGCGCGATGCAATGCATCCAGGCGTCTGCCGGATCGAAAAATCAAAGAACAACATGTACCTGGGAGGGGAAAATGTTGAAGCACAAGCGCTCCGCGCTGAGTATCGCCCTGGCCGTTGCCATGGCACCGACGTTGGCGGCCGCACAATCGGCGGCGCCGGCGCAAGCAACCGACACCGAACAAACTGCTTCCGAAAACACCGCCGGCGCGGTGACCGAGCTGGACAAGGTCCAGGTCACCGGCCTGCGCCGCGCGATCGAGGGCGCCATCTCGGTCAAGCGGGATTCCACCTCGATCGTGGAAGCCATTTCCGCCGAAGACATCGGCCGCCTGCCGGACGTGAGCATCGCCGAATCGCTGGCGCGCCTGCCTGGCCTGGCTGCACAGCGTGTCGCCGGTCGCGCGCAGGTGATCAGTGTGCGCGGGCTGTCGCCGGATTTTTCCACCACCCTGCTCAACGGCCGCGAAGTGGTCAGCACCGGTGACAACCGCAGTGTGGAATTCGACCAATACCCGTCCGAACTGGTCAGCGGCGTCACCGTCTACAAGACGCCCGATGCCGGCCTGGTCGGCCAGGGCTTGTCCGGCACCGTCGACATGCAGACCGCACGCCCGCTCAGCTACAACGAGCGCGTGATCGCCATCGGTGGCCGTTACCAGCGCAACTCGCTGGGCAAGGCCGCCAACGTCGATCCGTACGGCAACCGCTTCAATATCAGTTACATCGACCAGTTCGCCGACCGCACCATCGGCCTGACCATCGGCTACGCCCACACCGACATGCCGATCCAGGAAAACCAGGTGGGACTGTACGAGCCCTGGCAACCGGTCAATGCGCAGCGCCCGCGCCCCGGCGTGGCCGATGGCATGTACTTTTCCGACGGCATCAAGGCATTGCGCCGCACCGGCAACCAGAAGCGCGACGGCGTCATGGCCACGTTGCAGTACCGCCCATCCAACGCGTGGACTAGCACGCTCGACGCCTTCCACACCGAAGCCGAGCAGATCGACACCGCCAACCAGTTCGAGCTCAACTTGAGCAACTACAACGGTGGCTATACGCCGGGCTTGAACATCAGCAACGTGCGCGTCAACGGCAGCAACAGCTTCGTCGGCGGCACCGCCAGCGGCGTCTACCCACTGGTCCGCGGCATGTACAACAAGCGCGAAGACACCATCGACGCGTTTGGCTGGAACAACGAGATCTCCGCCGGCGCGGTCAAGCTCATCGCCGACCTGAACTACTCCAAGGCCACCCGCGACGAATTGAACCTGGAGAACAATCTCCAACGTGCGCCCATGCCGCAGCTGGACACCGTGGGTGTGTCTGTCGTCGGCAACGGTTTCTCGCAGCTGGCGCCGGGCATGAATTATTCCAGTCCCGACGCGCTGTTTCTGACCAACACCATCTATGGTTCCGGCTACGGCAAGGTGCCGCGCGTGGAGGATGTGCTCAAGGGCGCACGCCTGCAGGCCAGCTTCCCGATGCCCGACGCGTTGAGCTGGTTTTCGGATCTGGATGTGGGCGTCAACTACGCCAACCGCGAAAAGCAGAAGACCCAGCCCGAAGGCAACATCACCCTCGGCGCGCAGGGCGAATCCACCATCGCGCCGGACCTGCAGTACGCGCCTGTCAATCTGGGCTTTGCCGGCATCGGCTCCCTGCCCGCCTGGAACGTGCCGGCGGTAGTCTCGCGCTACATGCTGTTCAACCCCAGCGACGACGCCTCGTTCCTGGTATCCAAGGCCTGGACGGTCGAAGAGAAGATCACCACCGCCTGGGTGCGTGCGAATCTCGATACCGAATGGGGCGATGTGGGCGTGCGCGGCAATCTCGGCGTGCAGTTGCAGAGCGCCGATCAGTCCTCGCGCGCGAGCTATTGGGACGCGTCGCAGCCGGTGGGCAGCGAAGTGCGCCCGATCGACGACGGCAAGACCTACCGCGACTGGTTGCCCAGCCTGAACCTCGCGTTCCAGTTCCCGTACGAGCAGACCTTGCGTTTTGCAATGGCAAAGCAGGTTGCACGTCCGCGCGTGGATCAGCTGCGCGCCTCGCTGGAATTCGGTGTCGACACCTCCACCGGCCGCCCCGGTGCCAGCGGCGGTAACCCGATGCTGGACCCCTGGCGCGCGAACGCCATCGATCTTTCCTACGAAAAATATTTTGCCGAGCGCGCCTACGTGGCCGCCGCGTTCTTCTACAAGGACCTGAAGAGCTACATCTACACCCAGAGCCGCGACAACTACGATTTTTCCGCATTGGTCGCCGGTTACGTGCCGCCGCCGGGCTCGGCGCCGGTGCTGACCACCGGTACCTTCAGTGCCCCGTTCAACGGCAAGGGCGGCACGCTGCGCGGCGTCGAACTCACTGCTTCGCTGCCGCTGGATCTGGTCTTCGCTCCCTTGGAAGGTTTCGGCATCCAGGCCAGCGCCACCTTCAACGACAGCGACGTCAAGATTCGTGACCCGGAAAGTGCTTCCAGCGTTGGTGACGGCGAAATCAGCCTGCCCGGCCTGTCCGAACGCGTCTACAACCTCACCGCCTACTACGAGCACAAGGGCTTCGAGGCACGCGTCAGCCAGCGTCGGCGCTCGGACTTCATCGGCGAAATCGGCAACTTCAACGGCAACCGCACGCTGCGCTACGTCGTCGGCGAAAACATCACCGACGCGCAGATCAGCTACAGCTTCAGCGACAGCAGCGATCTCGCCGGCCTGACCCTGCTGCTGCAGGCCAGCAACCTCAGCAACTCGCCTTACCGCACCTACGCCGAAACCAAGGACCGTCCACTGGAATACATCGAATGGGGCCGCACCTTCGTGCTGGGGGTCAACTACAAATTTTGACGGGATGTGAGCTGCAAGCGATGCACTGATTGGCTACGTCGTTAGTTGTGGCTACATCGTGCCGGTAGCCGTAACGTCACCTGTGGCTGCAGCGTCACTTGTGGCTATCGTGGCCCCTAGCTACAGCGTTACTTGAGGCTGCATCATTATCTGTAGCTGACTCACTGCCTGTAGCTGACTAGTTGCCTGTGGCTGCAGCGTTCCCTGCGTGCCAGTGAGCTGACCGCCCACGGCGCCAGCCCTCTGCACCAAAGCCCCTCTCCCACTGGGAGAGGGGTTGGGCGGCGCAAGCGCAGCGTGCACCCACGCAGTGCCCAGCGTTGCTCCATGGGCCGTCACTCAGGAGGCGGCCCTGCTGAGCAATAAACAACGATCACCTTTTTGACCGGCCTGGCGCCATCAATCAAAAGAAACCCGCCGACGTGATGTCGGCGGGTTTCTTTTTCAAGGTTTCTTTGCCCGAATCTGTATCCACTCTGTATCCACTTCTAAAAAACGCCCAAGATCAACCGCCGATCACGGCATTACCGGATGTAAAAGCAGCGCTATTCGCACGGCATCGGCCTGGGGCATCGCGATAGCACCAAGACTGCCCGCAACACATCCATCCTCGCAGTCGATCACCATCGACCTGTACCTACCAGTCGGACATCCCGGACGTATGCAAGGCATCACCGCGTGCCGCGTCCGAACAGCAGCAAGGGGATCCATGAAAGGCTCGCGCAGCCCGCGTCGCACTGCAGGTAGCCAGCGAACCAAAGAACTCCGAGGTAAAGAAAAGCGAGGCATCTTTTCAGGAATGCCTCGCTACGTAGAAGGCGATCACGCAACCACAGCTACCGGTCACGATGCCACGTCAGCCACCTTCGATCGCGCACACCACCGCATGCCCGGCCAGGCGCAGGTGGCCATGGTCGATGGCTCCGCGCTCCACGCCCGGCACATCGACTTGCCTCCACGCGCCAGCCGGAAGCCCAAGTTCGGCCCTGTGCGCCGACAGATTGAATGCCAGCAACATCACCCGGCCGGCATGCTCGCGCCGGAACATCAACACAGGCTCGGCAGTGTCGTAGAACGTGATCGCACCCTCGCGCAACGCAGGCTCGCCCTTGCGCCAGGCCAGGAACTGGCGCACCGCGCTGAGCACGGACAACGGATCGTTCTGCTGCACACTCACCGCGTTCGCACGATGCGCCTCAACCAGCGGCAACCACGGCTTGCCGCTGCTGAAGCCTGCCGACGGCGCGTCCGTCCACGGCATCGGCGTGCGGCAGCCATCGCGGCCCTTGAAGGTTGGCCAGAAGGTGATGCCATACGGATCGCGCAGATCCTCGAATGCCACCTCCGCCTCGCCCAGGCCCAGCTCCTCGCCCTGGTACAGGCAGATCGACCCGCGCAGCGAGCACAGCATCGCCACCACCATCCGCGCGAATGCCGGCGACGCATCTGACCCACCCCAGCGGGTCACCGCGCGCACCACATCGTGGTTGGAAATGGCCCAGCACGGCCAGCCCTCCAGCATCGTGGCCTCGAGCCGGCTCACCGTCTCGCGGATATAGGCCGCGCTGTAGTCCTGCACCAGCAGCTCGAAGCTGTAGCCCATGTGCAGGCGGCCATGAGCGGTGTACTCGGCAGTGGTCGCCAACGAGTCTTCCGACGAGATCTCGCCAAGACTCACGGCATGCGGATAGAGGTCCAGCAGCCCGCGTAGGCGCTCCAGGAAGGCCAGATTTTCTGGCTGCGTGTTGTTGAAGTAGTGGTACTGATACGCGTACGGATTGTCGGCACTGAAGCCGCGCCCCACCCGCTTGTCGGCCGGCTTGGCCGGATTGTCACGCAACTGCGCATCGTGGAAGCAGAAGTTGATCGCATCCAGGCGGAACCCATCCACCCCGCGATCCAGCCAGAAGCGTACGTTGTCCAGCGTCGCCTGTTGCACCTCGGTGTTGTGGAAATTGAGGTCTGGCTGATCCACCAGGAAGTTGTGCAGGTAATACTGTTCCCGCCGCGGCTCCCACTGCCACGCCACCCCACCGAACAGCGACAACCAATTGTTCGGCGGCGTCCCGTCCTCACGCGGATCGGCCCACACGTACCAATCCGCCTTTGCGTTGGTCCTGTCCTGCCGGCTCTCCTGGAACCACGCATGCGCGATCGAGGTGTGGCTCAACACCTGGTCGATCATCACCTTCAAGCCGAGGCCATGCGCCTTGTCGAGCAGCCGATCGAAATCGTCCAGCGTCCCAAACAGCGGATCCACTGCACGATAGTCCGCGATGTCGTAGCCGAAGTCGGCCATCGGCGACTTGAAGAACGGCGAAATCCAGATCGCATCCACGCCCAACCCGGCGATGTAGTCGAGTTTGGCGATGATGCCAGGCAGATCGCCCACCCCATCGCCATTGGAATCCAGAAAACTGCGCGGATAAATCTGATAGATGACGGCCCCGCGCCACCATGGTGTCTGCGACATGTACGCCCCTCCCGGGCCATTGCAGGCGCCAGAACATGCGCCCAGCCAAGGCAGCTAGGGTAGCGGCGCCCGTAGCGTACGGCGCATTTGTGCATACGTATTCATGTCGCTAGGCAGCGACGCTTCGATCGCTCAAAAAGCTACATCACAATTCGCAGCATTTCACTATTCACCATGCGGGCATGACATGCAAAAGACGGCAACCCCAAGCGCATCGAAGCGTTGCATGTAAAAATTTCTGTTCAGCAACTGAAACTGGCGGCTGATTGACACTAAAAGCGACCTGTTACGAAGCTGCCAGCAACCGATGCATCACCCGCCCGTTAATCTGCGACGGGTTTTAGACACATTGCGCATACCGACTCGAGCTTATGCGTGATCCTCAAGGCCAGCGTCTTTGGCACGCTTGCGTTTACCTGAGCCCTTTCGGTTCGCATAAAAGTCTTCCAGCCACTGCTCTGGCGTCAGCTGGTCTACGCTTACACCCAGCTTGTCGGCTTTCCGCGACAAAATTTGATGCATGATTTCGATGTTGTCGGTTGAGGATGAAATCACTGAAAGGGCATCATCCATCCCACGCAGGTTGAGCTGGCACACCGCCGAGGCATGGCCTTGCTTGACCAGGAAGCAGCGCGAGCGTTCGTCCAGCGACACCACCACCTGATACTCGGCGTCAGTGAGCTTGAGCCCTTCCATATAGTCGTCGCGGCTGGCGCTGGGATTGGGCAGTAGGACCATGGTTGCCGTCTGTTCGATCAACGCGGCTGCGATGTCGCTCGCCAGTGCGTCTTCCGGGCTCTGCGTGGCGAAGATGCCCAGACCGTTCTGCTTACGGATCGTCTTCTGCTTGTTCTTGGCGAATTCCTTCAGCCCACCCTTGCCGTCCAGGATCTTCCAGAACTCGTCCATGACATAGATCAATGGACGCCCGTCGATCAGCGCTTCCAGGCGATGCAGCAAATAGTTGATCACCGGCACGCGCACTTCGGCGTTATCGATCACATCGGTGTAGTCGAAACCAATGATCGATGCGCGCGTCAGGTCGACGGTGTCCACCGGGTTGTCGAATACCCAGCCCAATGAATTGCCGGCAGTCCAGCGGCGCAGGCGTGCATACAGCCCATCGTCGCCCATGTTGGGCAGGCTCTTGCGGAAGTTGCTCATGCTGCGCAGATGCATCGGTGTATCCAGCATACCTTCCACCGCGCGATAGATATCTTCTTCCTCGCGTGCGCTGTACTCGGTCTTGCCGCCTAGCACCTTGATCAGCTCGGCCAGGAATTGCGTGTTGGCCTCGTTGCGTTCGCACTGGAACGGATTGAAGCCAGTCGGCGCGCCGTTTTCCAGCGCCAGATAGTTACCGCCGCAAGCGCGCACGAAGATCTCCGCGCCGCGATCCTTGTCGAAAAAGAAGATCGTCGGGACTGGGTCGAACTTCTGCACCTGGCTCAACAGGAAGTTGATCAGCGCCGTCTTACCGGTACCGGACTTGCCGATCACCATGGTGTTGCCGATCGCCTTCTCTCCCAAGGAATTCTCGGCCGGGTGCGTGGCATGGAAGTTGAAGTAATACGGTTGACCATTGGTGGTCTGCAGCGTAGTGACGCAATCGCCCCACGGATTGTTGTGCAGCTTGCCTTGGGCAAAATTGTGCAGCGGCGACAGGCCCAGGAAGTTGAGCGAACTCAGATTGGCAATACGCGTACGGAAGCGCCAGTTGCCCGGCAGCTGCGCGTAGAACGACGAGGCAATTGCCAAGTCTTCCTTGGATGACACGAAGCCCGCATTGGAGAGCTCTGCACGCGTGGTCGCGATTTGCCGGGCGAGTTTTTCCTGGCTGTCAGCGTACACCGCAATGGTGAAGTGATATTCGCCCAGCACGAAGTTACCCGAGGCCACGTCATCCATTGCCAGATCCAGATCGCGGATCTGGCTGGAGGATTTGTCGCCCGATGAAATCATCATGCCCTTGGTACGCTCCAGCACTTTCAGTGCGTCATGGCGACCGACAGGGCTGAATGAGTGAGTGACCACATATTCAAAATCTAGATACTTCAAGCCATTGAGTATGCCGGGATAGGTCCCGTCGGCGTATTCCTTGACATTTAGGATAGCCCCGAAATGATTGATGCCATCAGGCGTGCGGATGACAAAGTCACCGGTCTTGTTGGCGAACATGTGCTTACTGACGGGCAGGTACGCCGGAACCGGCGCCTGCAGTACCGGAACCGGCTCGTCGATCCGATTCAATAGATAGCCAAGGAACTCCAGCGTTTCGGAGAAAACAATTCCATTCTTTGCCTCGTACATTCCAAGTCGATAGGGCGAATAGTCTTTTAGCACCGCTTCCACGTTAGTCGCCAGCTCGATCACCTTCGCAATCGCCTGTTCTTCTTCGACCCGAATTCTGGCAGGATCGCTGGATTTCTCGACCAACCGACGCCCGGTAACCACCGGGCGGTAAATCATGCTGAAATACAATTCATTCTGCATGATTTTCTGGGAAGACAGCGTTGAGTAATACTCATTGGACAGCGACTGATTGAACGCCTGCTTGAAACGGCCGGAATTGCTGATCTTGCGACGACGTCGAACATCATGTGCCCAGAACGCAACGTTGGCGAAATCCGGCGCGCGCAGGGTCTGTACAAGACGGTTGAACGTATTGTGCCGCTGCTCCAGCTCAAACTCGTCACGTCCAACGAAGGGCAGGCCCGCAAGATGCCAGATCAACAGATAGTCACCGCCGGTCGTTTTTAGAACGGACGGTGCTACGTGCGTCGAAACGGAGACGAATTCGCTGATCGGACTATCTGGGCTGAACATGGCCTTACCAATTTAAGAGGAAGCATCTGATGATGCAGTCGTGTAAAGCGCCAACCCCACGCGACTTGCGGGCGTGGGGTTGGTTAGCGGCCTACTTGCTTACTGACGTTTTCCAGCGGGGTTCTTTCGATACTCATTGGGACTGAACACCCACATTCCCGAGTAACGCTGGGCATTTCGCACACGCATACGAAACAACCACCGTAGTCCCAACAGCCTGAAGATCATCTCGTCTCGCTTGGCTACTTGCTGCAGGGCAAAAATAATGACTGGAATTGTCAACAGATACCAAAGATCGAAATACATCCCCAGCAGCAGGCCACTGCCGGCTCCGATGAAAAACGGGATATAAGGCACTCCCAGGAACATCGCCGGACGGGTACACCCACGGAAGAGAACGTCTTTATGCATAGTACTGAGTGATTTGCAGCAGCGTCATCGACGCAGTGTTGCAATCCTGTCCACCACCTTCCTTGCCAATCACCATGTTGGCGATCTGGGCAGCAGCACCAATCAGGACACCACCGATCAAAATCGGAGAAACTTCAGAAATTCGCTTGTGAGCAAACGCAATTTGGTAGCCGGCAATAATCACTGCAATCGTGACAACAAGCGCTGAGCCCATGTTCAACAGACCATTGACGTTTTCAAGGAAGCCACACATCTTATCGCCGGTTTCTCCGAGACCGCCTTCTGCGGAGGCCCCACCCGCAACTAGTAGCAAGGAAGTGAATGCCAGCGCTTTCAGGGCCTGGGTTCCGATCATCTTGGCGTCAGCGGCCGTCTTCTTGTTAATTTCAAACTTCATATCAATCTCCTTGGGGAACAGGGGGGGTCTGATAGCCAATCCTTGGCAGCTTTTCCTTCCTGGTTAAAAAACGAATGCGGCATCTTTTTGCTGTGTCGCAGGCATCGGTTGCGCCGGTGCCATGCTGGCTGGCGCTTGGTTCATTACGGTTGGCGCTTGTTGCACGCCGGCAGGTAGGGCAACACCCCGCCCCTGTCCGGTTGCCTTGACCACATATAGTCCGTCGTCGGCTGTACTGGCCTGGGATACGTGGGGCGATGGCAGTTGTGTCGGCGTGGGCGATGCAATCATAGGGCCCTGCTGTGAAGCTTCTGTGCGCCCGGGATTTGCGAGATCCTGAATCCGACGTGCAACGATCGCATCAGCCAGCTCGGCGGCTGCCTGACGCAAGGGTTTTTCGACACGGACCTTGATCGGGCGGTTCGGAATCACGGTGATCGGCTCGGCCCCCGAAGATGCGACCGACTGACGAATGGAGGCATAGATCTTCTGGACATAACCATGCTTGAAGCCGGTTTCGAAGTTGCCCGAGTAGTAGCAACTGAACGACTTGCCCCAGTTGGCACCGGATCGCGAGTGGCACTCGGCCAGGATCCTGGATGCAGCGACCAGGTTGGGACACTTGGCAAAAGCCATCTCATAACTGGTCAGCCCGTACTTCTGCAGGTTGTAGCGATTGACCTGACCAAGCCCCAGGGAGAAATTGTAGCCCTTCTGTTCCAGCATCTTGGCCGTGGCTACCGCCTCTTCGAGCCCACGCGGTTCGCGTGCCAGCCGGCCACCGACTACGCCGATGGCGTACGGATTGCGCGAAGACTCCACGCGAACGACGTGCTGCATGACCTCGCCTGGGACGGCAAGTCCAGTACAACCCATCAATTCCATGCCAGGCAGCATAACGGTCTCCTTGAAACTGGATCGACGTCAATCATTGGCGGCCGTCAGCCGCCACGCAGAGTTCTTGCCGGATCGAAATCGATTCCGGTAATAAAGCGGCGCCCGGCGTGCGCCTTGATGTGCACCACGATATCGATGGTCATACGCAGCAGCCGTTTGATCACCTCGAATTCCAGCCCGGAGCCTTCGTTGGACGCTTTCACCATGAGCGCCAGCTGGTCCCAGGTCTGCTCGACGCTGCCGGCATGGCAACTGGTGATCGAACCAGGATGGCCGGATGCACAGTTACGGATGAAATAAAACGATTCATCGCCACGCAGCTCGGCCAGGATGATCCGATCCGGCTTCATGCGCAGGCAGGCTTCCATACAACTCTTGGCAGTCACATTACTCGCACTTTGGCCACCTTTCGAATACAAAAGGTGCACCGAATTGGGCTGACTGATGAATAGCTCGCGGGCGTCTTCAATGGTGACCAGGCGCTCCTCGTTCGGAATGTGATTGACCAGCGCCTTCATGAAGGTGGTCTTGCCACTACCGGTTGCACCGGCGACCACCACATTCTTCTTGTAAAGCACCGCTTTCTTGAAGAACTCGGAGTACTCCTTGTTGCGACGCAACTCGAGCAGTTCACGGTCGTGATCGCTGACATCGGCAGCCTGCTCGAGTACCTGGTCAAAAAACCCGTCGCTTGTGTACTGCTCGAGGGTCTTGGTGTGTTTGGAGGGCAGGCGAATCGTGATCGAGACCTTGCCGGCATCGCAGGCAGGCGGAATGACGAACTGCGCACGCTGGCCCGTCGGGAAGGTCAGAGAGACCACCGGATCGGCGTCAGTGATGCGCTGCCCGGTGTTGCTTTCGTTGACGACCGCCGTACAGAACTGCCGGGCCCGATCAAAGGTCAGCGACGGCACATCCATGCGTTGCCAGCCATTGATCGTCTCCAGGTATAGCTCACCGGGACGATTGATGCAGATTTCCGTGACCTCGGGCGAATTCAAATAGTCCAGGATCCCCAGTACGGAGTACTGGTAATCCAGGAAATCATTCGAGATCCGCGCCGTCGGAGAATCGTCAATCGTCATGGCGGTCGTCGCGCTCACTTGGGCAGCACCGCCGAAAAATCGACGTCTTTTGCAACGTAAACGTTCAGGACCGTTCCTTGATTGATCGTCAGCGTTGCAGGGCGACGACCGGATTTCTCTACCGCCTGTTGCGCAAGTTGCTGCACGCTTTGGGCGGTGTTGCTCTCGAACGGCTGCTGCGTGATGACACCGGAACCCACACCGATGGTGGTCGTCTCCGGACCGTACTCCGCGGCCGCGTACTTGAAAGCATCGCTTAAAAGGCTGATGAACAACGCCGAAGCGATCTTGTTGCCCCAGTGAGCGTCATACTGGCCAGGATGACCAGCACTGCCGAGCGTGTCGATACCCGGGCCGACCAGAGTGACATCGAGCCCGGTTGGAGTAGTCACGCGATCCCAGACGACCTGCAGGCGCCGGGTCGTGGGTTCGCCTGCACCATACTGACCCAGCATCTTCGAACCCTTCGGCAACAGCAGATTGTGCCCATTGATCGAATAAACCGGTTCGGTAACGATACAGGACGTATAGCCGCCAAAGTCGGAAATGATCCGGGTTTCCAGAATGCAACGGATATAGGTACCGCGCACGAGCAAACCGTCAGGATTGCTGATCGGCTTGGCCAGCGTCACCTGCTCATCCTCTTGAGCTCCAGGCTGTGCGCCAGTCTGACCCGACATCCCGGGAGTGCCCGAAGCATTGCCGCCGGCTGCAGCGGACTGCTCGGCCAGAATGCGTCGTTCCAGCAAGGTCGGAGCGCGCGGACGCTCTGGAGCTTCGGCTGGCATGCTGTCGTTTTCGTCGATAGGCATCGGCGGCAGCGGCGGCAAACTCGGTTGTTGCGCAAGAGGCACCGGAGCCGTCTCGACGGGTGAGGTCATATTTTGCGGAAGTGCAGGCGCGACAACCGTCTCGGCACGCGGCTTCACCGGTGCAGAATCGTCAGAGCCCTGCTTTGCCAACCAGAAAATAGCCAAAAGTAACAGGCCGGCAACCAGTGCGAGAAAAACCAGCGCCTTCCGGTTCAACCGTTTGATGTCGCTGGACCGCAACACAGGCTCAGTCGAATCCAGATCCGGCTCCGCAGCCGCCTGCTGGCGTGCAAAGTACGGATTACTGCGCTCGTCGTACTCGTTCGTTACGGGCTCATCCGATCGGTTGTCCCGGGAGCGCTCATCAGGGCTGTTTGGAATGTTGGAGTTCACTTTTGCTTGTTCCTTCGCAGACCGACGACATTATCGCCATGACGAACTACCAGAAAGGGGTAGGTTCCATGAACGATCAAGGTATTACCCTCAACGGTCGTATTCACGAGAAAGTCCTCGCTATGCTCTTTCTCACGAGCAAATACCGCTGGGAAATTACCTGTGGGAAATCGCGTTAAATCCATATTGATATAAGTGAACTTACCGTCGTCATAGACTCGGCTCGGAATCAACCAGGACTTTTTGCTTCGCGTAGCAAAGTCATAGTCGTAATAGTAGCGACGATCCTTGAGAATCTTCGCATTCAACAGAGGACCATCCTTAGCGGCAGCTGCATCCTCGACATTGTTGAAGCTCGTATCCTTGGGGTAACTGAATACCACTTTGTATTGTACGCCGGCCTGTTTGGCCTGCTCCAGGCGTTGCCAATCGGTCGCAACAACCTTGAGCTCGAGGATATAAGAATGCGTAGCCGTACGAATCATCATATTCGTATCGACGTCGACGTTCTTGGGCTTCAGATAAAAGACGTTTTCACGACGTGTCAGCTCCCAGCCTCCGGTGAAACCGGTGCTGTAGTCGAGAATCTTTTCATTGGGACTGAGTTCGATCTGGGTGGTGATGCCCAGTCCGGTACGCACCTGATAGATACGGTCGGGTGCATATTCGTATTCTTGTACGACCTGAGCTGCAGCCGAGAATGCGCACAATGCAAGTGGCAACACTGCAGCCAATGCCGCCCTGTAAGGGTTAGAGGGTTTCATCGACCGCTTGCTCCATTGACATTGTTCGGCATCCCTTGGGGTTGGATCGTGGGCTGAGCTTGAGTTTGGCCGGCCGGCTGAGGCTGTGCCTGGCCAGGATATCCGGGCTGCTGTTGCACTGGAACGCTACCAGGAGCCGCCTGCATGCCCTGCTGCGCCGGGACACTAGCTGGCGTTGCAGCGCCAGCGGCATTCGGATCAACCATGCCAGGAGTCATCGGCTGTTGATAAGCTGCGGCCTGTGGTGCAGCTTGCGCCTGCGTGCTGATCGCGGACGGCGCGGCAGGCAAGGCCGAGTAATCGTTATCGACACGATAATCGGTCACCCGGAAACCAAGGGGATTTTCCACCCTAAGGCTATCACTCATCTGCAGGTTATCCTGGTAAGCGAACCCCATAGTCGCAATCTTGTTGTCCAGAAGCGTAGTTACAGTAGATGTCTTATCGTAAACATTCCGCTGAAAACGCACCGTCGCACCCGTATACGGCTTACCTTTGCCACCGATAAGGGTGATGCTGAGAATATTGATGCGGATTGCACGCAGCCTTCCATAGGTATTGAAAGGCCTCGTTGGATTATTACCGGCGTGCAGTGCGCGATACTCGGCAAGCACATTCGTTGCCGCCATCGCAGCAACCGTATTCCAGTCACGATCACCGATCGTAGACGCATCGAATGACTCACGGGCCAGGATGAAACGCGCGATATTGCTACGCGCCAATGCCTCGCTGGTGCTGATGGTGCGTCCGCCATAATTCGCTTCGAGCTTGGCAATGGTGCTGGTGCCAGAATACGCGTCAGCCATTACCAGGTACGGCACCTTCTCCTTCAGCGGCAACATGTAGTAGTAACCGCCGGCCGTCATGACGGTAATGAGCATGGAAACGGTCGCCACCATCCATGCGCGCTTTTCGCTGCGGCGTGCGAGATCGGCAATGTTGACCTCGTAGTTCACCGCTTTCTGGACGGCCGCACCAACCTGGGCAGATCCGTCCTTTTCACTGACCTTCTTACGCAACATGTATAGATCCGTCACCGTAGGGCCTTGTCAGGCCTGAAACTATCGCCGCGAAGAGCACGGACGCATGGGAGGCTTGAGCCGACTCGCCGACCGAATGCTGGAGAGCATCGGATCAGCAGTCAGCTCTTAGAGTTTGGCTCCAGACGACACCGGCACCGGCTGTACCAACAGCTTGTTGGCGGAGACCGAGACCGATACCCCTTGCGCCGCGTACACCGCGCTCAGCTCGGTTGCGGCTTGCTGCACGCTGGTGGTGCTGATATTGGAAACCGGAGCGATCAGGGTGTAATCCGAAGGCAGGTTGTAGGACAGCTGCATGTTGGAATCCGCAGCCCACCGTTCCAGCATCGTCTTCAGCGTGCCGTCCATCGGCGTGGCCTGATACGTATAGGAGGTGTAAAGCGGAATCTCAGTGGGCGCTTCGTCAAAGTGATTGACGTGCTTCCAACGTCCACCAAAATCGGGAGCAGGCTTGGTCGCGCACGCGCTGACCAACGCAGCGACCACCAAGACCAGCGACAGCTTGGGCACACACATCGGATTCACTCTGACTTCTCCAACTCATGAGATTTCGTGCTTACGGCGAACAGCACGACGGCCCCGCTCACCGTCAGGTGGCGGAGGGAATTTGCCTTCGATGCAACTTGCGGGCGCACATATCCATCCGAGCCAGCCGAAACAGGCCAGCCGGCACCGCACATGCGCGTCAACGAAAAAAATGAATACACTGCAGAACCATCCATAGCCTTACTCCTGTGCGGCCCCGTCTGGCGCCGCCCCCCTTTAACAAAAAATCAACATTGCGCAAATTCTGGGTAACTTTGCCCTCAACGTACGCATGAGTCAAGAATCGCCGGCATGTCGCCCCATCCATTTCGTGACCAAAATCACACTTTTATGGAAAGCGTTTTCACATCCGTCCTGGGCAACAGTCGTGCGGTGAAATAGCGATCTTCGTAGTAGCGGATCTTGTCGCACTTCACCGGGTGCGGGATGCCCTCGTACAGGAAGACCTCTTTCTCGTTGCCCATTGCCTTGAGTTCCTGCGGAAGCATCAGGGCCCGCCGCTCCTCCGAAACGCTACGGGTAGTCTCCCTGCCGCGGGTGACGTTCTTTTTCTTGATGGTGGTGTAGCCCAACATCTCGGAGTAGTCGTTCGCATCCTGCTGCTCGCGCGGCGCATACAGGATCTGCAGCGCATGGTTGGTGATGATGGTGCGCGACAGATCCTTGCCGTAGGTCGCGTCCAGCTGCGCCATGCTCTGGATGATGGGCAGCAAACGAAGGTTGTAGCCCGCCATGTAGGCAACCGCAGTGGCGATGATGTCGACCTTGCCGATCGAGGTGAATTCGTCCATCAACAGCAGGCATTGGTATTTCAGCTCTGGATTGGACTTCGGCAGCTCGCGCGTGTTGAGGTTGATGATCTGGCTGAAGAGCAAGTTGATGATGAGCCGGCTTTCGGCCAGCTTGTTGGGCTGGATGCCGATGTAGATCGTCATCTTCTTCTTGCGCAGGTCGGTGAGCAGGAAGTCGTCCGCGCTGGTTGCCGCATCCAGGACCGGGTTGATCCATGCGTTGAGCGGCTCTTTCAGGGTGCCCATGATGGACGCGAAGGTCTCATCGGCCTGTGACAGCATGTTGGCAAATGCCGAGCGTGCATTGCTGCTGAGGAACCTGCGCTCGGACAGCGACTTGAGGTACTTCTTGAGGTCTGTGCCATCTCCCGACGACAGGCGGTAGATGCCGCCAAGCGTGGGAGCCCCTGCCCCACCCGGGAAGCCGAGCGACAACTCCTCGTCCTGGTTTTCGAACAGATACAGGGCGAACGCCATGAAGGCATTACGCGCCTGACTGACCCAGAATTTCTGGTCATCCGACCCGTCCGGATACAGCATCGCGGCGATGCTCATCAGATCCGACACACGAAAGGCGGGGTCGCTGGACACGTAGGTCAGCGGATTCCACCGATGCGTACGACGGTCTTCGGCAAAAGGATTGAAGAGGAACACCTCATGCCCCTGACTGGCGCGCCAGCCACTGGTGAGGTCGAAGTTCTCCTGCTTGATGTCCAGGACCACGACCGATTCCTGGTACTCCAGCAGGTTGGGAATGACCACGCCGACGCCCTTGCCGGAACGCGTTGGCGCAGCGAGGATCACGAACTGTTGCCCGCTCAGCCGTACAAGCTTGCCGTTGAACTTGCCGACGACGATGCCGTTACCACTAGGCTTGAAAAGACCGTGCTTGGAGAGGTCTGCCGCTCCGGCAAAGCGCGCATCACCATGCAGCGCCCGTGCCTTCGGCTTGACCAGGAGCACGACCGTGATGGCCCAGATGATCCCGGGCAGACCAAAGCCGAGAATGCCGGACATCTTGATCTTGGTTGCGTAAGGCGCCACTTCCGGCAAGCCCAGCGCCTTGACGTAGCGGTAGTAGGTATCCCAGGCGTACAGCCCGGTATCGAGCCGCAACAACAGAAGCGTCAGATACCCGGACAGGAAATATCCAACAAGCAATGTCACCAGGGTGGCGACTGCAATTAGTTTGGCTTTGGACACGCGCCCCTACTCCTTGGCTTACTTCTCAACGGCAATTAGCGACGGACGACGGGCTTGTGATCGACCAGATCCGCCTTGCGCCCGCCGCTCTCGCTCTCGACGAGCGAGTCGATCCAGACTCTGGCTTGATCCAGCGACAGGTCCGGCGTGAGCCGGGTTCCGGCATCCGTCACGACGGCATAGGCAACCACAGCGTCAGGCGCGTAAGTATCCTCCCGGGTGATTGCCACGACACGGTACCCGCCCCTGGTCAGCACGGTGTGCTGATACTCGTCCATCGCCAGCCTTCCTTTTCTTCAGCGCGGAGGCGATGCTAAAGCAAGACGTGTGATGGAGAAAGCGGTTTCGGCGAAGCCGGCTCAACAGCGCCTGCTTTCGACGCAAGGCGAGGATCGGGATGCGTCAGTGCTGGAGGAATTCGGTTGGTACTTGAAGTGCTTTCAAAGCCACACACATGCCTGGCGGTGACAACTCGCCTTGTGGATGAGGTGCCCAGCTATGGGTGCGGTGCCCAGCACCGCGACGAAACAACGTTGAACAGCGACCCGAGCCTGACCTAGGAATCTTGCCGCACGGGCGCAAGAGCGCCCGGCCTGCCAAGCCAGCGTGCAGCCGCCCGTGACGCCTAGCCGCTGCACGATGTTCGATTCAACACGATTGGGCGACGCCAAGGATGGAAGCGAAAGCGATCGTCGAAGACCTGGCAAAGGACGCACGGACGCTGCGAGCGCAAATGCATGAGCCAACCTGGTATCCGCGGCAGCAGTCACTGCCGATGTTGAAGCCACTCAAGTCGCCATGCCGTCTGGACTTGGAGTGGTGGGCGGTACAGGGTTCGAACCTGTGACCCCTACCATGTCAAGGTAGTGCTCTACCGCTGAGCTAACCGCCCGTTTCCTGCATCAGCATTGCGCTGTGCAGGGCGCGCATTCTAGCGCAGGGTTTGGATCGCCACAAGCCCTCCCTGCATCCGAACTGCGACGCTGTTGCCCTGCCCTACGCCAGACTGGCAGCTTTCAGTTTCTGGATCTGGTCGCGAATCTGCGCGGCCGCCTCGAACTCCAGGTCCTTGGCGTGCTGGTACATCTGCTGCTCCAGGCTCTTGAGCTTGCCGGCGACCTGGGCAGGCCCCATCGCGCGGTAATCGGGCATTTCCTCCGCCACCTGACGCGACTTCGAGCGTCCCTTGCCTGCCTTCTTCTCGGCGGCATCCTCGCGCGCACCTTCCATGATGTCGGAGATCGGACGCGCCACCGATTTGGGCGTGATGCCATGTTCCAGGTTGTACTCGACCTGCTTCTCGCGGCGACGGTCGGTTTCGTCGATCGCGGCCTGCATCGAGCGCGTCATCTTGTCGGCATACAGAATGGCCTTGCCGCGCAGGTTGCGCGCGGCGCGGCCAATGGTCTGAATCAACGAACCGGTCGAACGCAGGAAGCCTTCCTTGTCCGCGTCCAGGATCGCCACCAACGACACTTCCGGCATATCCAGACCTTCGCGCAACAGATTGATGCCGACCAGCACGTCGAACTTGCCCAGGCGCAGGTCGCGGATGATCTCCACGCGCTCCACCGTGTCGATATCCGAATGCAGATAGCGCACGCGGATGCCATGCTCGCCGAGGTACTCGGTAAGGTTCTCGGACATGCGCTTGGTCAGCGTCGTCACCAGCACACGGTCGCCGAGCTTGATGCGCTCGTGGATTTCGGACATCAGGTCGTCCACCTGCGTTCCGACCGGGCGAATTTCGACCACCGGATCGATCAGCCCGGTCGGGCGCACCACCAGCTCGGTGATCTCGCCGGCGGACTCACGCAGCTCGTAGGGCCCCGGCGTGGCCGACACATAGATGCTGCGCGGCGAGCGCGCCTCCCATTCCTCGAAACGCAGCGGCCGGTTGTCCAGCGCCGACGGCAGACGGAAACCGAATTCCACCAGCGTCTCCTTGCGCGAGCGGTCGCCCTTGTACATCGCGCCGATCTGCGGAATGGTCACATGCGACTCGTCGATGACCAGTAGCGCGTCCGGCGGCAAGTAGTCGAACAAGGTCGGCGGCGGCTCGCCGGGTGCCTTGCCGGTGAGATGCCGCGAATAGTTTTCGATACCGTTGCAGAAGCCCACTTCGGCCATCATCTCCAGATCGAACTGGGTGCGCTGCGCCAGGCGCTGCGCTTCGACCAGCTTGTTCTGCGAGTACAGCTGCTCCAAGCGCTCCTTCAATTCCTCCTTGATCGTATCCACCGCACTCAGCGTGCGCTCGCGCGTGGTCGCGTAGTGCGTCTTGGGGTACACGGTGTAGCGCTGCAGCTTGCGCAGCGTTTCGCCGGTCAGCGGATCGAACAGGGTCAGCCGCTCGATGTCGCCATCGAACAACTCGATCCGCAGCGCTTCGGTGTCGGATTCGGCCGGGAACACGTCCAGCACTTCGCCACGCACGCGGAACGCGCCGCGGGTCAGTTCGAATTCATTGCGGGTGTACTGCAGGTCGGTGAGGTGGCGGATCAACTGGCGTTGGTCGATGTGCTCGCCCACCGACAGGATCAGGCGCAGCGACAGATAGTCTTCCGGCGCGCCCAGGCCATAGATCGCCGACACCGTGGCCACCACCAGCGAATCGCGACGCGACAGCAGGGTCTTGGTCGCCGACAGACGCATCTGCTCAATGTGCTCGTTGATCGAACTGTCCTTCTCGATGAAGGTGTCCGACGACGGCACATAGGCCTCGGGCTGGTAGTAGTCGTAGTAGCTGACGAAGTACTCCACCGCGTTGTGCGGAAAGAACGACTTGAACTCGCCGTACAGCTGCGCCGCCAGCGTCTTGTTCGGCGCCATCACCAGGGTGGGCTTCTGCACCTGCTGGATCACGTTGGCAATGGTGTAGGTCTTGCCGGAGCCGGTCACGCCCAACAGGGTCTGCTTGGCCAAGCCGGCCTCGAAGCTGGCGACCAGCTTGTCGATGGCGGCAGGCTGATCGCCGGCTGGGGAGTACGGGGATACGAGCTGAAAACGGTCGGTCATGGAGCGGATCTCGGGGGAGGACTGCACGAACGGCGGATGCCACTTTCGGTAAAAGTCTGACACCCCATCACTGAGAGCCGGCCTTACCTGGGCCATAGACGCCGTAGAGACTGCTTGCTCCGAGCCAGGGAGCAGGACGGTGAAAGCAGTGACTCGTTCGTGCGCAAAAGGGTACACGGCAGTACAGCTAGTGATCGTGATGGCGATCATCGGAATCATGGCGGCCATCGGCCTGCCTAGCTTCAATGCTTTGATCGAATGGCAGCGAGCACAGGCACGGGTTCACGTGCTTACCGTACATCTGGCGATGGCCAGGAGCATGGCCATCACGCATCGCCTGCCGGTTAGCGTCTGCCCATCCGTTGACGGCGAGAATTGCCGACCAGACAAGGACTGGAGCCGGGGATGGATTCTTTTCAAAGATCCAGCGCGTAGTGGGCAGCCTGCGGACGCAGGCTCGATCCTGCGGATCGAGCAGTATGCTGCGAGCGACAACATCAGCATCACTGGAACGATCGGCCGATCGCTTGTCCGCTTTCTTCCGAACGGCCGCAATAGCGGCACCAACATCACGATCAGCCTCTGCACGGGCGCGCAACGCCTGGCGGATGTCATCGTCAACAACTCAGGGCGGACGCGCTCTGTCCGCTACAGGCAACCAACCGCCTGCCCTGCACGGTGAGTTCCAGCAAAAACAAAGAGGCCGCGACTAGTCGCGGCCTCTTCAACATCTTGGCGCCCGAAGTTGGACTCGAACCAACGACCCCCTGATTAACAGTCAAGTGCTCTAACCGGCTGAGCTATTCGGGCGGGGAGGCGTATTCTAGATGCAAGAGTTCGATAGTGCAACACCCAAGGCTGGCTACCAGCAACCCGGGGTGACAGAGGCACTCGGCGTCTTCACGCCTGCCTGATTCAGCGTCATCGTGCCGCACGTATCCCTGGCCTGATTGCCTTGTGGCGCGGCAGTTATCGTGAAGGTGGACTGGTTACCAACGAACCTGATGGTGTATTGGGCAGTACCGCCCTCACGCGGCGACTGGATGGTCGTCGAGCCATTGCCGAAGAGAAAACTCGCATAGGTGTTGTTCGTCGTGTGCGAGCGCTCCGCCAATTGCGCGTATTCGACCAGGTCTGCCTTGGCCTGCGCGCGGCGCGACTTGCGGATATGCTCGGCATAGGACGGATACGCCACTGCCGCCAGAATTCCGACGATAGCGACGACCACCATCAACTCAATCAAGGTGAAACCATCGCCCTTAGCATACTGGGACAGCCGATGCGGGACAAAACGAGATAGGCGTAGCGACATTGAGGACCTCCGTCACTGAATCTGGCGCCAAGATTGGCGGCCGCAAGGATAAGGAACATACATGGGCGCGGCGCCTGCGACGTTGACGACCATCCAGCAACCGGAGCCTGCCGGGACAGCTGGCGCGGCCGAGCCATCCTTTGGATTGACTTGGGGCTCAAGCCGGGGCACGACTGAGACGCCTACATCCTTGACCGGAGCGTTCCCACCGGTGTTGAGAGAAATACCAGCAGAACCTGTGGCAAGCGTGGAACCACCGATGCTCCCCATTCGAACTCCAGACAATGCGCCTACGCCAGTCCGCGGATTCAGGCCAAACAACCAATTCACACCATCGGTACTGCAGCCGCTATTTGCAGCCAGCGGCGCATACGTTGGCATGAAGAGAATTCCCGAGACAAGCTCCGGATAACCCACAAATCGTTCACCGGCCGGGAGATCTACATACCATCCCAGCGATATTGCAGGGACAGTGCCTACCTGCAAGGTGCGCGTCCCGCCGGTGGTCGTGACTGAATATGGCGTCAGGCTCGTCCTGGTTAAGGTCGTAGTGATCACGCCATCCACCTGATCCGTAAAACCATACAAGCTCTGTATGTGCTGCGCGGAGCTTGGCAGGCTGTCGTCGTTGAACGAAAAACTACCGGTACCAAATAATACGAGGACCCCGCCGTTTTCACCGGAAGCCACCTGCAGTCCGCCGGTAATAGGTTGCCGATAGGTGCGCCCACCTTCAGCATACGTCCCCGTGGTGAATGCAGGCACAGTCACCGAAGCTTCGGTCGAGGTGAGATCAAACTTCCAGATGGCACCACGAAGATCGGCAGCATAAACCGTATCGGCATAACCATCACGTGTACGAGCCGGCAAACCAGACGGGTCGATCGCCAGGTTGTCTACCCGATCCAGGACAGTAATATTACCCAGCCCGTTCCGGCCACTAATAGAGTTCCCAGACTCCGTTGCTTCGATCATACGAACGACCGGAGTTGAGGACGTTCCGATGTCCACCACGAACAGGACAGCCTTGCCGCTGGCGCTGTCATAGCCGTTCCCGAAGATCGCTTTCCAGCTCACCGCGCCGTTGGCAGCACGCACCGGGACAATGACAGGCTTGCCGAGCACGTGTCCGATATTGGAACGCACCGTGGCATCACCACTGAGATCGTTAATCTCCCACAGGCGACTCCCACTCCCAAACGCCCCCGGGTTGGTCACATCCAGCGCAAACGCGCCGCGGCCACCAGCTCCAGTCGTACCAACCAGTGTCGTCTTCCAGCTGTTGTTGTAGTAGGTATCTCCTACCGCAAGCGGACCATCGACGAAATAGCGATGATCAAACGGCTGAGCAGACGCCTTGTTGGGTTGATAGGGCAGTAGCAGATTACCCATGTGACCATAGGATGTTGCTGGAATATAAGCAAAGCGCTCACGCCCACCACCACCGACCACCGTCCCACTACCATTCATGCCGCCGTCGAAGCCATGCAGCATGCCGTCGTTGGCCCCCGCGTACACCATGTACCCCTGATTGGCGCGCTTGGAATTTAAGTAGTTGGTATAGGTCGTTCCCATTGTCCCTCCCAGAGCACGGTATCCGTAGTCATCGATAGGCGCACTGATCAACGGTGTGGAGTTGATGATGTCGCCTAGGACAGTGGTTCGGTCCCGCAACTTGCCCTTCTGCTGCACCTCACCGCTTCGGTCGCCCAATAGATAACTAGCCGCTGTCGCCGCCGTTGCTCCAAGATTGACCAAATCTTGCTCCGAGCAAATAGCCTGACCAGGATATAGCGTCCGTGATAACCCGCAAAGACCACTCAAACTAATTGTCGTACCATCAAATTTACGAACATTAGTGCCGTCACTGAAGAAAACATTGCGGGCAGTAGGTGCAGGCATTTGTTCGGAGGCTTCCCAAAACGGGGTAAAACGGGCGTCTCTTGTTTCAGGATCGACGGAAGCCTGACTGGCCTTCAGCTTACTGGACCAATCGGTCCCGTTATTTCTAATCTGATACTCAGGTGACACGGTCAGGGAGCCCGCACCAATGCGAGCACCCGTTAAGGCTAGCGTTCCAGAAGGAGAATTCGCTGCACTGGCTGCCGACAGAACTCGGCGCATCGCACTAGTCACCTCATCAGGGCTCTTGGCATTAATGAACTGACCGCGACTATTAATAGTGGCATGCCAGAGCTCGTCGATTACGCGACCGTCATCGTCCGCAGTTGGATTACCGTTGCTGTTCCAATCGGGGGGATTGGCATATGGATCGCCAGTGGCCGCTTGATTAACTTCGTAGATATTCCCCTGCGCACCCAAAGTGATCGCATAGAAATTCATATGCAAATTTTTCTGACAGTCCAGCCGCTTCCAGTCGGCGGACGTCTTGGAGAGTGTCGCGCACTTGTCGTCCACGGGCACAAGTCCGGCCGGGAAACTTGGACCAGTCACCAGTGGAGTAGAATTGCCAGAATAGTAGCCCGCAGCTATGTCGGCAATCGTATTGCTATAAGAGTCAGCGAATGGGGCGCCAGAGAAATCCACCGTGCCGGTAGAGTCGGCATTGCCATACCCACTGACGGTGTTGTTAGCATTCGTATATCCGTCGGTGAACAACATGCCGCCATTCTTTTGGCATGCACGTAGCACCGGCGCACCATCCCCGACCCGCAAAAACTGTCTCCCCAGGTAATCGACGGCTGTACGATTTGGCGTACCTCCATTCGGCTTGAGACGGTAAATCAAATCGAACAACGAGGTGCGCGCGGCGTCGTCATCCATGTCATACATGGTCGCCGGAGTCAAGTTATTGATAGTGAAATAGCCGACCCGCATCTTGTCGACGTCGGCTAAAGATCGGGAAGCGGACCCGACGATTGATAAGATACGATTATGGTTATATTGAAACCAATTGGCAAAATTTTGCCGCGCATCATTATACGCAGCAGTATTGGACCCATAATTCGCTAGCAGTATCTGGTAACGACGCATATTACAACCAGGACCACAGGCATTTGCGATGATTGGCCTATTGACGTCACTGGTCAGATATCCAGTCGGAGCTGGGGCATCTACAGGCAGATAAAAAGTTGCCGGCACGTAACCCATTTGCACCGCACAGTTCGCCGTGACTGAGACTGTTGAATTCAAGGTAACCCAGCGCCCGCCACTACTTGGCAAGCCATTACCGGTGGTTGAGTTACATGAACGCGCACTCGATCGATAACGTGTCCCAGCAGGAATTGTCATTCCCGTCAAAAACTGGAAAGACTCGCCATCGCCCTCACGATAGGCAAGGTCATACAGAGTGTTATACCCTACGCTGAAATCATTGCCATAGACAAGAGGATTACGCGGATCGACTCGGGCTTGGTCGAATGCTGCGGCTGGCCAAAGGTTGGCGCTTGTCGACGTCTGCGCTGGAGGAGTCCATGGCTCATAAAGAACGCTGGGATTATAGTAGCCAGCATTGTAAGTTGGCGAGCGGGCAAACCCGAAAATATCAAGCGGAGGAATTGCACGACCAAAGGAATAAGACGAATTGTACCCAGAGTGCGGAAACAAATAGACATAGCAATCGAGAACGTTACTTGCACATGAGTCACTGGAATTAAAAAACACACCAGCCGAACTAAAGAAGCTGCTACCACTCCATTGCAGCCGCCCGTCCCCGCCCTTGAAAATGCGTTCGAACGTCATTGAATTCGAGTCGTCCACCGCCATGATAAATGCTGGCGGAATTGAGGTCGCATTATTCAGCGGAGCTTGCGCCAAAGCCCCCTGTCCCTGCGCAGCAATTAAGCCGTAAATGAAATAGCCACCAATTGCCACAAAGACGATTGCAGAGACAACGGCAGTTCGAAAAATGCGACGGGACATGCCGGCAGCCTCAGAGCTTGAAAATGGTGTCGATCGATGCCGATGACGAGGCATCTGTTGCGGCATCGTTAGCAAATGTAGTGATTTGGTACACTGGAGTCACTGGATCGAGTGGATCCCCCATCGCAAGCGACCCTCCACCGATGATGCACGAGTCAATGCGCCGTACATTGACTGCCTCATTCACCGCCGTTGCCTTGCTGCGCCCCCATGCGACCGGATCAAATGCGGTATCACAGTTCTGCTGAATATCGGTATCAACCAAAGGGGCGCCCGTTGGCGCATCCGTGCGGTTGGCGATGGCCTCAATGGCACGCTCGCTCCGACGCGTCACGCCTTCAGCATGTTGGAAGGCAATATTGGTCGCCAAGTAATTGGACGCCATTTTTTCCTGCATCCCTGCCACTTGCATTCCGGCAATTCCGATTAACGCCAACAGGATTAGCATGATCAGTGCAACGTAGAGCACCGCGCCACGAGGGCGAGCGGGCATAGGACGTAGGCGGGCGTGAGCATTCATGAGTTAGTTCCCGAACAGTCGATTACGCAAGGCGATCGTGGACTCGTACGTCATTCTGTACCGCCCGTCAGTTTGGGCAGGTGGCGCAAAAGACACTCCCAATGCACTTGGATAGCGCACTGAACTTACTGGTCTCTCTGCCGTAGCAGATGAGGGACTACGGGCAAGAATGCCGACCTGGACCTGCCCCACTCGCCGCCACTGCCCAGCCGCTGCAGCATCTGTACCAATGGAAACATCACTTGCGATCGCCTGTGTGTTGATGTTCCCCAATGGTGGGGAGGTTGTGGACATGCTGGCGGTTTGATCAAGACCGAACAGCAGTTGCATGTTCTCGATACCTTCAACCAGTTCCTCGGGCGTTCCGTAATCGTCCACGCCGTTTGAGCGCGCCCGCATCAGCGCCGGCTCGCCCGTTGTTGCGGAGGTCCCAACGTAATACACCAGCGATTCCGCTCGGTATATCAACGCTTGGCCGGTTGGCCTTGCCGAGTAGTTTGATAAATTGGTTCCGTTGGCGGTGATCTTGCCGCTGGCATAGACCCCCTTGAACACCGTTGCATGGGCACAATCAGCGATTCCAAATACAGTCGGAGTCGCCTGGCCACCCTCGGTCAGACGCACGCCGTTAGTGGCGTTGAAGCTGACCACGCTGTTACTGCCCGACGTCAGCGCAGTGATCGGCACGCTCTCTGGAGCCAAGTAGCGTAAAACCAGGATGTCGCTGCCGCCGCGCGGATTGAGCTTGGAAATCGATGCGGGAAGATTTGTTGGTGCCGCCCAGGTGGCTCCGATAGTCAGAACGCCGGGCGGCTTGGTATTAGGCGCTTCGTAGCCTTGCACGCTGACGCTGAAATCCAATGGATGACCCGAACCGCTTGCGGCGCCGGTGGTGACGACCGGGTCCCCCTCACCACGCACGAAATGTGCTTGGTCATTGACGCAGCCAAAATGTCCTGCCATGCGTATGTCGCGCTGCAGGAACTCAAGGGCAAACCGCCCGTTCTCCTGCGCGCGTGCACTCCCTTCCGCAAGCATTGATGCAGTACGGGATGCCGAGAAGATCTGGATCACACCCAGCATCAATACCAAGCCGATCACCATGGCGATCATCATCTCGATCAAACTGATGCCGGCAAACGCACGCTTGGATGGAACGCTACAAGTCATAGCTGAGACACCAGCGTGAACGTTGTGAGCGCATCCGGGTTGCTTGCATCCCAACGCTGATCCCCCCAACTAATGCCCACGGTGACCTGCCCGTTGGCGTTAAGCACCGTCGCACTGGCACCCTCGCCTAATGCCTGCACTACCTGACACTTCCAGCGTGCGACATTGGTTGCGATCGTGAGATTTGTCCCAAGCGGGCGGCTGCAGCTGGCAACAGTGACCGTGTTTGCGGCAAAGGTGGCGTCGGTATACCAGGACGATTGGAAGCGATTGCTGCGCATCTGGTCCAGCAAGTCGTAAGCCAGGTTGGTGGCCTGAGTGCGATAGTTGGCGCTCTGCACAAAACGCACGTTGGCGGTCTGCAACAGCGCAAACCCGAGCAAACCAAACGCAAGAACGATGATGGCGATCAGCACTTCGAGCAGGCTAAAGCCATCGGAACGAGCGCGCGATACAAAGGATCGGGGGAGCGTCACTGGCAAGTGCCTTTCTGGGATGTGATCTGGCCGGCGCCGTTGACGACCAACGTGCGACGCAATGCCTGCCCATCACACGTGGTTGGCTGCAGCGTTATCTGCTGATTTGTGGAAGCAAGCCTGCGCCCGCGTCCATCGAATGCAATCGTTGCGCCGGACGGACCGGAATTGCTTAGCGACGGGTCAATTGAGACGAAACGCAAGACGGTGTCGCCACCCTTGAAAGCTCCATCTCCGTCGGTATCCGCCCAAGCCAGCATCCCGCTCCCCCAGTTGTTGTCGCATGCGGTCCCCGATGCGGTACCGCAAACCCCACCACCTCGGCGATTGCGTATCGCCTCACTGCGCGCGAGAGACAGCAGCCCGAGGGTCTCATTGGCGCTACTGGCTACGCGATTGGAGCGTATTACTCCACGAAAGCTTGGAAGCGCGATCGTAAGCAAAATCGCCAACACGGCGATCGCAATGATCAATTCCACAAGTGTGAAGCCGGTAGATCGGCGAAAAGACATTGGACGCTCCCCAGCGTGACCTGACCAAGATGCTTCGACCGCCCCTCAAGAACAAGCAGTGGGGGGACGAGCGGTCGTTTTAGGGTTGTCGGCGTGCGCGTGGGGACGAACCGGGCCTAGGGTTCGTACCCAGCCCGGCTTTTCCCTTCTCCAGAATGGTGGTCTACATCCAGCAGGCCTTAAGTCACCACCCGATAACAAGGCCGGTAATCGCCCGAAATCTTCATCCGGCGCTGTTCGACGAAGCCGCGCAGCAGCTCGTCCAGGGCCTGCATGATGTCCGGGTCGCCATTGATCTCGAACGGGCCGAATTCCTCGATGCGGCGCATGCCGTCTTCCTTGACGTTGCCGGCGACGATACCGGAGAAGGCGCGGCGCAGGTCGGCAGCCAGGGCGGGCGCCGGGCGGCCGTGGTGCAGATCCAGGGCGGCCATGGCCTCGTGGCTGGGTTCGAATGGCTGCTGGTACTCGAGCGGGATGTGTACCGACCAGTTGAAGTAGTACGAATCCTTCTGTTCCTTGCGGTGCGCGCGCACCTGGTGGATGCCCTCGGCCATGCGACGCGCCACGGCGACCGGGTCGCCAACGATGATCTCGTAGCGGGAAGCGACAGCTTCGCCCAGGGTGAGCCGGATGAAGCGGTCGATCTGCTCGAAATACGGCGCGGCAATGGTCGGGCCGGTCAGGATCAGCGGGAACGGCAGGTCGGCGTTCTCCTCGCGCAGCAGGATGCCGAGCAGGTAGAGGATTTCCTCGGCCGTGCCGACGCCCCCCGGAAACACCAGGATGCCGTGGCCGATGCGGACGAAGGCTTCCAGGCGCTTTTCGATGTCCGGCATGATCACCAGGTGGTTGACGATCGGATTCGGCGACTCGGCGGCGATGATGCCCGGCTCGGTCACGCCGATGTAGCGCGTGTGATGCTTGCGCTGCTTGGCGTGCGCGATGGTGGCACCCTTCATCGGGCCCTTCATCGCGCCCGGCCCGCAGCCGGTGCAGATGTCCAGGCCACGCAAGCCCAGCTCGTAGCCCACCTGCTTGGTGTAGAGGTACTCGTCGCGCGAAATGGAATGGCCACCCCAGCACACGACCAGGTTCGGGTCCGACGGCTGCAGGATGCGCGCGTTGCGCAGCTGGCCGAAGACCGCGTTGGTGATGCCTTCGCTGGTGTCCAGATCCCCGCGCTGGGCTTCCAGCTCGATCGCCATGTAGGCCAGGTCGCGCACCACGGCGAACAGCAGCTCGGCCACGCCGCGGATGATCTCGCCATCGACAAAGGCCATCGCCGGTGCGTTGCTCAGATCGATACGGATGCCACGGTCCTGCTGGTTCACCTGGATATCGAAATCCGGATACAGGTCGCGCGCGGCGCGCGGGTCGTCCGACGCGCTGCCGCTGGTGAGCACGGCCAGCGCGCAACGGCGCAACAGCTCGTGCATGCCGCCGCTGGAGGCGTCGCGTAGACGCGCCACTTCCGCCTTGGACAATACGTCCAGGCCACCACGCGGATAGATCCGCGCATCCACCACCGGCAGCGCCCGTGCTGCCGTACTGCTGAGTTCCATAGCTTGCTCCTGTCGTATCTCAGAACTTTAGCGTACTCACCCGCACAAAAGAAAACGGCCGGGAGAACCCGGCCGTTTTTGCAAGCTTCGACACGCTAGCCAGCTTTAGAACTGATAGCGGAAGCCCAGCTGCAGCGCCCAGCGGGAGATGCCGCGATCGTCGTAGACCGTGGACTGGTCCGGGGTATTGAAGCGGTACACGTACTTGCCGCTGGCCGCATCGACACCACCGTATTCCACGACACCACGCATGCCGGGGAAGCCATACTCTTCGACGCGGCCCCACTTCTTGTTGAGCAGGTTGCCGACGTTCATGACGTCAAGCCAGAGAGAGGCCTTGTTGTCCTTGAAGAAGCCGGGGATCTCCTGCTCGATGTGCAGGTCGAACTGGTTGATCCAGGAGTTGCGCGCGCCGTTGCGCTCGGCCACCTGACCACGGCGGGCAGCCAGATACTCGTTGCCTTCGATGTAGTTCCAGAACGCCTGTTCTTCTCGAGCGGTACCGAACAGCACATCGCCGCGGCCGGCCGGGATATACAACAGGTCGTTCAGGCGGCCGTCGCCATTGGCGTCGTTGTCGAACGCATAGCTATACGGGCGACCATTGCGGCCTTGGTAGATCAGGCCCAACTTGGTCTCGTAGTCGCCGAAGAACGCATGCTTCCAGTTCAACGTGCCGAGGATGCTGTTCTTCACTTCGTACGCAGCGGTCGAGGCAACATTTTCGTTGGCCTGGAAGACCGCATTGTTGCCCAGCTGCGAACCCGAGGTCGAACTGGTCAGGCCGCTGACTTCGTCGGCGTCGGTGTAGGTGTAGTACAAGCCCCACGACCAGTCGCCGCCATTGAAGGGTTTGTTCAGGCCGACGGTGAAGCTCTCGCTGCCGCCCTTATCGGTTGGGCGCGCGATGATGGCATCGTTGAAGCGCCCATCACGCGAGCCGCGCGCATCGACCACCGAGGCGGTTCCGCGCACACAAGCCGCCGGAGCGCCCGCACCGGTCGGATTACGGCCGTCGTCCAACCAGCAGGCCGGATTCAAGCCTGCAGTATTCCAGTACAGGTTACGACCATCCTGACCCACGCGGCTGGTATTGCCCAGATTGAGCTGCTGGTAGTAGATCGCCTCGTTGACCTTGGTCACCACCGCCTCGGCAGATGCCACGATGCCGTACCAGGGCAGCTCGGTATCGAATGCCAGGTTGGCCTTCCATACCGACGGCTGACCCAGCTTGCTGTCGACGAAATCGACGGACTGCGTAGCGCCATTCAACGAACCATTACCGATCGGCTGGTTATTGATGTCAGGCGTGAAACGAATGCCATTGGTGTTCACCAGTGTCTGGCTGGAGAAGTTGTAATCGGTGTACGCCAGGCCGGTGTTGGAGTACGGGTTGGACAACCACACGGTTGCCGCGGCCCCCTGGAACAGGCCCACGCCGCCGCGCAGTTGGGTCGGGCGGTCGCTGTCGAAGGTGTAGTTGAAACCGAAGCGCGGCTCAAACAGGCCGTTGCCATCGATGGTCTGATCGTTACGGAAGCCGAACAGCGTCGACGCGGTCGCGTTGTAGGCCGGGCTGTTCTTGACCATCGGTTCGTCGTAACGCACACCGAACGTCAGCGTCAGGTTGTTGTTGACGGCCCAGGTGTCCTGCAGGAAGACGCCGACATTGCGCATGCCCCAGTCTGCGGCGATGTCGTCGATGTTGCCGCTGTTGGACCGCGAATAACGATAGTTCAGCGGGCGATTGGCCGCGTAGTCGGCAACCGAGTTGAACGTGTAGGAACCGAAGACGCGCTGGCCGAACAGGTTGAACAGATCGTTGTCTTCGTAGTCGAAGCCGAACTTGACGGTGTGGTCGTTCAAGAACAACGTGCCGGCAAAGAACGCATTCCACGTTTCGGTACGCAGTTCGTTGGCCTGGGTGCTCTGCTCGGTGCCCAGGTTGACGGTGTTGTTACCGATGCGCACAGCAACGGCCGGCAGCTGCGATGCAGCAGTACGCACGGCCGAGTAGTCGCGGTAAGACACCTTGGCTTCGGTCGAGAAGGTGTCGGTCCAATCGCTGAACAACTGGGCCGTATAGGTCTTGAGGCTGAAGTCGCGCACGTAGTGATACGAATTCAGCGACAGCGCCTGATTGCCGAAACCGTTGAGGTTGGCAGTGCTCTGCTCGCTCTCGCCATAACGGAACGAGGCGCGATGCTTGTCGGAGATGTTCCAGTCAAGCTTGAAGCCCTTTTCTTCCGAATCCGAATCCAGCGCTGGCAGCGCCAGGGTTCCCGGGTCAAACCCGTAGACGTTACGTGAGATGTCGATGATCCGATCGATGTCCGCCTGCGGGATCTGCACGATGTTGCTCGCGCCAGAACCGATCGGGCCGTAGCCGGAGGCTCCGGTGAACACGCCCTTGCCCTTGTACTTTTCGTAGTTGGCGAAGAAGAACAGCTTGTCCTTGATGACCGGGCCGCCCAGGGTCAGGCCGTAGGTGGTTTCGTTATCGAACAGCTGCGGGCGGATATCGTTCTGGTTCTTGCCCGACCAATCGTTCTCACGGTAGGTGCCGTACACCGAACCGTGGAACTCGTTGGTACCGGACTTGGTGACCGCATTGATCACGCCGCCGGTGGCGCCGGTGATGGTGACGTCGTAGTTGGCGACGTCGACGGAGATTTCGTCGATGACATCCATCGAGAACGGCTGGCGCGGCGTCGGCAAGCCGTTGGATTCCAGGCCGAACGCGTCGTTGGTGCTGATACCGTCGACACGGATCAGGTTGAAGCGCGGATTCTGGCCGCCCACGGAAATTTCATTCCGCGCCTTGTCGGTCTGCGCCACGCGCGGATCCAGACGTACGTAGTCCTGCAGGTTACGGTTGATCGAGGGCAGCGATTCGATCTGCTCGCGGGTCACATTGGTACCGGTGCCCATCTTGTTCGCACTGAACAGCGCCGAGCCGTAATCGCCGCCGATGGCCTGCACCGCGCCCAGCGTGGTCACGTCACCGCCCAGGGATGCGTCGACGCTATTGACCTGATTGAGGTTCAGGTACACGCCCTCTTCCGTCTTCGTCCCTTCACCCGACTTGGTGATCGTGATGGTGTACGGCCCGCCCACACGCAGGCCGCGCGCGTTGTAGCGTCCACTGGCATCGGTGGTGGCGCGGCTGACGGTTCCCGATTCGACGTGGGTGATCGTCACTTCGGCATTTGGCACCGGCTGACCGCCGCTGCTGGTAACCAGGCCAGCGACGCCGGCAGAGGTGCTCTGAGCGAACACGGGGGCGGCGGCGAGCGCGGCAACAAGGCCAAGCGTCAGCTTGGACATGCGAAGACAACGGGGGTGGGTCATTTCGGTAGCCTCGATACAGGTTGGGCAGTGACAAAAAGGCGCAGTCAGCCCAACCGTTCCCGGGGGTGGGCTGCCGATGATCTGGGGTCCCTCGCCGCGCGGCGGTTGCTGCCGCAACGGTTAACAACAGATTAACACGCTAAGGCCTGATTGTGACGGCGGCGTGACAAAGTTCGCGCAGTGCAACATGAACTTCGCATGTGAAGGCGTAAACGCCAGCTTGCGCAAAGTCGCGCGGCATCTGCGACCGGTGTCGCGCTATTGAGACGTTTGATCGAAAACAGGGCTCATTTGGCCCGAAAGCGCGGCAAGGGCTGTCGAAGGCCCTTGTTACAGAGGCACCCCGGCGCCGCCGGCGGCTTGCACCGCTACGCGTCAGTGGCGTGGCTTCAGATTCTCGCTAGGCAGTGTCACAGGTCGCTCCCATGCCCTGCCCGCCTATCACCGACCGGCTCAGATCGACACCGGCAGCTTGAAATACGTCCCCAGGCCATCCAGGAACATCTGCACCGAAATGGCCACCAGCAACATGCCCATCAGGCGCTCGATCGCGGTCAGTGCGCGATGACCGAGCAGTTTGTACAACAGCGGGGCCGAGGCCAGGATGGTGGAGGCACCGATCCAGGCGATCATCAAGGCCAGGCTCCAATCCCAGAGCCGGGTGGGTTCGTTGCTGCCCATCAGCATCACCGCCGCCATCCCGGACGGGCCGGCCACCAGCGGGATCGCCAGCGGCACGATGAAGGGCTCGCCATCGGGTATCTCGCCCATCAGGCCTTCCGGACGCGGGAAGATCATGCGGATGCCGATCAGGAACAGCACGATGCCGCCGGCGATCGCCACCGACTCCTGGCGCAGGTGCATCAGCTCCAGTGCGTACTTGCCGCCCCACAGAAACGCCATCAGCACGCACAAGGCGATCAGCAACTCGCGCGCGAGCACGAAGCGCTGCCGCTTCGGTGGCAGCGGCTTGAGCACGCTGAGAAACACCGGGATGTTGCCCAGCGGGTCGAGGATCAGGAACAGCAGCAGCGCCGCCGAAAGAATGGTCATGCGGAAGGGCTCCAGATCGCACCGCGGTGCGAAGCACCTGCCATGGACAACAAGGTGACGCAGGCGGACGCATAGCGCGCGGGGTCCACCGCGTCGCTGTCTTCCTGATGGGTAAAGGCGCGCGCGCGCAAGGCGGTGCGCATCGGGCCGGGCTGCAGTCCGCTGATGCGGACCGGGCCGGCGGCGGTTTCGTGATGCAGGCTGGCGAGCAGGCCACGCTGCGCATGCTGGGCAGCGCCATAGGCGCCCCAATAGGCCTGGCCAACGCGTGCAGGGTCGTCGACGACGAAGACCACCGCCGCATCGGCTTGCTGCCGCAGCAGCGGCAGGCAGGCCTGGGTCAACCAGGCGCGCGCGGTGAGGTTGACATGCAGGTTGCGTGCGAAGTCGGCAGGTGCCGCAAGTTCGGCCGGGGTCAGGCCGGCGAAGTCGGCAGCGCAGTGCAGCAGGCCATGCAGGCCACCCAGCTCGGATTGCAGCCGTTGCGCCAGCGCGGCGTAGTCGTCCGGCGTGGCGCCGGCCAGATCCAGCGGATACAGCAACGGCTCCGGACCGAGCTTGGCAACGGCGTCATAGACGCGCTCCAGCGGGCGCAGCTTGCGGCCCAGCAGCACCACGGTCACACCGGCCACTGCGCATGCCTGCGCAGCGGCTGCGCCAAGACCGCCCGCTGCGCCGGTGATCAGCACCACGCGCCCGGCAAGCGCCGACGCATCGGGCTGGGCCTGCGCCAGGCTCACGGCTGGTAGGCCTCGCTGACAATGCGCTTGAGCTCGCCGGCCTCGAACAGTTCCAGCGTGATGTCGCAACCGCCGATCAACTCGCCGTGGATGAACAATTGCGGGAAGGTTGGCCAGTTGGAATAGCGCGGCAGATTGGCGCGTACTTCGGGCTCTTCGAGCACGTTGACCGTGCGCAACTGATCGGCGCCGGCAGCGACCAGGGCCTGCACGGCGCGGCTGGAAAAACCGCACATCGGAAATTGCGGGGTGCCTTTCATGAACAGCACGATCGGGTGTTGTTCGACTTCGGCCTGGATCCGTTCCATCACCGGCATTGGACTCTCCTGACTGGGAGCGGCAGGCCCGACCGCCGGGTCGGATAGACTTCCGCAAAGGCGCGCATTGTAAGCCCTCGGCGCGACCTGTCGCCGTACTCCCTTCGCTGCCCTTGCCATCATGCCGATCGAACACCTTGCACTGCCCTACTCCCGCGCCGCTCTGGAGCCGCATCTTTCCGCCGCCACCCTGGAGGCGCACCACGGCGTCTGTTACCGCAGCGAGGTCGATCGGCTCAATGCACGCATCGAAGGCAGCGAGTTCGCCGAGCTGACGCTGGAAGACATCATCGCGCAGGCGCAGGGCACGCTGTTCCATCTGGCTGCGCAGGTGTGGAACCACACGTTCTACTGGCAGTGCCTGCGCCCACGTGGCGGCGGCGAGCCGCTGGGCCGGCTGGCCGACCGCATTGCCAAATCATTCGGCGACTTCGTGCACTTCAGGCAGGAATTCAACCGCGTCGCCCTGGGCACCTTCGGCTCGGGCTGGGTGTGGCTGGTGCAGCGGCCGGATGGCACGTTGGCGATCGTCGCCACGCCGAATGCCTCCACGCCGCTCACCGGCCCGGACACGCCGTTGCTCGCCTGCGACCTCTGGGAGCATGCGTACTACCTGGACTACCGGCAGGACCGCGCGCAATACCTGGACGCATTCTGGAAGCTGATCAACTGGGACTTCGTGGCCAGCCGGCTGGGCTAGCCGCTTGCGCGGTTGCAACAGGTCAACGTCCAATTGACTGGTTGCGACGGCGCACCCGGCGGCATCGCGCACTGCGGTCCAGCTCCGCCACGACCCTGCGCGTGCGCCGGGTCGCAGCGGCGCCAACGCTCATTCTGCGACTGACCCTTCGCTCAAGCGCGCAAGCACCGGACTGACCTGTGCCTCACGCTGCAGCACGGTGCCTGCGTCGCCCACTGCCTGCGCAAGCGCCTGCGGCGTCTCGGCGCGCAGCGTGGCATGGCCGACCTTGCGGCCCTCGCGCGATTGCTTGCCGTAGTCGTGCCAATGCCCACCGGGCACCGCCAGGAATGCGGCAGCATCCGGCATCGCACCCAGCCAGTTGAGCATGCAGGCATGTCCACGCATCGCGGTGCTGCCGAGCGGCAAACCGAGCACCGCACGCACGTGATTTTCGAACTGCGAGGTCTCGGCACCTTCGATGGTCCAGTGCCCGGAGTTGTGGACGCGCGGCGCCATCTCGTTGGCGAGCAGTTGGCCATCGCGCACGAACAGCTCGAGCGCGAAGACGCCCACGTAGTCCACGCGCTCGGCGATCGCGCGCGCATGCGCCTCTGCCACCGCCTGCAACCCGGCATCCACATGCGCCGGCGCAAGACTGGCCGAGAGCACACCGTCCACATGCCAGTTTTCAGTCAGCGGCCAGGCACGGAACTCGCCATCGCGCCCACGCACGGCCACCACGCTGACCTCGCGCTCGAACGGTACGAAGGCTTCCACGATCAGGCCGACCCTGGCGGCCTGCGCGCCGAGCGCGTCCCACGCGGCATCGGCATCGGCCGGCGTCTTGATGCGGAACTGGCCCTTGCCGTCGTAACCGAAGCGGCGCGTCTTGAGCACGCACGGCGTGCCGATACGGGCCAACGCGGCATCCAGTCCCGCACGGTCGTCGATGGCGGCGAACGCGGGCACCGGAATGCCGAGCTCGCGGAACAGGGTCTTTTCGCTGAGCCGGTCCTGCGCCACCGCCAACGCGGCAGCACTGGGAAACACCGGCACCTGCGCGGCCAATTGCTGCGCGCTGGCAGCCGGCACGTTTTCGAAATCGAAGGTGATCACATCCACGTGTGCGGCGAATGCGGCAAGCGCGGCGGTGTCGTCGAAGGCGCCTGCCTGCAGCGGCGCCACCTGCCCTGCGCAGCCGTCAGCGGCCGGGTCGAACACCGCAAACCGCAAGCCCAGCGGCGCGCCGGCCAGTACCAGCATGCGGGCCAACTGGCCGCCGCCCAGAATACCGACCGTGGTCATTGGCGCGGGTCGTCGCTGGCCATGACATCGTCGGTCTGCCTGGCGCGGAACTGCGCCAGTGCCTGACCGATCTGCGCCTGCTCCGGCGCCAGCATCGCAGCGGCGAACAAGGCCGCATTCGCCGCGCCGGCGTTGCCGATCGCAAACGTCGCCACCGGAATCCCGGCCGGCATCTGCACGATCGACAGCAGCGAATCCATGCCGTTGAGCGCCTTGGACTGCACCGGCACACCGAGCACCGGCACCGCCGTCTTGGCCGCCAGCATGCCAGGCAGGTGCGCTGCGCCACCGGCGCCGGCGATGATCGCGCGCAGGCCACGGTCGCCCGCCTGCTCTGCATAGCTGAACAACACATCCGGTGTGCGGTGCGCCGAGACCACCTTGACTTCGTACGGCACGCCCAGCGCATCGAGCTTCTGAGCTGCGTGTTGCATGGTTTCCCAATCGGAACGGGAACCCATCACGATGCCGACCAGCGGCGCGGAGTGGTTGGAGGTCATGGCCCTGCCCTGCGGTAAAGACGTATTCTAGCCATCTTCCACGCAAGACAAGACTTCGATGGATCGCAAACTGCTCGACCTGCTGTGCTCGCCCGACACCCGCCAGCCGCTCTCGCTGCTCGACGGCAAGGGCCTGGAGGCACTCAATACCGCCATCGCCGGCGGAACCCTGCAGCGTGCCGACGGCACGGCGCAGACACAGCCGCTGCGCGAGGCGCTGATCACGCGCGACCGCAAGCAGGTCTTCCGCGTCGACGACGGCATTCCGGTGCTGCTGGCCGAAGAAGCGATCGGCACAGCGCAGATCGCCGACTTCCCCGAAAAGTGACGTCTTCCGCAAGCACGGCCGTGCCGGAGGCGCCGCCGGCCGCGCTGGTGGATGCCGATGTGGCGCGCGCGCTGGCCGAGGACATCGGCACAGGCGATGTGACTGCGGCGTTGTTGCCCGATCAGCCAGACAGCGCGTACCTGCTGTGCAAGCAGGATGCCGTGATCGCCGGGCGGCCCTGGTTCGACGCCACGCACCGCGCGCTCGATCCGCAGGTGCGTATCGACTGGCAGGTGCACGAGGGCCAGCACGTTGCCGCCGGCACGGTGCTGGCGCTGCTGCATGGCCGCAGCCGCAGCCTGGTCAGTGCCGAGCGCACCTCGCTCAACTTCCTGCAGACGCTGTCGGCTACCGCCACCACCACCGCTGCATACGTCGCCGCCGTGGCCGGCACCGGCACGCGCATCCTGGATACGCGCAAGACGCTGCCGGGCCTGCGCGCCGCGCAGAAATACGCCGTGCGTTGCGGTGGCGGCGACAATCACCGCATCGGGCTGTTCGACACGGTGATGCTCAAGGAAAACCATATCCGCGCCGCCGGCTCGTTGAGCGCCGCCGTGCATGCCGCACGTGCGCAGCAACCGCAGTTGCCGCTGGTGGTGGAGGTGGAAACCCTGGAGCAGCTGCGCGAGGCCTTGCAGGTCGGGTGTACGCGCATCCTGATCGACGATTTCGACCCGGCACTGCGGCGCGAGGCAGTGCGCATCGTTGCCGCCCTGCCGCGCGACCAACGCATTCCGCTGGAAGTCTCCGGCAGCGTGGATCTGGCCGGCATTGCCGCCATTGCGGCCGATGGCGTGGATTGCATTTCCATCGGCGGGCTCACCAAGCACGTGCACGCCGTCGATCTGTCGCTCAAACTCGGCCCGCCGCCGCACTGATTTCACGCGTGCCCGCAGCCGGCTCTGTCAGCCTGCTGCGATTGTTCTGTGCAGGATCTGCGATGACTGTAAAACCTTGGCCGTGGCTCTGTCTGGTGTTGGCCGCATGGGGCGGCACCGCGGCCGCCGCGGAAGTCTGCGACGTGCCGCCACGCTTCGGCACCAGCCCTGCTGCAATCGCCATCGTGCGCAATGCCTGCAACGAGCATCGCTTGTGGCAACGCCCGTTTATCGATGCCAAGGGGCGTCTGGCCAGCCTGGGCGTGACCGAAGCCGAATCAGGCTATCTCGCCGACCATGGCGTGGTCGCGTGGCAACGCGTGGCAGGCTACTGGCGCGACAGCGGCACGCTCGCATCGATGGGCGGGCGCCCGGGCGCGTCGAGCTGCGCGGCACTGGATGGCACGCGCTACACCGCCAGCGATTGCCGTGCGTTCCTGGTCGACAACCCGTGGTCGGCTGCCTTCATCTCCTGGGTGATGACACAGGCCGGCCTGAGCGGCTTCCATCGCTCTGCACGCCATCTGGATTACATCCGCAGCGCCTACAACGATGGCGCCAGTGGGCCCTACCAGTTCACCGACCCGGCGGTGGAGAAGCCCGCTCCCGGCGATCTGCTGTGCCTGTTGCGCGGGCGCAGTGTCGCGCTGGGCTACGCCGGCCTCAGGGCCGGGCTTGGCGGCAGCGCGCCGATGCCGTGGCAATCGCATTGCGACGTAGTGATAGCCGCCAACGTCGGTGGCGATCGCACCCTGTACCTGATCGGCGGCAACGTGTTCAACACCGTGATGATGCGCAAGATGCCGCTGGACCGCGCCGGCCGCGTGGTATTGCCGGCACCGCAGTCCGACGGCAGCCAGGACCAGAGCGAGGACGGCCTGGGCATCGCCAGCGAGTGCACGCCGGCCCACGAGGAACTCTGCGATTTCAATCGACGCGACTGGGCGGCCCTGTTGAAGCTGCGCCCGGATGCGGCGATGACTGCACCTCCGCCGGTCGAGCCACTGCCTTCGCCAACCATCTTGCCCGCAACGATGCCGCCGGGTTTTCCACGCGTCGTGCCACCGCGTCCGGAAACACAGCCCGCGCCGACCCAGCAGCCCGGGTAAGCAAGGCTCGAAGCCCCTCTCCCGTCGGGAGAGGGGTTGGGGGGTGAGGGTACGGAAGCGAAGCCCTGGCGAAGGTTCGACCACACGAGGCTTCGCCCGCACCCTCATCCGCCCCTGCGGGGCACCTTCTCCCGCAGGAGAAGGATCAAGGCACCGGCGATTGCCCTAAACACCCAATAAAAAAGCGGGCCGAAGCCCGCTTTTCGTAACGCGTCAAACCGTGGCGATTACTCGGCCGATGCCGGCAGGCCTTCGCCTTCTTCCACTGCCTTGATCGACAGACGGATACGGCCCTGCTTGTCCACTTCCAGCACCTTGACGCGGACCAGATCGCCTTCCTTCAGCTTGTCGCCGACCTTCTCCACGCGCTCGCTGGAGATCTGCGAGACGTGCACCAGGCCGTCCTTGCCCGGCAGGATGGTGACGAATGCACCGAAGTCCATGATCTTGGCGACCTTGCCCTCGTAGATGCGACCCGGCTCCACGTCCGAGGTGATCTGCTCGATGCGCGACTTCGCAGCCTGCGCAGCGATGGCGTTGACCGACGCGATGATGATCGTGCCGTCGTCCTGGATATCAATCTGCGTGCCGGTTTCCTTGGTAATGGCCTGGATGGTCGAGCCACCCTTGCCGATCACTTCGCGGATCTTGTCCGGGTGGATCTTGATGGTCAGCAGGCGCGGGGCGTAATCGCTCAGTTCCTGACGCGGGGTGGTCAGGGCATGCGCCATCTCGCCGAGGATGTGCAGACGGCCGGCCTTGGCCTGCTGCAATGCCTGCTTCATGATCTCTTCGGTGATGCCTTCGATCTTGATGTCCATCTGCAGCGCGGACACGCCTTCGGCAGTACCGGCCACCTTGAAGTCCATGTCGCCGAGGTGATCTTCGTCACCCAGGATGTCCGACAGCACGACGAAGTCGTTGCCTTCCTTGACCAGACCCATCGCGATACCCGCGACCGGCGCCTTGATCGGCACGCCGGCATCCATCAGTGCCAGCGAGCTGCCGCAGACCGAGGCCATCGAGGACGAACCGTTGGACTCGGTGATTTCCGAGACCACGCGGATGGTGTACGGGAATTCTTCCAGGCTCGGCATCACGGCCAGCACGCCGCGCTTGGCCAGACGGCCGTGGCCGATCTCGCGACGCTTCGGCGCACCGAAACGACCGCACTCGCCCACCGAATACGGAGGGAAGTTGTAATGGAACAGGAAGTTTTCCTTGTACTCGCCCGAGACGGCGTCGATGACCTGACCGTCGCGTGCGGTGCCGAGCGTGGTGATCACGATCGCCTGGGTCTCGCCGCGGGTGAACAGCGCCGAGCCATGGGTACGCGGCAGCACGCCCGCCTTGGCGCTGATCGGACGCACGGTATCCAGTGCACGGCCGTCGATGCGCACCTTGGTGCTCAGCACCGAGCCACGCATGGTCTGGTATTCCAGTTCGCCGAATTCCTTGGACAGATCACCGGCAGCCCAGCCTTCGACGGTGGCGCGCGGTGCCAGCGCACCCAGCACGTCCTTCTTGATCGCCGAAATCGCATCACGGCGCTGCAGCTTGTCGCGCACCTGGAATGCCGACGCGAGCTGATCGCCCACCGCTTCCTTCAGCGCGGCGATCATGCCGTCATTCTTGGCCGGAGCCACCCAGTCGGACGGCTTGGTGCCGGCTTCGACGGTCAGCTCATTGATGATGTTGATGACCTTCTGCATCTCGCGATGGCCGAACGTCACCGCGCCCAGCATCACTTCTTCCGACAGCAGCTCGGCTTCGGACTCGACCATCAGCACCGCGTTGGCGGTACCGGCCACGACCAGCTCCAGCTGCGAATCCTTCAGCTCGGTCACGGTCGGGTTGAGGATGTATTCGCCATTCTTGTAGCCGACCTTCGCCGCAGCGATCGGGCCGTTGAACGGGGTGCCGGCCAGCGACAGCGCGGCCGATGCGCCGATCAGCGCGGCGATATCGCCGTCGATGTCCGGGTTCATCGACATCACGGTGGCGATGATCTGCACTTCGTTCTTGTAGTCCTCCGGGAACAGCGGACGGATCGGGCGATCGATCAGGCGCGAGATCAACGTTTCCTTCTCGGTCGCACGTCCTTCGCGCTTGAAGAAGCCGCCCGGGATGCGGCCGCCGGCGTAGAACTTCTCCTGATAATCGACCGTCAGAGGAAAGAAGTCCTGCCCTTCGCGCGCACTCTTGGCGGCGACGGCGGTGACCAGCAGTACGGTGTCGTCGAACTTGACGATGACGGCGCCGCCTGCCTGGCGAGCGATTTCGCCCGTCTCCAGGGTGACGGTGTGCTTGCCGTACTGGAAGGTTTTGGTGATTTTTGCCACGGAGGTTTTTTCCCTTAGGTGTTGCTGTCTTCGTTGGACCGTCGTCGACCCATGCCGAGAACGGGCGGCCGGGAGGCTCCGGCCCATGAACTGCATGCTGCAGATAACGTAATGCGAATGACCAAAACAAAGCCGCGGCGCATCGCTGCGCCGCGGCGGTAGGACTCGATTAGCGGCGCAGGCCGAGCTTCTCGATCAAGGACTTGTAACGCTCGTTGTCCTTCTTCTTCAGGTAGTCGAGCAGGCTGCGGCGGCGGTTGACCATCTGCAGCAGGCCACGACGGCTGTGGTGATCCTTCTTGTGGGTCTTGAAGTGGCCGGTCAGCAGCTCGATGCGCGCGGTCAGCAGGGCGACCTGCACTTCCGGCGAACCGGTGTCCTGGGCGCTGCGCTTGTTGTCTTCAATAACTTTCTGGGTGTCGACGGACATGATGTTTACTCGATAGATGCGTGGTCGACAGGAACGTGCATGACGCACCGCCGGACTCGCCGTTTGCTTGGGATGAGCGCGCTTGGCGCTGAGGTGCCCCGATCGGGGCCGCAAAATTGTAACGTCGTGCGGCCCCGGGGACAAGTTGACTAAACCTTAACAAGACGCCACTTCGTTCAGTCCATTGAACAATCGCTGCGGCGACAAGCGCCCCTCCGCGTCCACCAGGCCTAGCCCGGAGGGGGTTCCGTCGGGTCCGAACACAGCCACCTGGCCGGTCGGAAATGCCGCATCGCGCAGACGCTGGCCCATGCGAAAACGTGCCGCGTGCGCGGCATCGAGCACGATCCGCGCAAAATCGGCCAGTCCGGCCTCGATCGGCAGCAGCAGGTCCTGTGCGTCGGTGCCCGCTTCCAGGGCAGCCGACAGCGCCTCCAGCGTGATCATCTGCGGCGTGCGAAACGGCTCGACCCAGAGCCGGCGCAGCGAGGCGATATGCGCACCGCAGCCGAGCACTTCGCCCAGATCGCGCGCCAGGCTGCGGATATAGGTGCCCGAGCCGCAGGTCACGCGCAGTTGCAGCCGCGGCGCGGCGTAGCCGATCACGTCGATCGCCTGCACCTCGACCTCGCGCACCGGCGCCTCGATCGCCTCGCCACGGCGCGCCTTGGCGTACAGCGGCTCGCCGCCCTGCTTGAGCGCGGAATAGATCGGCGCCTGTTGGCGGATGCGCCCGATGAAGGGCGTCAGCGCTGCACGCAGCGCGTCTTCGTCCAGTGCGGGCACTGCACGCTCGCGCAGGACCTGACCATCGGCATCGTCGGTATCGGTGGTGACACCCAGCACGACCTCGGCATCGTAGGCCTTGGCAGAACCGAGCAGCAGGCCGGCAATCTTGGTCGCCTCGCCCAGACACAGCGGCAGCAGGCCGGTGGCCAGCGGGTCCAGGCTGCCGGTGTGGCCGCCCTTTTCGGCACGCAGCAAGCGACGCGCGGACTGCAAGGCCGTGTTGGAGCTGACTCCAGCCGGCTTGTCGAGCAACAGGATGCCGTGCAACGGGCGATAGACGATGCGGGGTTTCAAGAGATCAGTGCTCGAAGCGGGCACCGTGCGCGCCCGTTGAAATCAGGGCCGCTGGTCAACAGGCGGCCGGCCGGCAGCGCTCAGCGCTGCTCGGCGTCCTCGTCGCTGGACGCGGCCTCGGGGCCGACATCGTCCAGGTCACGCAGCAGGTTGTCGATACGCTCGCCGCGGTCGACCGAATCGTCGTAATGGAAATGCAGCTCGGGCACATGCCGCAGCTTCATCGCGCGTGCCAGCTGCGTCCGCAGCTGACCGGCGATTTCCTTGAGCCCCTTGACCGCTTCGGCCGAGCGCTCCTGCTGCAGCGCGGTGACGAACACCTTGGCATGCGCCAGGTCGCGGCTGATTTCGACGTCGGACACGCTGACCGACGGCAGGCCGTGGTCGCGCACGGCCGCGTGCACGATCGTGCCGAGGTCGCGGCGCACCTGCGCCGAAACACGGTCGGTGCGATGGAATGATTTGGTTGGCATGGTCGTGGACCTGGTTGATTCGGAGGGCCAGTTGGCACCGAAGCCAAAAACGGACGCGGGCGGCCATGCCGCCCTCGCCTTGCAGAACTTGCGTTACGGAACGACTCCGCTCGACGGAGTCCGGGGCCCGCAGGCCCCGGCAACCGTTACAGCGTGCGGGCGACTTCGATACGCTCGAAGCACTCGATCTGATCGCCGGCCTTGACGTCGTTGTAGGCCTTCACGCCGATACCGCATTCGGTACCGTTGCGCACTTCCTCGACGTTTTCCTTGAAGCGGCGCAACGATTCCAGCTCGCCCTCGAACACCACGACGCTGTCGCGGAGCACGCGGATCGGCTTGCTGCGCTTCACCACGCCTTCGATGATCATGCAGCCTGCAACCGCACCGAACTTGGAGCTGCGGAACACGTCGCGAACCTGCGCGATACCGATGATCTCTTCGCGGATTTCCACGCCGAGCAGACCGGACGCCACCTGCTTCACCTGGTCGATCACGTCATAGATGATCGAGAAGTAACGCAGATCGATGCCGTTGGACTCGACGATCTTGCGCGCCGAGGCATCGGCACGCACGTTGAAGCCGATGATCGTGGCCTTGGAAGCCGCCGCCGAATTCGCATCGGACTCGGTGATGCCGCCCACGCCGGAGTGGATCACGTTGATGCGGATGTCGTCGTTGGACAATGCCACCAGCGACTGCTTCAGCGCTTCCACCGAACCCTGCACGTCGGCCTTGATCACCAGGTTCAGCACCTGCTGGCCTTCGCCCTTGCCCATCTGGGCCAGGATGTCTTCCATGCGGTTGCTGGCCGAGGCGACCAGGCGCGACTCGCGGCGCTTGGTTTCGCGCTGCTGCGCCACGTCCTTGGCAAGACGCTCGTCGTCGACGACCACGAAGTCATCACCGGCTTCCGGCACGCCGGACAGGCCGAGCACCTGCACCGGAATCGATGGGCCGGCCGAGGCCGGCTGATGGCCGGTCTCGTCGAACAGCGCACGCACACGGCCGTACTGGATACCGCAGACCAGGTAATCGCCACGCTTCAGCGCGCCCTGCTGCACCAGCACCGTTGCGACCGGGCCACGGCCCTTGTCCAGCGAGGACTCGATGACGGTACCGCTGGCGCGGCCTTCGGCCACCGCCTTGAGTTCCAGCACTTCGGCCTGCAGCGAGATCGCGTCCAGCAACGTGTCCACACCGGTACCGAGCTTGGCCGACACCTCGATGAACTGGGTATCGCCGCCGAACTCTTCGGCCACCACGTTTTCAGCCAGCAATTCATTCTTGACCCGCAGCGGATCCGCGCCGGCCTTGTCGATCTTGTTGACCGCCACGATCAACGGAACGCCCGCCGCCTTGGCATGCGCCACCGCTTCCTTGGTCTGCGGCATCACGCCGTCATCGGCCGCGACCACCAGCACCACGATGTCGGTGATCTTGGCGCCACGGGCACGCATCGAGGTAAACGCGGCATGGCCGGGCGTATCCAGGAAGCTGATGACGCCACGGCCGGTTTCGACGTGGTACGCACCGATGTGCTGGGTGATGCCGCCGGCTTCGCCCGAGGCAATCTTGGTGCGACGGATGTAATCCAGCAACGAGGTCTTGCCGTGATCGACGTGACCCATGATGGTCACCACCGGCGGACGCGAGGTGGTCTCGCCCTGCGCATCCTCGGCATGCGCCAGCAGCGCATCCTCGAAGTCGGCATTGTCGGCACGCACGGCCTTGTGGCCGAGCTCTTCGGTCACCAGCGCGGCGGTGTCATGGTCGATGCTCTGGGTGATGGTCGCCATGACGCCCATCTTGAACAGCGCCTTGACCACGTCGCCGCCCTTGAGCGCGAGCTTCTGCGCCAGGTCGGCCACAGTGATGGTGTCGCCGATCGCCACTTCGCGCACCACCGGTGCGGTCGGACGCTCGAACCCGTGCGGACCGCTGTTGCCCTGGTTGCCGCCACGGCCGCTGTCGTTGCCACGGCGCGAGGACGACGAACCGGGACGACCGGTCGGCTTGCCGCGCACATTGGAACGACGCGCACGATCAGCCGCAGACAGATGCAACTGCCCGGCGAAACGCTTGGTCGCATCGTCGTCTTCGACACCGGCCACCATGACGTGCGAACCGCGCGTCTTGTGCTTGGCCGCATTGGAACGATCGTCCGGGCGCGCCGGCGTGGCCGGGCGCGATGCCGGCGACGCGCCAGCCGGACGGGCCGGACGCGGTGCCGACGACGGCGAAGACGGTGCACGCGCGGCAGGCGCCGACGGCGTCGGCGCAGCAGCAACCGGGGCCGGCGCACTGGCAGCCGCAGCGGCTTCCTCGGCAGCCTTGCGCTCGGCTTCTGCACGGTCCTTGGCGGCCTGCTCTTCTTCCCGCTTGCGCTGAATCGCTTCATCGCGCAGACGATCGCTTTCGGCCAGCGCCTGCTGCTCGTCGAGATTGCGCTGACGCGAAGCGGCGAGCTTGGCCAGGATGTCGGCGCGCTCCTCGTCCGGCGTCATCGGCGCCGGGCGCCCGCCGCCTTCGTTTTCGGACTTCACGTAGGTGCGCTTCTGCCGCACTTCCACGTTGACCGTGGTCTTGGTGCGGCCGGCGCTGACCGTGACTTCCTGCAGCTTGCGCCGGTTGAGCGTGATCTTCTTGGCTGCTTCGCTCGCCGCTTCGGCGGGCGTGTCGGCCTTGCCATGCGTACGGCGCAGGAAGCCAAGCAGTTTCATCTTCTCGGTGCTGGTCACGACCTGGTCGGGACCGCTGAACTTCATTCCGGCCTCGGCCAGTTGAACCAGCAGTTTATCGACCGGCGTATTGACCAGTTCGGCAAGCTTGCGGATGGTGGTTTGCTGCGACATTCGGATCCTATGATCTGGTTGGCGCCCCCTCGCCCAGAGCAAGGGAAACGCTGATTCTAAGCCCTGATGGGGTCAGGGCGCGGTTCATTGCCGGCTCATTCGCCGCGCTCCAAACGGGCGATCTCCTCGGCGCGGGCCGCCAGGATCAGCGCCGCGGCGCGCTCCTGGGTCAAGCCCTCGATGCCGAAGTCGACGATCTCGTCCGCTGCCAGGTCGGACAAGTCCTCGCTGGTGCGCACGCCGTGCTCGGCCAGAGCAAAGGCCGTTTCCTCGTCCATCCCCTCCAGCGCCAGCAGGTCCTCGGTGGGCTGAGTTCCTTCCAGGCCTTCTTCTTCTGCCAGCGCGGCGTTGAGCAACGCATCGCGGGCACGGGCGCGCAACTCTTCGACGATGTCTTCGTCGAAGCCTTCCACCGCCAGCAACTCGCCGACCGGCACGTAGGCGATTTCCTCGACCGTATTGAAGCCTTCGGTCACCAGGATCGCTGCGATTTCCTCGTCCACTTCCAGGCGATCCATGAACAACTGGCGCGCGGAGGTCTGCTCGGCTTCGGACTTGGCGGCCACCTGGTCGGCGGTCATCACGTTGAGCTGCCAACCGGTCAGGCGGCTGGCCAGACGCACGTTCTGGCCGCCCTTGCCGATCGCCTGGGCCAGGCGGTCTTCCGCCACGGCCAGATCCATCGAGTGCTTGTCTTCATCGACGATGATCGACTGCACTTCTGCCGGCGCCATCGCATTGATGACGAAGTTGGCCGGGTTCTCGTTCCACAACACGATGTCCACGCGCTCGCCATTGAGCTCGTTGGACACTGCCTGCACGCGTGAACCACGCATACCGATGCACGCGCCGATCGGATCGGTGCGGGTGTCGTGCGCGATCACTGCGATCTTGGCGCGATCGCCCGGATCGCGGGCGCAGGCCTTGATCTCGACCAGGCCCTGGCCCACTTCCGGCACTTCGAGCTTGAACAGCTCGATCATGAATTCCGGCGCGGCGCGGCTGATGAACAGCTGCGGGCCGCGCGGCTCGGAACGCACTTCGGCCAGATAGCCGCGTACGCGGTCGCCCGGCCGCAGCACGTCGCGCGGAATGCCCTTGTCCTTGGGGATGAAGGCTTCGGCATTGCCGCCCAGATCGACAAAGATATTGCCGCGCTCGGCGCGCTTGACCACACCGGTGATCAACTCGCCGACGCGGTCCTTCCAGGCATCGACCACCTGCTGACGCTCGGCTTCGCGCACACGCTGCACGATCACCTGCTTGGCAGCCTGCGCGGCGATGCGGCCGAAGTCCGGGTTTTCGATCTGTTCTTCGATGTAGTCGCCCACATCGACGCCATCAGCCTCGTCGACGGCATCCATCAGGCGCACCTGGCGATCCGGGGATTCCATCACCACATCGTCGGCAACCACTTCCCAGCGGCGATAGGTTTCGTAGTTACCGTCCTTGTGGTCGATGGTCACGCGCGTCAGCACGTCCTGGTCGGGATAGCGCTTCTTCGCTGCGGAAGCCAACGCGGCCTCGATCGCATCGAAGATCACTTCGCGCGGCACGCCCTTTTCGTTGGCCACCGCATCCACTACCAGCAAAAGTTCCTTGCTCATTTCGTCACTCCGCGCGCGGCTTGCCAGCCGCCGACTCGTTGGATGGTTTCTTCTTCTCGTGCCCGGGTTTCTTCGGGCCGGGCTTGTTCGGTTTTTGCGGGGCCAGGCCCAGAGCGACCCAATCCGGCAGAATGCGCGCCTTGTCGATGTTGTCGAAGACGATCTGCACGTCCTTGCCGTCGATGGCGAACACCACCGCCTGTGCTTCGGACTCGATCCGCACGATCTGGCCCTGGAAGCGGCGCCGACCATCCTGCGCCAGCTTCAACACGATCTTGGCGGACTCGCCGGCGTGACGGCCGAACTGCTCCAGCGTGAACAACGGACGGTCCACACCCGGCGAAGACACCTCAAGCGTGTAGTTGCCGGTGATGGGATCTTCGACGTCGAGCTGGGCCGACACTTCACGGCTCACGCGCTCGCAGTCATCGACGTTGATTACACGCTCGGGCTGTTCGGCCAGCGGCACATCGATGTACAGGCGCAACGTGGCGCCACCTGGAGCGGGAAGATACTCCACACCCAGCAGTTCCAAGCCCAGAGACTCAACCGTTGGACTCAGCAGATTCGCGATTTCGGTCGCTTTTTCGCTCACAGACTGCCCTGATCAGATGATTGCCAGTAGAACCCCGGCAGCCGGCAGCAAACTTTCCGGTTCCGGAAAAAACAAGGGGCCCGATGGGCCCCTTGCGTGAAAAAAGCCCGACCTCTCAGGGTCGGCGCAAAGACGGGAACATGCGTCTTTGCGATCCAAGAAGCTGAAGTACTGCCCTAAGGCATTGCATTAAAGCAGTACTTCAAAACTTGGTAGCGGGGGCAGGATTTGAACCTGCGACCTTCGGGTTATGAGCCCGACGAGCTGCCAGACTGCTCCACCCCGCAGCAGAAGCGGAATTATGAAGAACTTGAGCGGCAATTGCAAGCCCTAGTTTTTCATCGATTGAAAACCCTGGGGTCTTCAACGTCGCGGCAAATGATAACCGCATTGCAACAAAAACGAAACAACAATCACGACTTTATTGCAGTCATCCAGCGACGGCGCGTGCGAGGCACGCGCCGCGACGTCATGCAGGCATGCGTGACTTAGGCAAGGCCTGCGAACGCACGCTGGCACCACACCATGATCGGGCTCCAGGCCAGGCCAAGTGCGAGCAATGCGAGCGCGTTGACCCCGAGCACGGTGCCCAGCACACGATCGTTATTGGCGGGCAACGGCTCGCCCACCGGCTCGTCGAAGTACATGACCTTGATGACACGCAGATAATAGAAGGCGCCGATCACTGCACAGAGCACGCCGACCAGGGCCAGCCACAGCATGTCGCCGTTGACCGCAGCGCCCAGCACCGCCAGCTTGGTCCAGAAACCCAGGAACGGCGGGATACCCGCAAGCGAAGCCATGATGCACAGCACCAGGCCGGCCATCCACGGATTGCGCGCGTTGAGTCCCTTGAAGTCGTCGATGTTCTCGGCTTCGAAGCCATTGCGCGACAACGCGATGATCGCGCCGAACGCGGCGGTGGACATGATGGTGTAGCTCACCGCGTAGAACATTGCCGCGGCATAGCCTTCCTCGCCGCCACCGGCCACGCCCATCAGCAGGAAGCCGATGTGCGAGACGGTCGAGTACGCCAGCATGCGCTTGAGGTTGCTCTGCGCAATTGCCATCAGGTTGCCGATCACCAGCGACACCGCCGACAGGCCGCCGATCAACAGATGCCACTGCGGCGAAAGCGGGCCCATGCCGACTTCAAGCAGACGGTAGGCCATGCCGAAGGCGGCGAGCTTGGGCGCGGAGCTGATGAACAAGGCGATCGGTGCGGGCGCGCCCTGGTACACGTCGGGCAACCACATGTGGAACGGCGCGGCGCCCAGCTTGAACGCCACACCGGCGATCATGAAGATGGTGCCGGTCAGCAGCAGGGTGCGCTCGCTGGAACCTTCGATCGCGTCGTGGATGCCGCTCAGGCTGAGCGTGCCGGTGGCGCCGTAGACCAGCGACATGCCGTACAGCAGCAGGCCCGAGGCCAGCGAGCCGAGCACGAAATACTTCATCGCCGCTTCGGTGGCCAGGCCGTTGTCGCGATTGGAGGCGACCAGCGCATACGAGCACAGCGCGAGCAGCTCCAGGCCCAGGTACACCATCAGCAGGCTGCCCGCCGAGGTCAGCAGCATCATACCGGCGGTGGCGAACAACACCAGCACCGGGATCTCGCCCTGATAGAGATTGCGCTCGCGCAGGTATGTCCAGCCGTACACCAGGCTCAGACCACTGACCAGCACGATCACCGTCTTCATCACGTCGGCCGCGGTGTCGCGCACGAACATGCCGTGGAAGATCTCGCCCTGCCCGCCCGTGCCGGTCGCCAACAGCGCGAACACCACGGCAAGCACGGCAACGGAGAACAGGTGGGTCCAGACCTTGTTCCGCTGGCTCACGAACAGGTCGAGCATCAGCAGTGCAAAGGCGCCGCCGATCAGCACCAGCTCCGGAACAAGCGGAGCCAGGTCAGCGGTGGTCAACGGCGCGAGCGTTGGCGTGGTCATCATCAAATCCTGGAAATCAAAACGTACGGCAAGCTGTTACAGCTTGGTCGCGGCAATCTGGGTAGCCAGCTTGGCGATCGATGGTTCCATCAGATCGGTCAACGGCTTCGGATACAGGCCCAGGGCCAGCACGCCAACGGCGAACACCCCCAGCACAAATGCCTCACGGCCATTGATGTCCTTCAGCTCGGCCACGTGGGCGTTGGCCACCTCGCCAAAGAACACGCGCTTGTAGAGCCACAGCGTGTAGGCGGCGGTGATCACCAGCGTGGTGGCGGCAGCGAAGGCCACCAGCGGATGCTTCTGGAAGCTGGCCAGGATCACCATGAACTCACCGACGAAACCACTGGTACCCGGCAGGCCGGCGTTGGCCATGAAGAACAGCATGGAGAACGTGGCGAACCAGGGCATCACATTGACCACGCCGCCGTAATCGGCGATGCGGCGGGTATGCATGCGGTCGTAGAGCACGCCGATGCAGGAGAACATCGCGCCGGACACGAAGCCGTGCGAAATCATCTGCACCATCGCGCCCTGCAAGCCCAGACGGGCAGCGTCGGTGCTGCCGTACTCGCGCACCAGGGTGAACGCGATGAAGGTGCCGAGGGTGACAAAGCCCATGTGCGCGATGGACGAATACGCCACAAGCTTCTTCATGTCGTCCTGCACCAGGGCCACCAGGCCGACGTAGACGACCGCGATCAGCGACAGCGCAATGACCAGCCAGGCGAACTCATGGCTCGCATCCGGCACGATCGGCAGGTTGAAGCGCAGGAAGCCGTAGCCACCGATCTTCAACGCGATCGCAGCCAGTATCACCGAGCCGGCGGTGGGCGCCTCCACGTGCGCATCCGGCAGCCAGGTGTGCACCGGGAACATCGGCACCTTGACCGCGAACGCGATCAGGAAGGCGAAGAAGATCCAGGTCTGTTCCTTGGCGGTCAGCTGCAGCGCGTACAGATCGGCCAGCTGGAAGCTGCCGCCCTTCAGGTACAGGTAGACAAGACCCACCAGCATCAGCACCGAGCCGAGGAAGGTGTACAGGAAGAACTTCATCGCCGCGTAGATACGCCGCGGGCCGCCCCAGACGCCGATGATCAGGAACATCGGGATCAGCATGGCTTCGAAGAAGACATAGAACAGCATCGCGTCGGTGGCGGCGAAGATGCCGACCGTGACGCCTTCCAGGATCAGGAAGGCAGCGACGTACTGATTGACGCGCTTGTCGATCGAGCGCCAGGCACCGATCAGGGCCAGCACCGTCACCAGGGTGGTCAGCACGATCAACGCGACCGCGATGCCGTCCACGCCCAGGTTGTAGCCGATGTTGTAGGCCGGGATCCAGGCATGCAGTTCGATGAACTGCATGGCGTCATTGGCCGTGTCGTAGCCCAGCAGCGGCAGACTCAGCACAAAGGTCGCCACCGCCACCGCCAGGGACGCCCAGCGGGCAGTCTCGGCGTTGCGCAACGCGAGGATCAAGGCGCCACCGATAATCGGCAGCCAGATCAAGATAGACAGTAAAGGCCAGTTCGACACGTTTTCTTATTCCGTACAGGTCAACGCCAGAAATGCATCAGTACCGCCAACAGGGCGATCAAACCGATGATCATTGCGAAGGCGTAGTGATAGAGGAAACCGGATTGCGTGCGACGCAGCAGATTTGCAGCCAGGTCGATCAGTCGGGCAGAACCATTGACGACGACACCGTCGACCACATGGGTATCGATGGCACGTGACGCCTTGCCAAGAGCCACGCCACCACCGGCGAAGCCATTGATCCAGAGCTTGTCGAAGCCGTACTTGTTTTCCAGCAGCCACACGACCGGCGCGAACGCCTTGCGCGACTTGGTCGCCAGTTCCGGCTTCCACAGGTAGAACAGCGCAGCCAGCAACAGGCCAGCGACCGTCAGGAAGAATGGTGCCGCCATCATGCCGTGCAACGCGAAGGCGACCGGGCCATGGAACTCTTCGGCCAGCGCGCCAACGGTGTCGCGCGCCGGATCGTAGAAGTCGACGATGCCGGTGAAGAACGACACTGCCTGCCCCTTCATCGCATGTGCGGCGTGGTGGCCCTGCCAGTCGGTGCCGAACAGCATCGGGCCGATGGTGAAGAAGCCGATCGCCACCGACGGGATCGCCAGCAGGATCAACGGCAGCGTCACCACCCACTTGGATTCGTGCGGCTCATGGGCACCATGGTGGCCGTGGCCGTGATCGTCGTGGCCATGCGTGTCGTGTGCATGTGCGTCGTGCGCATGGCTGTCGTGTGCGTGGACCTGCGCCTCGGCATCGGTATGCGCGCTGTCGTGGTGTGCATGGGCGTCGTGCGCATGGGCATCGCGGAAGCGCTCCTTGCCGTGGAAGGTCAGGAACAGCAGACGGAAGCTGTAGAAGCTGGTCACCAGCACGCCGCCGAGAACGGCCCAGTAACCATAGGTCGCGATCCAGCTATGCGACTCGTGGGCGTGGTGGGCTGCCGCCTCGATGATGGTGTCCTTGGAATAGAAGCCGGAGAAGAACGGTGTACCGACCAGCGCCAGGGTACCGATCACGCTGGTCCAGTAAGTCACCTTCATGTACTTGCGCAGGCCGCCCATCTTGCGCATGTCCTGCTCGTGGTGCATGCCGATGATGACCGAGCCGGCCGCCAGGAACAGCAGCGCCTTGAAGAAGGCATGCGTCATCAGGTGGAACACGGCCGCCGAATAGGCCGACACACCCAGCGCCACGGTCATGTAGCCGAGCTGGGACAGCGTGGAATACGCGACCACGCGCTTGATGTCGTTCTGCACGATGCCGATCAGGCCGGTGAAGAAGGCCGTGGTTGCACCGATGAACAGGATGAAGTTCAACGCGGTTTCCGACAGCTCAAACAGCGGCGACATGCGCGCGACCATGAAGATGCCGGCGGTGACCATCGTGGCGGCATGGATCAGGGCCGAAATCGGCGTCGGGCCTTCCATCGAGTCGGGCAGCCACACGTGCAGCGGCACCTGCGCCGACTTGCCCATCGCGCCGATGAACAGGCAGATGCAGATCAGCGTCATCACGCTCCACTCGTGGCCCGCGAACAGCTGCACCTTGGCACCGGCCATGGTGGTCGCGTTGGCGAACACGGTGGAGTAGTCCAGCGAGCCGAACCACAGCAGCACACCGGCGATGCCGAGAATGAAGCCGAAGTCGCCGACGCGATTGACCAGGAACGCCTTCATGTTGGCGAACACCGCGGTCGGGCGCTTGAACCAGAAGCCGATCAGCAGATACGACACCAGGCCCACCGCTTCCCAGCCGAAGAACAGCTGCAGGAAGTTGTTGCTCATCACCAGCGTGAGCATGGAGAAGGTGAACAACGAGATGTAGCTAAAGAAGCGCTGGTAACCCGGGTCTTCTTCCATGTAGCCGATGGTGTAGATGTGCACCAGCAGCGACACGAAGGTCACCACGACCATCATCATCGCGGTCAGGCGATCGACCATGAAGCCCACATGGGCGGAGTAGTTACCGACATCGAAGAAGGTGTACAGGTTCTGGTTGAACGGGCTGGCGCCCTGCTCCACCAGTTGATACAGCGTCAGGCACGACAGCACGCAGCTGACCGCCACACCCAGGATGGTGACGTACTGCGCGCCCTTGCGCCCTACCTGGCGACCGAACAGGCCGGCGATGATGCTGCCGACCAGCGGTGCAAGCACCACCGCAATCAACAGACTCTTGGAGAGAGTGATTTCCATCTACAGGTCAGCCCTTCAACGTATCGACTTCGGCCACATTGATCGTGCGGCGCGTGCGGAACAGAGTCACCAGGATCGCAAGGCCGATCGCAGCCTCCGCGGCGGCAACGGTCAGGATGAAGAACACGAACAACTGACCGGCGGGGTCGCCAAGCTCGCGCGAAAACGCAATGAAGTTGACGTTGACCGACAGCAGCATCAGCTCGATCGACATCAGCAACACGATGACGTTCTTGCGGTTGAGGAAGATGCCGGCCAGCGAGATGCAGAACAGCACCGCGCCCAGTCCAAGCAGGTGGCCCAAGGTAATCAAGACTTCGCCTCCTGTCCGTCGGTCGCATCGAGCGTCGGCGCGACCTGCACCGGCTTTTCAACCGCCATTTTGACCATGCGCAGACGGTCGCCCGCCTTCACCCGCGACTGCTCGCCAGCGTTCTGGTGCTTGATGCCGGTGCGCTTGCGCAGGGTCAGCATCACGGCAGCCACCACGGCCACGGTCAGGATCACCGCGGCGAACTCGAACGGCAGCAGGAACTGGGTGTAGAGGGTCTTGGCCAGCCAGGTCAGGTTCGACACATCGGCTGCCTGCGCAGCGGCATTGTCGGCCGGGAACGGCGCGGCACTGCGTGCCTTGACGCCGATCAGGGTGACCATCTGCGCCAGCATGGCAACCGCCACGATGACGCCAACCGGCATGTACTTGACCCAGCCTTCGCGCAGGCGGCTGGTGTCGATGTCCAGCATCATCACCACGAACAGGAACAGCACCATCACCGCGCCGACATAGACCAGCACCAGCGTCACGCCGAGGAACTCGGCGCCGACCAGCAACCAGATGCATGCCATCGAGAAGAAGGTGAGGATCAGGCACAACACGGCGTACACCGGGTTGCGCACGCTGATCACCGCACCGGCGGACACGACCGCGACGGCGGAGAAGGCGTAAAAAGCAATAGTGACCCAGTCCATCATGACCTCAACGGAAGGCGGCATCGGCAGCGCGACGCTCGGCGATCTCGGCTTCGAACCGGTCTCCGATGGCCAGCAGCTGCGGCTTGTTGACAATGTTCTCGCCACGCTTCTCGAAGTGGTACTCGAGGATGTGCGTCTCGACGATCGAGTCCACCGGGCAGCTTTCCTCGCAGAAGCCGCAGAAGATGCACTTGAACAAGTCAATGTCGTAACGCGTGGTGCGGCGCGAGCCGTCCTCGCGCTTGGCCGAGTCAATGGTGATCGCCAGCGCCGGGCACACCGCTTCGCACAGCTTGCAGGCGATGCAGCGCTCTTCGCCGTTGGGATAGCGACGCAGCGCGTGCAGGCCACGGAAACGCGGCGACTGCGGGAACTTCTCCATCGGATACAGCACGGTGTACTTGGGCTTGAACGTGTATTTCAACGTCAGCCACAAGCCGCCTAGCAGTTCGAGCAGGAGCAGGCTCTTGAAGTAATGGGTGATCTTGTTCATCGGTTACACGCCCTTCTGGATCACGCCGTAAAACACCATCAACGCCGTCACTGCGATCCACACGATCGTGAGCGGAATGAACACCTTCCAGCCCAGACGCATGATCTGGTCGTAGCGGTAGCGCGGGAAGCTGGCACGGAACCAGATGTAGGCGCTGGCGAAGAAGAACACCTTCATCAGCAGCCATGGCCAACCGCCCTTCCACAACCAGTCGATCCACGGCGAGATATCCGCATTGACCCAACCCTGGATCGGGCTCAGCCAACCGCCGAGGAAGAAGATCGAGATCAGGAAGCTGACCAGGATCATGTTGGCGTACTCGGCCAGGAAGAACAGTGCGAACGCACCGCCCGAATACTCCACCATGTGGCCGGCGACGATTTCCGACTCACCTTCCACCACGTCGAACGGCGCACGGTTGGTTTCGGCAACGCCCGACACCCAGTACACAATGAACAACGGGAACAGCGGAATCAGGAACCAATCGAAGAAGCCGGAGTTGCCGGCCTGCGCGAATACGATCTGGCTCAGGTTGACGCTACCGGAGGCAATCATCACGCCGACCAGCGCAAAACCCATCGCGATCTCGTAGCTGACCACCTGCGCGGCCGAGCGCATCGCGCCCAGGAACGCATACTTGGAGTTGGATGCCCAGCCGGCCAGGATGATGCCGTACACGCCCAGCGAGGTCATCGCCAGCAGGTAAAGCAGGCCGACGTTGGCATTGGACAGCACCAGCTGCGCATCGAACGGCACCACCGACCAGGCGGCGAAGGCCGGTGCCAGTGTCAGCAGCGGCGCGATGATGAACATCGCCTTGTGCGAGCTGCTCGGCTGCAGGATCTCCTTGAAGAGCAACTTGAACACGTCGGCGAAGGCCTGGAAGATGCCCATGCCTACATACATCGGCCCGTGACGCACATGCATCCAGCCGATCAGCTTGCGCTCCCAGACCACGTAGAAGGCCACCGACACGATCACCGGCACGGCGATCAGCAGGATCTTCAATACGGTCCACAGCACGATGCCGCCATCGCCCAGGCCGACAAACCACTGGTGCAAGGGATCGACCAGGTTCAACAGCAATTCGTTCATGCAGCCACCACCGTTACACGACCGGCACCGAGCGGCGCGGTTGCGCCATGGCCGGATTCGATCCACACCGTGCCCGGTGCGACGCGCTTGTCCAGCACCACCGGCAACGTTGCCTTACCGGCATCGGTGCCGACCTTGACCATCTGACCGGCGCCGACCTGCAACTGCGCGGCCTGCTCCGGGTGCATCGCCACACACGGGGCGAGATTGAGCGGATGCGACTGCAACGCAGCGGCGCGACGCACCACCGCATCGGTGCGATAGATCGCAGCGGTGGCGGCAACCTCCAGCCCGTCACTGCTCGCGGCCGGCTGCGCCGAGGCGGCGGGACTGACGCGACGGTTCTGCATGCCGGCACGCAGGCCGACCAGATCGATGAATTCGAACCCGGCCAGACCCAGCTCGCCGCCAAGCGCACGCAATACGCGCCAACCCTCGCGCGCTTCGACCGGCAGGCGACCGGCGGCACGTGCGGTCTGCACGCGGCCATCCAGATTGGTCAGCGATGCGTCGATTTCCGGCAGTGCACCGATCGGCAGGATCACGTCGGCCACGTCGCGCGTCGAGGCGCAGGCGAACTGGCTGAACGCGACCACCTTGGCACCCGCCAGCGCGCTGCGTGCAGCGGCGGCATCGGCGAAATCCAGGCCCGGCTCGATGCCATACAACACATAGGCCTGACGCGGCTGCGCCAGCATGCCGGCGACATCGCGCGCGGTCGGCAACACACCTTGCGCAACCAGACCGACAGCGTTGGCACCCTGCGGGATCCGGCACAGCGAGGCACCGGTTGCAGCGGCGAAATCGCGTGCGGCAGCACGCAACGAAGCAGCCTGCGGATGATTTTCAGCCAGTGCGCCGACCACGATCACCGCGCGAGTGGCGCCCTTGACCGCATCGCGCAATGCCGAATCGTCCAACGCACCGGCCAGCTGCGACGGCGCAACGACCGCACGGCTTGCCTGGGTGAAGGCGAAATCGAAATCGACCGGATTGACCGAATGGATCTTCGTCCCGTTCTGGATGCTGGCCTTGCGCAGGCGTGCATGCAGCAACGGCAACTCGTGACGCACGTTGGTGCCGAACAGCACCACCACATCGGCGTGCTCGATCTCGGCCAGCGGCGTGGCAAACGGCTCGGCCACCGCAGCGTCGGAAAAATCGCGATTGAGCAGGCGGTGATCCAGATTGCCGCTGTTCAAGCCTTCGGCAAGACGTGCGAGCAACGCGCCCTCCTCGTTGGAGGTGGACGGATGCACCAGCACACCGAGCTGATCGCCGGCGTTGTCACGCAGGATCTGCGTCGCGGCAGCCAGACCTTCGGTCCAGCTCACTTCGGTCCACTGCCCGTTGACCTTCTTCAGCGGCTTGACCGCGCGGTCTTCGGCGTACAGGCCCTGATGCGAATAACGGTCGCGGTCGGACAGCCAGCACTCGTTGACCGCCTCGTTCTCGCGCGGCACGGTGCGCAGCACTTCGCCGCGACGCACGTGCAGGAACAGGTTCGAGCCCATTGCATCGTGATAGCCGAGCGATTCGCGTGCCATCAGCTCCCACGGGCGGGCACGGAACTGGAACACCTTGTTGGTCAGCGCGCCGACCGGGCACACGTCGATGACGTTGCCGGATATCTCGGTGGTCAGCGGCTTGCCGTCGTAGGTGCCGATCTGCAGGTTCTCGCCGCGATACATGCCACCCAGCTCGTAGGTGCCGGCGATGTCCGCGGTGAAACGCACGCAACGGGTGCACTGGATGCAGCGGGTCATTTCGGTGGCGACCAGCGGACCGATGTCCTCGTCCGGCACCACGCGCTTGCGTTCGTTGAAACGGCTGACCGAGCGGCCGTAGCCGAGCGAGACGTCCTGCAGCTCGCACTCGCCGCCCTGATCACAGATCGGGCAGTCCAGCGGGTGATTGATGAGCAGGAATTCCATCACGCTGCGCTGGTACTTCAGCGCCTTTTCGCTACGCGTGGTGACCTTCATGCCGTCCATCACCGGCGTGGCGCAGGCAGGCGACGGCTTCGGGGATTTTTCGACGTCCACCAGGCACATGCGGCAGTTCGCGGCGATCGGCAGCTTCTCGTGGTAGCAGAAGCGCGGGATCGGGATGCCGGCCTTGTCGGCCGCCTGGATGATCATCGAGCCCTTCGGCACCACCAGGGACTGCCCGTCGATCTCGACGGTGACATGGTCCGGTGGCACGTTCGGGTTCACTGGTTGGGCGCTCATGCGGCCACTCCGACGTGCGTGTCGACGATCGAACGACCGTTGACGATGTAGTACTCGAACTCGTCCCAGAACTGGCGCAGGAAGCCCTGAATCGGCCACGCCGCCGCTTCGCCGAAGGCACAGATGGTGTGTCCTTCGATCTGGCCGGCAACCGTGCGCAGCTGGTGCAGGTCTTCCATCGTGGCCTTGCCGGCGACAATGCGCTCCAGCACCCGATGCATCCAGCCGGTGCCTTCGCGGCACGGGGTGCACTGGCCGCAGGATTCCTTGTGGAAGAACTGCGAGATGCGGCAGGCAAAGCGTACGCAGCAGACGCTGTCATCCAGCACCACGATCGCGCCGGAACCCAGGCCGGTGCCCAGTGCACGCAAGGTGTCGTAGTCCATCTGCAGCCCGGCAACCTGGTCGGCCTTCAGCACCGGCATCGACACGCCGCCAGGCACCACGCCCTTGAGCTTGCGGCCCGGACGCAGGCCGCCGGCCATTTCCAGCAGTTCGTCGAAGGTGGTGCCGAGCGGCACTTCGAAATTGCCGCCCTTCTGCACGCAGCCGGACACCGAGAAGATCTTCGGGCCGCCGTTCTTGGTCTTGCTCAAGCCGAGAAACCACTCCGGGCCGTTGCGAATGATCGCCGGCACCGACGCATAGGTCTCGGTATTGTTGATGGTGGTCGGCTTGCCGTACAGGCCGAAGTTCGCCGGGAACGGCGGCTTGTACCGCGGCTGGCCCTTCTTGCCTTCCAGCGATTCCATCAGCGCGGTTTCTTCGCCGCAGATGTAGGCGCCGGCACCCAGCGCACCGTAGATATCGATATCCACGCCGCTGCCGAGGATGTTCTTACCCAGCCAGCCGTTGGCATACGCGTCGGCCAGTGCCAGCTCGAAATTCTCGAACGGCTCGTGGTGGAACTCGCCGCGCAGGTAGTTGTAGCCCACGGTCGAACCGGTGGCGTAGCAGGCGATCGCCATGCCCTCCACCACCGAGTGCGGGTTGTAGCGCAGGATGTCGCGGTCCTTGCAGGTGCCCGGCTCGGATTCGTCCGAGTTGCACAGGATGTACTTCTGCATCGTGCCCTTGGGCATGAACGACCACTTCAGGCCGGTCGGGAAGCCCGCGCCGCCACGGCCGCGCAGGTTGGATGCCTTGACCATCTCGATGACGTCGGCCGGCGCGATCTTCTCTTCGAGGATCTTGCGCAGCGCGGCGTAGCCACCGGTCTTCAGATAGCTCTCGTACGACCACGGGGTGTCGTAGTGCAGCGTTGTGTAGACGACCTGATGCGGCAACGGCGCCGGACCGACCGGGCCTGAGGGTGCGTGATGATGTGCCATGTCTTACTCCAGCCCGTCCAGCAGCGCGTCGACCTTCTCTTTCGTCAGGTGCTCGTGGTAATGGCCATTGATGACCATCATCGGCGCCGCGGAGCAGGCCGCCAGGCACTCTTCTTCGCGCTTGAGGTAGACGCGGCCATCGGCCGTCGACTGCCCCAGCTTGCAACCCAGTTTCTTTTCCGCGTGCGCCAGCAGATCTTCGGCGCCATTGAGCCAGCAGCTGATGTTGGTGCAGAACGCCACGTTGTGGCGGCCGACCTTTTCGGTCTCGAACATCGAGTAGAAGCTGGCGACCTCGTAGGCCCACACCGGCGGCAGGTCCAGATACTTGGCCACGCCCACGATCAGCTCGTCGGTCAGCCAGCCCTGGTTCTGCTCCTGCGCAGCATGCAGGCCCTGCAGCACGGCCGAACGCTTGCGATCGGGCGGGAACTTGCTCAACCAATGATCGATGTGCGCGCGCGTCTTGTCGCTCAGCACCACCTGCGGATCGACGTCGCGCGCCGCTTCGAAATTACCCGTCGCCTTCATCGGTCAACCTCACCGAAAACCAAATCGTAAGTACCGATCATCGCCACGACGTCGGCCAGCAGATAGCCACGCACCACCGCGTCCATTGACGACAGATGCGCAAAGCCCGGCGCGCGCAGGTGCACGCGGAACGGCTTGTTGGCGCCATCGGACATCAGGTAGCAGCCGAACTCGCCCTTGGGCGCTTCCACCGCGCAGTAGGTTTCGCCGGCTGGCACGCAGTAGCCTTCACTGAACAGCTTGAAGTGATGGATCAGCGCTTCCATGTCGTCCTTCATGCCTTCGCGGCTTGGCGGAGCGACCTTGAAATTGGTGACCATGACCGGGCCCGGATTGGCCTTCAGCCACTTCACGCACTGCTTGATGATGCGGTTGGATTCGCGCATCTCGGCCACGCGCACCAGATAGCGGTCATAGCAATCGCCGTTGGTGCCGACCGGCACGTCGAACTCCACCGCGTCGTACTTGGCATAGGGCTGCTTCTTGCGCAGGTCCCACTCGATACCCGAGCCACGCAGCATCGGACCGGTCATGCCCCAGGCACGCGCCAGGTCGGGGCTGATGATGCCGACGTCGACGGTACGCTGCTTCCAGATCCGGTTGTCGGTCAGCAGCGTCTCGTACTCGTCCACACGCGATGGGAACGTATTGGTGAAATCCTCGAGGAAGTCCAGCATCGAGCCTTCGCGCGCTGCATTGAGCTTCTTCAGTGCCCCGCCCTTGTGCCAGCGGGATTCCTTGTACTTGGGCATGCGATCAGGCAGATCGCGATACACGCCACCGGGACGGTAGTAGGCAGCGTGCATGCGCGCGCCACTGACCGCCTCGTAGACGTCCATCAATTCTTCGCGCTCGCGGAACGCATACAGCATCACCGCCATCGCGCCCAGATCGAGCGCGTTGGAACCTACCCACATCAGGTGGTTCTTGATGCGGGTGATCTCGTCGAACATGGTGCGGATGTAGTGCGCGCGCTCGGGCACCTCGATCCCCATCAGGGATTCGATCGCACGCACATAGGCGTGCTCGTTGCACATCATCGACACGTAATCCAGGCGGTCCATGTACGGAACCGACTGGTTGAACGGCTTGGACTCGGCCAGCTTCTCGGTGCCACGGTGCAGCAGGCCGATATGCGGATCGGCACGCACCACGGTCTCGCCGTCCATTTCCAGGATCAGGCGCAGCACGCCGTGCGCCGCAGGATGCTGCGGGCCGAAGTTCATCGTGTAGTTGCGGATTTCCTGCTTGCTTTCGACAGGATTGCTCGCGAAGGCATCGGTTGCCTGGCGGAACTCACTCACTTGGCGGTCTCCGACTTGCCCACTTCACCAGCGGCAGTCTCATAACGGGCATCGTCGCGGATCACGCGCGGCACACCGACGCGCGGCTCGACCGAGGTCACCGGCTCGTACACGACACGCTTGCGCTCGTCGTCGTAACGCACTTCCACGTTGCCGATCAGCGGGAAATCCTTGCGGAACGGATGGCCGACAAATCCGTAGTCGGTCAGGATGCGGCGCAGGTCCGGGTGGCCGTCGAAGACGATGCCGAACAGGTCGAAGGCTTCGCGCTCGAACCAGTTCACGCCAGGCCAGATGTCGGTCAGCGATGCCACCACCGGCACCTGCTCGTCCGGTGCGTAGCAACGCACGCGCAGACGCTGGTTGTGCTGGTAGGAGATCAGCTGCGCCACCACCGCAAAACGCTGCTTGGGCATGTGCTGCGGACGGGCGCCGTCGGAACTTTCCTGGCTGGGAAATTCACCCCAGGCGAAACGGCCGACGGCCTTGCCTTCGACGCCGCGGCTGAAGCCCTGCGACGACACGTCGGCGGTATCCCACTCGTCGCTGCCGTAGCCCAGGTAATCGACGCCGCACAGATCGCTCAGCTGCTCGAAACCAAGCTCGTCGCGCAGGGCCAGGCAGGTGGCGTGCCAATCGGCCGCAGCGACTTCCAGCGTCACTTCGCCGCGCGGCAATGCCACGGCGATCTGCGCACCGGCGAAACGTGCCGCAAGTCGGTCAGTGAAGGAGGATGCTTGCTCTGCCATGGGGGCTTGGCTGCTCTCAGTAGAAGAAGACGGGTGTCAGCGCGCGATGGTCTGGGTACGCCAGATCTTCTTCTGCAGCTGCAGGATGCCGTAAACCAGCGCCTCGGCGGTCGGCGGGCAACCGGGGACGTAGATGTCCACCGGCACGATGCGATCGCAACCGCGCACCACCGAATACGAATAATGATAGTAGCCGCCGCCATTGGCGCAGCTGCCCATCGAGATGACCCACTTCGGATCCGGCATCTGGTCGTAGACCTTGCGCAGCGCCGGGGCCATCTTGTTGACCAGCGTGCCGGCCACGATCATCACGTCGGACTGGCGCGGCGACGGACGGAACACCACGCCGTAGCGGTCCAGATCCAGGCGCGCCGCACCGGCATGCATCATCTCGACCGCGCAGCAGGCCAAACCGAAGGTCATCGGCCACATCGAGCCGGTGCGCGCCCAGTTCAGCAGCGCATCGACACTGGTGGTCACGTAGCCCTTCTCGAGCAGCGGGTTTTCGCCTTCCGGGCGCAGGATGTCTTCCACCCGGCCTTCCGGCATCGGGTTGGTCATCAGACGATCCAGGGTCTGAATCACTCCCATTCCAGCGCTCCCTTCTTCCACACGTAGATAAAGCCGAGGAACAACATGCCGACGAACAGGCCCATGGTGACCAGCGAACGTGCGCCGATCTCCATGAACACCTGTGTCCACGGCACGATGAAGATGATTTCCAGATCGAACACGATGAACTGGATCGCGATCAGGTAGTAGCGCACGTCGAACTTCATGCGCGCGTCTTCGAAGGCTTCGAAGCCGCACTCGTAAGGCGAGAGCTTGCGCGCATCCGGGGTACGCGGTGCGAGGAATCGACCGATCAGCATCAGCACGATGCCGATACCGGTGGCGACGATCAGAAACAGCAGACTCGGCAAATATTCGGCCAGCACAGCGATTCTCTCTTGCCTCTGCCCGCACGCGCCGCGTGCCGGCATGGGGTATAGGCAGACCCCGCGCGCGACAGGCAATGCGCAGGAACTGCAGCCAAACAATGGTGCCCAAGAGGGGACTCGAACCCCTACGACCTAAGTCGCTACCACCTCAAGGTAGTGCGTCTACCAATTCCGCCACCTGGGCATACGTTGCGCCGCTGGGCATCCCAGTGCGCAGCGTATTGTAACCGGCTTCAGCGTTTTTGTGCTGGTTCTGAAGCGTTTTCTTCGCGTGCCGCAGGCGCTTGCTGCACCGGTGCGGACTGCGCAGGCGCCGCAGCTGGAGTTGCAGCAGGCGCCGGCTGCGACGGGGCGGTCGGAACTGCGCCGGCGGCCGGAGCCTGCGGCAACGGCTGAGTCAGCTCGCCTGCGGCGGCAGGCGCCGGGGTGGCCGACTGCGACATCACACCCAGGTTCTGGTCGGTGGGACGTGCGCCGTGGGTGGCGTACCACGCCATGAACAGGCTGATGCTGAAGAACACCACCGCCAGCCACTTGGTCGACTTGGACAGGAAGTTCGACGCGCCCTGCGAGCCGAACACGGTGCCCGAGGCGCCGGCACCGAAGCCGGAACCAGCTGCCGCACCCGCACCGCGCTGCATCAGGATCAGCGCAATCATCGCCAGCGCGACCAGCACGTAGACCACATTGAGGATCAACATCAGCATTTCGAAATCCGTCCCCGGACAAAACTTAATGGGTTAACAAGCGGCCGCCGCACGGGCGATGGCCAGGAAATCCTCGGCGACCAGCGAGGCGCCTCCGACCAGCCCGCCATCGACGTCGGGCTGCGCAAACAGCTCGCCGGCGTTATCGGGCTTGACACTGCCCCCGTACAGGATGGGCAGAGAATCGGCGATTCTAGCATCCGCCTTCGCGACTTCGCCACGCAGGAAGGCATGGACGGCTTGCGCCTGCTCCGGGCTGGCGGTGCGACCGGTGCCGATGGCCCAGATCGGCTCGTAGGCAAGCACGGCACGGGCAAAGCCTGCGCTGCCCACCAGTGCCAGCACCGGTTCGAGCTGGGCGCGCAGCACCGCTTCGGTCTGCTTGGCTTCGCGCTGTTCCAGCGACTCGCCCACGCACAGCACCGGGATCAGCCCGGCGTGCACGGCGGCGGCGAATTTGCGCGCCACCAGCTCGCTGCTCTCACGATGGTACTGGCGCCGTTCGGAATGGCCGACCAGCCCGTATTCGGCGCCGACATCGACCAGCATGGTGGCCGAGACTTCACCGGTATAGGCGCCCTTCTCGTTACTGCTGACGTCCTGGGCACCGAAACACAGGTGGTGCTCCTCGAAATCCTCGATCAGATCGCCGAGATAAGGCAGGGGCGGCAGGATGACGACATCGACACCCTCCAGGGGCATGTGCGCGGCGATCCGGGCCACCAGTTCGGTGGCGAAGGCGCGGCTGCCATGCAGCTTCCAATTTCCGGCAACGATCTTTCGACGCATCAGGCGCAGGTTCCTGAGTGGAAGACAGGCGACAGAATAGCCCATGCCCTGTCGGCAGCCGGCACACTTCTGTCCATTGCCTGTCTCCTCCCCCCTTCAACAGGAACCTGCCATGTCCGTTTCGCCTGTCTTTGCATTGGTCACCGGCGCCTCCAGCGGCATCGGCCGCGAGATTGCGCGCGCTTACGCAAGGCGCGGCGTGCCGCTGATCCTGACCGCGCGCCGGGTGGATCGGCTGCAGGCGTTGGCCGAGGAGTTGCGGCCGTTGGTGCAGGTCGAAGTCCTGCCGGCCGATCTGGGCGATGCCGACGCGGCCGAAGCACTGGTTGCGCAGATCCAGCGCAATGGCTGGACGGTGGGCACCCTGGTCAACAATGCCGGCTACGGCGTGCCGGACCGCTATCTGCGCAACGACTGGGCCACGCATGCACGCTTCCTGCAGGTGATGGTGGCCGCGGTATGCGAGCTGACCTGGCGGTTGTTGCCGATGATTCGTGCCAGTGGCCAGGGCCGCATCCTCAACGTGGCCTCGTTCGCCGCACTGACGCCGGGTGCCGATGGGCAGACGCTGTACGCGGCCAGCAAGAGTTTCCTGCTGCGCTTCAGCGAATCGCTGGCACTGGAAAATGCCGACTGCGCGGTCAAGGTCTGCGCGCTATGCCCCGGCTTTGCCTGGTCGGAATTTCACGATGTCACCGGCACCCGCGAGGCGATGTCCGCCCTGCCCCGCTGGGCCTGGCTGCAAGCCGACGACGTGGCCGAGTATGGGATCGCCGCGCTGGAGCGTGGCCAGGTGCTGGCCGTGCCGGGCTGGCGCTATCGCCTGGTCAGTGCGGCGTTGCGCGTGTTGCCGCATGCGCTTGCATTGCGCGTGATGGCGCGCGGATCGCATCGGGTACGGCCGTTGCGGTGAGGCGGCTGCACATCCGCTGCGGCGTCGCGTCCAGCGCTACGCGCGGCCGGTGTGTGATGCCGTCAGTGATTGACGATGTCGCCATGCATGGCCGCCAGCCGTGCCAGCAACCGGTTCTGCGTGCGGCGTGGAATCCTGCGCTGATCCATCGCCCAGTTCAGGTCCTCCACCAGCGCGTTGAAGTCGCCTTCGCGAATGACCAGGTGCGCGTGCGCCTGCTGCATCGATTTGGCGGTATCCGGGCACGGGCCATCGGCGACATGGCAGAACTTCTGCACCAGCCGCTCGTTGAGCATCACGATGTTGACGCGCGCGAAGGTGTCGACGATGCGTGGATCGTCGGCGATGCGCGACAGCATGGTTTCCACCAGCGCCTCGATGCCGGCCTGTCCGCCGAGTTCGTCATAGAGCGTGGGGCGCGGTTGCGTGGTGGCGCAGGCGCCCATCAGCGCCAGCACGCCCAGCAAGGACCAGCGCAGCCGTCGATTCATCACAACGCCACCTGCAGGGATAGATAGAGGCCGCGCTGGTCGGCGAGCGTGGCGATGTCGCCAAGCTCGGCCCATGCCGCGGTCAGGGACACATGCTTGCTGGGAAACCAGGCCACGAATCCATCGGCCCATGCCTGCTCGCGGGCGAAGCCGAGGTTATCGGGTTTGTCGCGGTACTCCACGCCGACCACCCATGCCGGCGACAGCACGACGGCGGCGCTGGCCTCGCCGACCAGCCGGTAGCTGTTGCGACGATCGCCGCCGAAACCGAGCAAACCGGTCTGATTGGCGCGGGTTGCGCGCAGCGTGCCGTTGAGCAGCAACTGGTAGCCGCCCGCGCCCTGCAGCAACAAACGGCTGGCGCTGACATACACATCGGTGCCGTGATCGTCGCGCGCGCCGATCGCCAGCGGCAGCGTGCCATCGCGCAGGCGTTTGTACTGCACGCCCACACTGACCTGTGGCGCATGCCCGTAGACCAGATCGCCATAGACCCGCAGCTTGGCGCCGAACACGTCCTGGCCGAGCGCATTCCATGGCAGGCCCAGCCGGTCCTGCAGGGTGCCCAGATCCAGCCGCTGCCGCGCCAGCGACAGTTCCAGCCGGTTGCCGACCGTCAGCGCGGCGCCTTGCACGTCGAGCCGGTAATCGCCGCTGTCCACATGCGTGGCAAACAGGACGGTGCCGAGTTCGTCGCGGGTGCCGTAGCCCGACAGCGTGGCCCACGGCACGATGCCGCCCCCGCTACTACCTTCGATCATCGACACGCCGCCGGTGGCGAGCAGACGCCCATCACCCGCAATCACCGACGCGGGCGCGATGGCCAGCCCGGCCAGTGCCGCAGCCAGCAGCGTGCATCGCCACCGGGTCATCGATGCACTCCTGCCTGCGCTGCCGGCGTCGTATCGAGTTGGCGCAGGCACCAGGCGACCAGCGGCACCTCTTCCAACGGCGGCGCGTACAGATAGCCTTGCACCATGTCGCAGCCGTAACCGCGCAGCAGTCCCAGGGACGTGGCGTTTTCCACGCCTTCGGCGATCACGCTCAAGCCCAGGTTATGCCCGAGATCGATGGTGCTGCGCACGATGAACGCATCGTCCGTGCCTTCGGCCAGCTGCATGACGAAGCTCTTGTCGATCTTCAATTCGTCCACCGGCATGCGCTTGAGCTGCGCCAACGAGGAATAGCCGGTGCCGAAGTCGTCGATGGACAGCCGCACGCCGACGCTGCGCAGCTGATGCAGCATGTGCAGCGCGGATTCGACATCGCGCATCAAGGCGCTTTCGGTCAGCTCCAGCGTGACCGACTGCGCCGGCACCGCGTGATGCTCCAGACGGCCACGTACGTAATCCGGCAAACCGGGGTCGGACAGGTCCAGCGCGGAAAGATTGATTGCCATGCCCAGCTCCAGGCCCTGCCGGCGCCACTGCGCCTGGCAGCGCAGCGCCTCGTCCAGCACGAAGCGGGTCAAGGGGTGGATCACGCCGGAGTGCTCGGCCAGCGGGATGAATTCGTCCGGGCCGATCGCCCCGAGCACCGGATGGTGCCAGCGCACCAGCACCTCCACCTGCTCGACGCGATCGTTGCGCAGGCAGATCTTGGGCTGAAAGCGCAAGGTCAGCTCGTTGCCACCGACGGCCTGGCGCAGATCGCCGGTCAGGCGCAGCCGGCGCAGATGCTGCTCGTCCTGGCCCAGGCGATACACGCTGGCACCGATGGTGCTGACGTTGCCGCCCTGGCGACGGGCAATGTCGGCGCGCCGCAGCAAGGTGTCCGGGTCGGCGCCGTGTTCGGGGATCAGGGCGATGCCGATGCTGGCTTCCAGCTGGATGCGCGCCTGCGGCAGCGCCAGCGGGCGGCGCAGCTGCAGCAGCAAGCGCTGTGCATCCTGTTGCACGGTGGCGGCATCGGTCTGCGCCACCACCACCATGAATTCGTCGCTGCCCAGCCGCCCGACCAGATTGGGTTCCTGCACCACGTCGGCAAGACGGCGGCCCACCTCGACCAGGACCTGGTCGGCGAAATCGTGACCCAGGCTGTCATTGAGTTCCTTGAAGCGTTCCAGATCCAGGATCAGCACCGCGGCGGTGCCGCCGGACGCCACGGTCTGCTCCACCACATCCTTCAGCCGCTCCAGCAAGCAGATGCGATTGGGCAGACCGGTCAAGGCATCGTGGCGCGCCTGATGCAGGATGTGCTGCTCGCGACTGGCAATCTGCTGCTGCATGCGCCCGAAGCTGTCGGCCAACTCGGCCAGTTCGCGCCCGGATGGCACTTCGACGGCGGTGTGGTAATCGCCGCGCTGGATGCGCCGTGCGGCCTGTACCAGCTGCGCGACCGGCCTGCTGACGCTGCGCGCCAGGAAGATCGCCACGCCCAGCGCCGCAGCCGTGGCCAGACCCGCCAGCAGCAGGATGCGCAACTTGAGCACGCGATAGGGCGCCACCGCGCGATCCAGCGAGGCCTGCAGCGCAACCCGCACATGACTGTCGCCCTGGATCGACTGCAGTTTGACCAGGTAACGCGACTGGGCCAGGGTCAAGGCGACCGCCGCGCCCTGCGCGCGTTCGGCGGTCGGCAGCTGCTGTGCGAACTCTGCGCGCGCGGCCGGCTCCAGGGTGGAGGCCAGCACGCGCACCGGCGGGCCATCGGTGAAGAAGGTCGCATCCAGCCCGGTGGTGGAACGGAAATCCTGCGCCAGTCCGTCGCCGGATTCATTACCGATCGCGATCCAGCCCACCCGGCTCGGTGCCAGCACCTGCACCACCGCCAGCCGCACGATGCGGCTGTCCAAGGCCACCACACCGACCGCACGCCCATCGCGCTGCGCCTGCTGCAGCAGGGTCTGCACGGCGCGCAGCTGTTCGGCTTGCGGCAGGTCGGCGAGCCCGGTCAGAAACTCCCCGTCCGGGGACAACAGCAGCGCGGTCTGCGCCGACATGCGCGCAGCGTGATTGCGCAATGCCGATTGCATGGTCGGCACATCGCCACTGGCCACGGCCGCGCGAAAGCCGAAGTCGTCGGCCAGCACCGAGGCCGACTGCATCAGTTGCTCGTCGCGGCGCAGATTGATGCGTTGCCAGACGCGCTCGCCGATCTGCAGTTCTTCGCCCAGTTGCGCCTTGACGCTACGCTCGGTGGCGACCTGCACCGCAATGAAGGTCAGTGCCTGCGTGGCGAGCACGACCAGCACCAACAAGGCCGCGATCCGGGTATGCAGGCGCATGGCCTTCATGGCTTCGGCGTCTTCGGGTCGGCGCGACGGAACTTGTCCTGCAGCGCGCGCACGCGCGCATCCAGTGGCGCGACCACGGGCGCGGCGCCGGTGGTCTGCAGGGTCACGCGCCGTTGCATGGCCTGGCGCGCAAGTGCCACCGGCTCGGTGAGCGCGGCGCCCTTGATGCGCGGATGCCAGACCCGCAGCGTGTAGTTGCCTGCCGGCGCATCCAGCTGCACGCGGCCGTCGCTGCCGGTCTTGCCGAAATACGGTGTGTCCACCACCAGGATATAGCCCAGCATCCAGTCGTGGATATTGCAGCCCACCGTCACCAGACCGGCTTGGTCAAAGCGCACCGGTGCGGCGGTGCTGCCCTGGAACAGCGGCAATTCGAAGCGCTTGGCGGGGGAGAACGAATAGACCTGATGGCGAATCTGGTCGTTGTTGGGAAACCGCACCAGGGTGCCGGTGCGCACCGCCAGCACGGCGGGCACGAACTGCGAATTGACCTGGTCCATCTCCACGGTCCGCGGCGCGCCGGCGGCAACCGGACGTGCCGGCTCCAGGCTCACCACCGCATCGACCAGCATGCCGTTGGCATCGACGACGGTCACGCTGAGCGGCGTTGCTAATGCGCAGCTTGCGGCGCAGTACGCCAGCACCCCGCAAACCGGGCCGATCCGTTTGAACCACTGCATCCGCATGCGCCCCCCAAGCTAGTGCACTCAGCAGCGGGCGCCAGGCGAGTCCGACGTCGCGCTAGCGATCAGACTGGGTTATCGGCTCAGGTGAATGCAAGCTTTAATCGGACGCGAGCACACTTTCATGAATCAAACTGTGCAGGCGGTCATTGCCGATGCTGCAAACGCAGCGATCGCCTGCGCGTCCTGGCCGCGAACGGACTACTTCAACTTGATTTCGCGCAGACGCTCTTCCAGAAACCCGTGCGCGGTGATCGGCTTGGGATACCGGCTCGGATTGTCGGCGGTGATGCACGACGGCAGCACGTCGATCAGGAAATCCGGATTGGGATGCAGGAAGAACGGCACCGAATAGCGCGGCTTGCGTGCCTGCTCGCCCGGCGGATTGACCACGCGATGGATGGTGGACGGATACACGTGGTTGGTCAGGCGTTGCAGCATGTCGCCGATGTTGACCACGATGGTGTCGGCGTCGGCAGTGAACGGCACCCACTCGCCATCGTTGGAGCGCACTTCCAGCCCGGCCGCGCTGGCACCGACCAGCAAGGTGATGAAATTGATGTCGCCATGCGCGCCGGCACGCACATTGGGAATGTCGTCGCTGGTGATCGGCGGGTAGTGGATCGGCCGCAGGATCGAGTTGCCGTTGTTGGTCTTGTCGACGAAATACTCCTGCGGCAGGCCGATATGCAGCGCCAATGCCGACAGCACGCGCGAGCCCAGGTGATCCAGCTGCTGGTACAGGCGATAGCCGCGCTCACGGAACCCGGGCACCTCTTCCGGCCACAGATTCGGCGCCATCACCGCGCGGTAAGGCGAATCGTCCGGGATTTCGCGGCCGATATGCCAGAACTCCTTCAGATCGAAATGCTTGGAATCCTTGGCGGTTTCCACGCCGAACGCGGTATAGCCGCGCGCACCGCCGCTGCCTTCCACGTGGTAGCGACGCTTGACCTCTTCGGGCAGCGCAAAGAACGCCTTGAACACCTCGTACGCCGCGTCGATGTCGGCCTGCGCGATGCCGTGGTTGCGGATGCCGGCAAAGCCCCACTGCCGATAGGCCGCGCCGAGCTCGGCGACGAAAGCGTCGCGGTCGCTGTCGAAACGGGTGATGTCCAGGGTCGGGATGCGGGCGCTCATACGGATATCTGCAGTTGAGTTCGGGAAGTCGAAAGGAAGGCCTGCCGCTCAGGACAGCAGGCGATACAACAGGTAGAACGTCGCGGCCTTGGCAAAGACCACGCACACACCAATGATCAGCGACTCACGCCGCGTCACGCACGGCCCCGGAGAGACGGTCGAGCGTGTCCTGCATCAGACCGGCGTCGTCGGCTTCCACGGTCACGCGCACCACCGGCTCGGTGCCGGACGGACGCAGGAACGCACGTCCCCGGCCGTGCACGGCGGCCTGCGCCTGCTGCAGTGCCTGCTGCACGCCGGCGGCCTCCACGATCGCCTTGGCCGCCCCGCCATCCAGCCGCACGTTGACGGTCTTCTGCGGCACCTTGCTCAGGCTGCTCAGGGCCTGGCGCAGGCTCTGCCCATCGCGGCCCAGGGCCTCGAGCACCTGCAGCGCACTGACGATGCCATCGCCGGTGGTGGCGCGATCCAGGCAAAGCAGATGGCCGGAGGTTTCGCCACCCAGCGTGCCGCCGCCTTCGACCAGCGCCTGGTGCACATAGCGGTCGCCGACCTTGGCGCGCTGGAACGGGATGTTCCGTGCAGCCAGCGCCTGTTCCAGGCCGTAGTTGGTCATCAAGGTGCCGACCACGGTGCCGGTGAGCCGGCCGCTGGCCTGCCAGGAGCACGCGAGCAGGTAGAGCAGGTCGTCGCCATCGACCGGGTTGCCCTGGTCGTCGGCCATCAGCACGCGGTCGCCATCGCCGTCGAAGGCGATGCCCAGCTGCGCGCCGCTCTCGCGCACCTTGGCGGCGAGATTGTCGATATGGGTGGAGCCGACACCGGCATTGATATTGAGCCCGTCGGGCGCGGCGCCGATGACGACCACGTCCGCACCCAGCTCGCGGAACAGCATCGGCGCAATGTGATAGGTCGCCCCATGCGCGCAGTCCAGCACCATCTTCAGGCCGTGCAGGGTGAACCCGCGCGCCACGCTGGCCTTGCAGAATTCGATGTAACGGCCGATCGCATCACGGGTGCGGATCGCCTTGCCCAGGCGCTCCGATTCCACGGTGTGGAACGGCTCGTCCAGCGCGGCCTCGATCGCCGCTTCGGTGGCGTCGTCGAGCTTCTCGCCTTCGGCGGAGAAGAACTTGATGCCGTTGTCGTAATGCGGATTGTGCGAGGCGCTGATCACCACGCCGGCATCGGCGCGCAGCGTATTGGTCAGGAAGGCGATGGCCGGGGTCGGCATCGGGCCGATCAGCTGCACGTCGGCGCCGGCGGCGACCAGGCCGGCTTCCAATGCGGCTTCGAACATGTAACCGGAAATCCGCGTGTCCTTGCCGATCAGCACCAGCGGACGCTTGCTGCGGCCCTGGGTCAGCACCCGACCGAGCGCATTGCCCAGCCGCAGCACGAAATCGGCCGAGATCACGCCCTGCCCGACCCGACCGCGGATGCCGTCGGTTCCAAAATACTTGCGACTGCTCATGCGTTGCGGTGTTCCTGCCTACGGGTGGACGCACGCGCAGCGGCGCGTGCGACGGTGTCGCGCCAGCGCGCGGCCACTGGCCTCATGCGGCCGCGTCCTGCGGATGCGGCTGACGCATCATCAGTGCGGTCAGATCGGCGATGCGGTCGCGCATGTCGCGGCGGTCGCAGATCTGGTCGATGGCACCGTGGTCGAGCAGGAACTCAGACCGCTGGAAGCCTTCCGGCAGGGTCTCGCGCACGGTCTGCTCGATCACGCGCGGGCCGGCGAAGCCGATCAACGCATGCGGCTCGGCGATATTGATGTCGCCCAGCATCGCGAACGAGGCCGACACGCCACCGGTGGTGGGATGGGTCAGCACCGAGATGTACGGCAGGCCGGCTTCCCGCAGGCGCCCGAGTGCCGCGGAGGTCTTGGCCATCTGCATCAGCGAGAACAGGCCTTCCTGCATGCGCGCCCCGCCGCTGGCGGAGAAGCACACGAACGGGCAGCCGACTTCCAGCGCCACTTCGGCCGCACGCGCGAAGCGCTCGCCGACCACCGAGCCCATCGAGCCGCCCATGAAGGCGAAGTCGAATGCGGCGGCGACCAGCGGGTTGCCCTTGAGCGTGCCGCGCATGGCGATCAGCGCGTCGTACTCGCCGCTGCTCTTCTGGCTGGCCTTGATGCGCTCGCCATAGCGCTTTTGGTCCTTGAACTTGAGCACGTCGACCGGGCCCAGTTGCGCGGCGATCTCGGTGGTCGCGGTGTCGGGATCGAACAGCGAGTTCAGGCGCGCACGCGCGCGGATCGCCATGTGGTGGTCGCACTTCGGACACACCTCGAGGTTCTCCTCGAGCTCGGGGCCGTACAGCGCGCTGCCGCAGTTGCTGCACTTCTCCCACAGCCCCTCGGGGACGCTGCGCTTCTTGGCCGGGGTGTTCTCGGTGCGGATGCCGGAGGGCATCAATTTGCTGAGCCAGCTCATGCGTGTATGACAATCCATGCAGGGCGGCCATGTGGGCCGCAGAGGGGCGACAGTCTAACGCGCTGCGGGAAAGCCGAGGTAGCGCGCAGGCTAAATGCGGGCCCGGGCGGCCCGGCCCGCGCTTGCCGCGCGGCGGCCCCAAGGCTGGCGTGCCGGTGGCGCGCCAGCTGTACCCTTCTCGCCCGCAGGCGCAGAGAGGCTGTGGTGTCAGGCCTGGTCGAGCGCCTGCCGCAGCGGGGCCAGGAAAGCCTCGGCGCGTTCGCGGGCGCTGCGGACATCGGTGGCTTCGGCCAGTGCGGCGACCAGCGCGCTGCCGACCACCACGCCGTCGGCGTCGACGGCCATGGCGGCGGCGCTGGCGGCGTCCTTGATGCCGAAACCGGCCACCACCGGGGCGCCGGCACGCCGGCGCAGCTGGCGCAGGCGGTCGCTGGCGGCATGGGTGTCGAGCAGGTTCGAGGCGCCGGTGACGCCGGCGAAGCTGACGTAGTACAGATAGCCCTGGGCGCTGCTGCACAGCATGTCCAGGCGCTGCTCGCTGGTGGTCGGCGACGCCAGCGCAATCAGCGCCAGGCCGACCTCGGTGAAGATCGCGCGGGTCTCGTCCGCCTCTTCGGGCGGCAGATCGACCAGGAGCAGGCCATCCACGCCGGCAGCGACGGCGGCTTCGGCGAAGCGCCGGGTGCCGTGGATCTCGATCGGGTTGAGGTAGCCCATCAGCACCACCGGCGTGGTGGCGTCCTCACGGCGGAACTCGTGCACCGCTTCCAGCACATAGGCCAGGCCGGCTCCACGGCCCAGTGCGCGCTCCGAGCTGCGCTGGATGGTGGGGCCGTCGGCCATCGGGTCGGAAAACGGCACGCCGAGTTCGATGACATCGGCACCGGCGCGCACCAGCGCATGCATCACCGGCACGGTGGCTTCCAGCGACGGATCGCCGGCGGTGATGAAGGGGATGAGCGCCTTGCGGCCATCGGCACGCAGACGCTGGAAGGTTTCGTCGATACGACGCATTGAAAGACCTTGCAATTGTTAGAGGCGGTGCGACCGCCTCAATGGAAGTCCTGGTACATCGTGGCCGGCAATTCGGTCAATGCCTGGGCCTCGACCTCAAGGTCGAAACTGTCCAGGCAGCAGCCGCAGCCGCTGTTTTCCGAACACATGCGGATCTGCGGCGCCCAGCGGTCGAGCCAGGCGAACAGCAGGTCCTGTTCGCCCGGCTGGTCGGCTAGCGCGGTCACGGTGACGCGCCGCAGCGGCATCAGACCTGCACGCCTTCGCGTGCGGCGATGGTGTGCACGTCCTTGTCGCCCCTGCCGGACAGGTTGCACAGGATCAGCGCATCCTTGGGCATCTCGCGCGCGAGCTTGATCGACTGCGCCACTGCATGGCTGGATTCGAGTGCGGCCAGGATGCCTTCGGTATGCGCCAGCAGATGGAAGGCGGCCATCGCTTCGTCGTCGGTGATGCCCTGGTAGACCGCACGCCCGCTGTCGGACAGGAACGAATGCTCCGGGCCCACGCCCGGGTAATCCAGGCCGGCAGAAATCGAATGGGTTTCGGTGATCTGGCCGTCGTCGTCGCAGATCACATAGGTGCGATTGCCATGCAGGACGCCGGGGCGCCCGGCCGCGATCGACGCCGCATGACGGCCGCTGGCGATGCCGTCGCCGGCCGCTTCGGCGCCGTAGATCTTGACACCTGGGTCGTTGAGGAAGGCATGGAACAGGCCGATCGCATTGCTGCCGCCGCCGACGCAGGCGCTGAGCGCATCCGGCAGGCGGCCGAAATCTTCCAGCATCTGCGCGCGCGCTTCGCGGCCGACAATCGCGTTGAAGTCGCGCACCATGCGCGGATACGGATCCGGGCCGGCCACGGTGCCGATGATGTAGAAGGTGTCCTGCACGTTGGTGACCCAGTCGCGCATCGCTTCGTTGAGCGCGTCCTTGAGCGTGGCCGAGCCGGAGGTCACCGGTATCACGGTCGCACCGAGCAACTTCATGCGGTAGACGTTGATCTTCTGCCGCTCGATGTCGGTGGCACCCATGTAGACCACGCATTCCAGGCCCAGCCGCGCGGCCACCGTGGCGCTGGCCACGCCATGCTGGCCGGCGCCGGTCTCGGCAATGATGCGGGTCTTGCCCATGCGGCTGGCCAGCAAGGCCTGGCCGATGGTGTTGTTGATCTTGTGCGCGCCGGTGTGGTTGAGGTCTTCGCGCTTGAGCAGGATCTGCGCGCCGCCCACTTCGCGGCTCAGGCGCTCGGCGTGATAGATCGGGCTGGGCCGGCCGACGTAGTGCTTGAGATCCTTGTCGTATTCGGCAATGAAGGCCGGATCCTGGCGCGCCTGGTCGTAGGCGGCAGACAGCTCCTGCAAGGGGCCGATCAAGGTCTCGGCGACAAACCGGCCACCGAACTTGCCGAAGTGGCCGGCAGCGTCCGGATAGGCGTAAAAGTCACTGATGGGCTGGGCCGACATGGGAATCCTCTGCAGCGATGCGGTCGTACATGAGGCATTACTGTAGCGCAGCCACGGCGTTCAATAAATCGATAAGATTGCCGCAACCTGTGATCAGGACTCACATATGAGCACACTGCTTCCACCGCTGGCAGCGCTGCGCGCGTTCGAATCCGCCGCGCGTCTGCAGAGCGTCAGCCGGGCCGCGCAGGAGCTGCACGTGACCCATGGCGCCATCAGCCGGCATGTGCGCTCGCTGGAACAGGCGCTGGGCACGGCGCTGTTCACCCGCCAGGGCCGCGGCCTGGTGCTCACGCCTGCCGGCGCCAGGCTGCGTGATGCCACCGGCGAAGGCTTTGCGCTGATCGGCGACACCTGGGCAGCGTTGCGGCGCCCCACCAGCGAGGCGCCGCTGGTGCTGGGCTGTTCCGGCAGCCTGCTCGCGCGCTGGGTCATCCCGCGGCTGGGCAGGCTGCAGCGGGATCTGCCGCAGCTGCGCCTGCATTTGTCGGCCAACGAACAGGCGCCCGGTCCGGACCTGGATGGCCTGGATGCGGCCTTGCTGCTGGACACCCCGCCGTGGCCAGGCGAGTGGCAGGTGCACGAGCTGGGCGTGGAGTGGATCGGCCCGGTGCTGAGCCCGCAGCTGGCATCGGCCACCCGGCTCGATGGCAGCGCGGCGACCGCCCTGCTCGACCACGCCTTGCTGCACACCCGCTCGCGCCCGCAGGCCTGGCCGGAATGGGCGCAACGCCACGGCCTGGCACCCGAGGCGCTGGGCTTCGGCACCGAATTCGAACATCTGGTCTATCTGCTGGAGGCGGCCGCGGCCGGCCTGGGCGTGGCGATCGCACCGCAACCGCTGGTTGCCGCGGACCTGGCCGCCGGGCGCCTGCTGGCGCCCTGGGGCTTTACGCCAACGCGCGGCCGCTGGGTGCTGTGCGCCGCAAGGCGCAACCCCGATCCGCGCATCGAACAGCTCGCCGGCTGGCTCCGTCATGCACTTTCAGAGGATCAACAGCACACCACGGATGCCGCAAGCGTCTAATTGGAACGCTCAGTGGTCGGCGAAACAGCGACCGAACAATCGATCATCAGAGAAGCGAAAGATCTAGGGCAATCAAAACAACGAAGCAGACTGCCCGCTCCGATTCCCCAATCCCGATTCCCGATTCCCGCCCCCAACTCACCCCATCTCGTGGCAATCGGCCCGACGCACTTCTTCGACGAACTTGCGCATCATGTGGCCGTCCTTGATCCCCGGCGCCAGCTCCACGCCGCTGGACACGTCCACGCCCCACGGCAGCGTCGCCACGATCGCATCGAACACGTTGTCGGCGGTGATGCCACCCGCCAGCAGAAACGGGCGATGCAGGCCGGTCGGCAGCCGCGACCAATCGAAGGTCTTGCCGGTACCGCCACCGGCGCCGGGCGCATGGCTGTCGAACAGGAAACCGGCGGTATTGGGATAGGCGAGCTGCAAGGTCCGCGCGTTGGCGTCCTCGCCGTTCATGCCGGTGCTGCCCATCGGTATGGCCTTGAGATACGGCAGGTTGAAGCTGCGGCAGAACGCGTCGTCTTCCTCGCCATGAAACTGCAGCAAGGTCGGGCGCACGGTACGCACCACTTCGCGCACTTCTTCCTTGGAATTGTTGCGGAACAAGGCCACCACATCGACCATCGGCGCGGTGGCCTGGCGCATTGCGCGCGCCTCGGCCGGCGCCACGCGGCGCGGGCTGCCATGCGCAAAAATGAACCCCACCGCGTCCACACCCAGCTCGCCGGCCAGTCGAATATCACCGGCGCGGGTCATGCCACAGAACTTGATACGGGTGCGGTACAGCGATCGATTCATTGGGTTACCTCAGCGGGCAGATGCCACTCTGCGGGATACAACGGCCCGATGAAGACCAGACCTTGTGGCGGCGCTGTCGGCCCGGCCACCGTGCGGTCGCGACCGGCCAGCAACGTCGCGATCCAGTCGCCCGGTTGTTCCCCGGTTCCGATCAGGATCAGCGAGCCAACAATATTCCGCACCATGTGATGAAGGAATGCATTGGCCTGGACCTGCACCTCCACCACCTCGCCGATGCGTTGCACGCTGATGGCCTGCAGGTTGCGGCGTGCGTGCAAGGCCTGGCATTGCACGCTGCGGAATGCGCTGAAGTCGTTCTCGCCCAATAACGCCTGCGCGGCCGCGTGCATGGCATCGGCATCCAGCGGGCGGCGTTCCCAGCTCAAGGTCTGGCGATACAGCGCCGGGCGTATCTGCCGGTTGAGCAGGCGATACCGGTAACGGCGTGCGCGCGCGGAAAACCGCGCGTGGAAGTCGGCGGCCGCCGGTACGCACCAGCGCACCGCGATCGAGGGCGGCAGGCGCGCGGTGGTGCCCAGCATCCAGCCACGCGGCGCGCGGTGCGCATCGCTGTCGAAATGCACCACCTGGCACTCGCCATGCACGCCGGCATCGGTGCGGCCTGCGCATACCACCTGCACCGGGGCATCGGCCACCGAGGACAGCGCCGCCTGCAGGCTGGCCTGCACGCTCGGCCCACCCTGCTCACCCAACTGCTGCCAGCCCTGGAACTCGCTGCCGTCGTACTCCACGCCCAGCGCGTAACGCATCGGAACCTGCCTGTTGTCGAATCGATGGAGCGTGCGCGGACTAGCCGACGGCGCGCTCGGACCACACCGCCAGCGTGTTACCGCCCGGCTCGCGGAAATGAAACCGGCTGCCGCCGGGAAAACCGAACACCGGCTTGACGATCTCGCCACCGGCAGCGCGTACGCGCTCGCCCATGGGCTCCAGCGCGTCGGCATACAGCACGATCAGCGGACCCGCATCTGCCGACGCTGCCGCAGTGGCGCGATAGAAACCACCGTCCAGACGACCGTCATTGAAGGCCAGATAATCCGGACCATAGGCCTGAAACTGCCAGCCGAACACGGTCTCGAAAAACGCGCGGCTGGCATCCAGATCGAGCGAGGCAAATTCCACGTAATCGATACGGCGCTCGCGTGCGGCGGCCTGTGCGGCGGCCAGGCTGTCCAGCGCCGGGCTCATGCCAGCCGCTCCAGCAGTTCGGCGGCTTCGGCGCGGGTGGCCTCATCGCCGGTTGCAGCCACCTCCAGCAACAAGCCACGCGCGGTGTCCGTGTCGCCGAGATCCATGTAGGCCACGGCCAGTTCCAGACGATCGCGGCCTGCAGAGACGAACCCCCTGGTGCTCACCGCGCTGGGCGCAGCGGCCGGGGCGATAGGCACCGGGTCGATCTCCGGGCTGTCCTGCGTGGCGACCGAGGCAAGCGGTACGCCCGGCGCGCGATCGTTGCCGGCGCGCGTGGCGTCTACGTCCTGCGGCTGGCCGTACGGAAGCTCCGCAGGCGCGGACCTCACCTGCTCCGGCACCGGTTCCTCAGGCGTAGCGAACTCCGGCTGCACCACCGGAGGCGCTGGCGGCGTCGCACGCAGCGAGCGCCAATCCTCGCTGGCAACCACCGACGGCGCTGCGACAGGCTCGGACAGCAGCGGTTCGCGACGCAACACATCGGACAGCGGCTGCTGCGCCTGGTAGGCGCGCTCGTCTTCGCGCAGATCCGCCTGCTCGAATTCGGTTTCATGCAGCACATCGTGCTCGCTGGGCACGGTGGCCTGTGCATCGTCCTGCAGCGCCACGGCGTCTGCCGCGGTGCCGGCAGGCCCGATGTCGAACTGACGCTGCGGCAACGGCGGCAGCGGCGAGGGCTTGCGCCGGCGTGCCGCCAGCCAGGCGACGACCGCCGCGACGACCAACACCAGCCCGCCGATCAACCACAGTGGAAAACCGCCACCCTGCTGCGCCGCGGTCGGCGTTTCGGACAAGCGCTTCTGTGCGGCCGCCAGGTCGGTGTCCTTCATTGCGATCAAGGCTTGCTGTTGCTGCTTGAGCTTTTCCAGATCGGCCACGCGGGTGCGCAGATCCTGCAATTCCGCATCGCGGGTGGCGATGTCTTCCCTGGCCTGTTGCAACTGTTGGTTGGCCGCCATGTCGCCCTCGCCTTCGGCACTGGTGCCGGACGTGGCGCCGGCCTGGTTGGTCTGACTCGCCACTGCCGGGGCGATCTCGAGCCGCGCGCCGGCACCTGCCGACGTCGCAACAGCTGCGGCAGGTGCCGGCGTTGCAGCAGTGGCGCCGGCCTCGGCCGGCTGTGGAACCGCCGCGCGCGCCTGTCGCCACTGCGCGGCCTGCTCGCGCACCATCACCGCCGCTTCGGCAGCACCGACCTGCGCCAGCGCATCTTCCTGCGGGGTGCGCAGCACTGCACCCTGCTTCAAGCGATTGATGTTGCCGTCGATGAAGGCATCCGGGTTGGTGCGCAGCAGCGCCAGCATGGTCTGGTCGAGCGAATGCCCGTTGGAACGGGCCACGGCGGCAGCGATTTCGGACAAGGTCTGGCCCGAGCGCACCGCCGGCAGCGCATCGCCGGCCGGCGCCGGCGCGGCAGCGCGCGTGCCGGAACGTGTGCCGGGCGCCACTGCGTCGGCAGCCTGCCCGGCGCGTCCGGCAACGGCTGCGGGCGCGGCGGCCGGCTCACGTGCGATGGCATTGCTGGCCCCGGCGCGCGGCGCCTCGATGGCAGGACCGGCGATCGCAGCCGCGGTATTGGGCGCATCGACCAGTGCGGAATACTCGCGCACCAGCCGGCCCTGGCCCCACTCCACCTCGATCAGGAAGTTGATCGCCGGCTGGTCCACTGCCTGGCTGCTGGTCACGCGGATCACCGCACGCCCGCGCGCGTCCTGCGCGAACTGGAACTGCAGGTTGCTGACCAGGCCCTGCGGGCGCTCCAGGCCGACCCGTGCAAACGTGGTGGCCGATGCCAGCGCCACGCGTGCGTTGTCGAGTTCGCCCGGTTCGTTGGAGATGACCGGAATCTCGGCCACCAATGGCTGCCCCGGCCGGGACAGCACCCGGATATCGCCCAGGCCCAACGCCATTGCAGCGCCGCTGCAGGCCATCAGCAGCAGCGCACCTATCCCTTGTATCGGACGCATCGCGCCCCCGCCCCTATGTTTCATGGGCATCAATATAGCCGCTGCATGGGCGAAAAAGTCGGCGCCCCCCCGCGCAGAGCGCGCATGCCGTGGCGATACCGCGATGCGACACCCATGCAGCAGGCCATCGGCAGCGCGTTGGTAGGAGCGCACTTGTGCGCGATGAGGCTTCACCGGGACAGCTTCATCGCGCGCCAGCGCGCTCCTACGGGCTACCCGTGGTCAGCCTTCCTGCGCGACCAGCTCGGCCAGCTGCACGGCGTTGAGGGCGGCGCCCTTGCGGATGTTGTCCGAGACGATCCACAGGTTCAGGCCGCGCGGATGCGACAGGTCCTCACGGATGCGGCCGACGAACACCGCGTCCTTGCCGGACGCGTGCGTGACCGGGGTCGGGTAGCCGCCAGGCTTGCGCTCGTCCACCACTTCCACGCCGGGCGATGCGGACAGCAGCGCGCGCGCATCGTCGACGGTGATCTTGTCGCGGGTTTCGATCGCCACCGCTTCGGAGTGCCCGTAGAACACCGGCACGCGCACGGCGGTGGGGTTCACCTGGATGCTGTCATCGCCCAGGATCTTGCGCGTCTCCCAGACCAGCTTCATCTCTTCCTTGGTGTAGCCGTTGTCCTGGAAGTCGTCGATATGCGGAATCAGGTTGAAGGCGATCTGCACCGGGAAACGCTGCGGGTCGATCTGCTGGAAGCTCAGCAGCTCGCTGGTCTGCTTGCCCAGTTCTTCCATCGCCGAACGCCCGCCGCCGGAGACCGACTGGTAGGTCGCCACATTGATGCGCTCGATGCCGTACTTGCGGTGGATCGGGCCGAGCGCGACCAGCATCTGCATGGTCGAGCAATTGGGGTTGGCGACGATGCCGCGCGGGCGCTGCTTCAGCGCTTCGGGATTGACCTCCGAGACCACCAGCGGCACGTCGTCGTCGTAACGGAACGCGGAGGAATTATCGATCACCACCGCGCCGGCGGCGGCGAACTTGGGGCCGTACTCCTTGGACACGCTGCCGCCCGCGGAAAACAGCGCGATGTCCACGCCGGTGGGGTCGAAGTCGGCCAGATCCAGCACGTCGACCTTGCCGCCATTGAACTCGACCTGCCCGCCGGCCGAGCGCGCCGAGGCCAGCGCGTACAGGGTGGCGACCGGGAAGTTGCGCTCGGCCAGGATGCTCAGCATGGTCTCGCCGACAGCGCCGGTGGCGCCCACGACCGCGACGTTGAAACGACGGTTTTCGTTGCTCATGAGATTGTCTTTATCGAATGGGGAAAGAGGGGAACGCGCTTGCGCAGTGGGTTCGGGGAACCTCCAAAGCTGGCCGCGGAGGTTCCCTATCGTTTGGTCGTGGTGGTTTTGCCGGCGCCGGTGTTGGTCGCTTCGCCATCGCGCACGCCGGCCTGTTTGGCAGCGGCCACCGCATCGGCATTCAGCGCGCTCGGCGGATGGCCGGCATTGCGGCCTTTGCCCAGCGCGGCAATCAGGTTGTCCACCGCCAGCTGCACCATCGCGCGGCGCGTGGCCAGGCTGGCGCTGCCGATATGCGGAGTGAGCACGACGTTGTGCAGGGCCAGCAGTTCGGGACGGACCGCAGGTTCGCCTTCATAGACATCCAGGCCGGCAGCGGCCAGGCGCCCATTGGCGAGCGCATCGGCCAGCGCGATTTCATCGACCAGGCCACCGCGCGCGATGTTCACCAGCGTGGCGCTCGCGCGCATCTTGCCCAGCGCGGCGGCATCGATGATGTGGTGCGACGCCTTGGTGTACGGCAGCACCAGGACCAGGTGATCGGACTGCGCCAGCAACGTGTCGAAGTCCACGTACCGCGCGCCGAGCGCCTGTTCTTTGGCGGCCGGCAGCTGGCTACGGTTGTGATACAGCACGCGCATGCCAAAGCCGTGCGCGCCACGGCGGGCGATGCCCTGCCCGATCCGGCCCATGCCCAGGATGCCCAGCGTGCTGCCGTGGATATCGGCGCCGAGCATGGTCTTGAACGACCACTGCCCCCACTGCCCGTCGCGCAACCAGCGCTCGGCTTCGGTGATGCGGCGCGCGGTGGCCATCAGGACTGCAAAGCCGAGATCGGCCGTGGTCTCGGTCAGTACATCGGGCGTGTTGCTGGCCAGGATGCCGGCCGCACTGAGTGCGTCCAGATCCAGGTTGTTGTAGCCCACCCCGACATTGGCGATCGCACGCAGCCGCGGCGCGGAGCCGATTTCCGCCGCGCCGACACGCTCGTTGAGGGTGATCAAGGCACCGTCCAGCGATGCCAGCCGCGCGGCCAGGTCGGCCGGCGAATAGGCAGTGACGCGCTCGGTGGTGGTCAGCTCGAAATGCTCGCCCAGCTGCGCGACGACATCGTCGAACAGCGGCTGGCTGACCCACACCTTGGGGCGCGTTGTTTCAGACATCGACCTGACCAGGAATACGTGGCGCCACCTCGCCGACATCGCCGCACTGGGCGCGATGACGCAAGGCCTGATCCATCAGCACCAATGCCATCATCGCCTCGGCGATCGGGGTGGCGCGGATGCCGACGCAAGGGTCGTGGCGGCCGGTGGTGATCACATCGACCACGGCGCCATCCGCATCCACGGTCGCGCCGGGCAGGCGCAGGCTGGAGGTTGGCTTGAGCACCATCGAGGCGGTGATCGCCTGGCCGGTGGAAATGCCGCCCAGGATGCCGCCGGCATGATTGCTGAGGAAGCCTTCCGGGGTGATCAGGTCGCGGTGTTCGGTGCCTTTCTGCGCGGCGCTGGCAAAACCGTCGCCGATCTCCACGCCCTTGACCGCATTGATGCTCATCAAGGCGGCGGCCAGTTCGGCATCGAGCTTGCCGTAGATCGGCTCGCCCCAGCCCGCCGGCACGCCACCGGCCACCACGTCCACGCGCGCACCGACCGAATCGCCGGACTTGCGCAGCGCGTCCATGTAAGTTTCCAGCTCCGGCACCTGCTCGGCATGCGGCCAGAAAAACGGGTTGTCCTCGACCGCATTCCAGTCGAAACCGGTCGGGCGGATCTCGCCCAGCTGCGATAGAAATCCGCGCACCAGCACGCCGTAGCGCTGCTTGAGCCACTTCTTGGCGATCACCCCGGCGGCCACGCGCATGGTGGTCTCGCGCGCGGACGAGCGCCCACCGCCGCGCGGATCGCGGATGCCGTACTTCTGCCAATAGGTGTAGTCGGCGTGCCCGGGACGGAACTGCTGGGCGATGTTGCTGTAGTCCTTGCTGCGCTGATCGGTGTTGCGGATCAGCAGGCCGATCGGCGTGCCGGTGGTGCGGCCTTCATAGACGCCGGACAGGATCTCGATCTCGTCGGCTTCGCGGCGCGCCGAGGTATGCCGGCTCTTGCCGGATGCACGCCGCTGCAGATCGTGGGTGAATTCTTCCGGCGCGATCTCCAGGCCCGGCGGGCAACCGTCGACCACGCAGCCGATCGCCGGCCCGTGCGACTCGCCGAAGGTGGTGACCGTCAACAGGCGGCCGAAACTGTTACTGCCCATGACGGCATCCTCTCAACATTGCAGCAGGTGGCGTGGCGCGCAGCAGGCGCGGCAGATGACGTGCCGCCACCAGCATCGGTGCCACCGCCAACAGGCCGCTGAACACCAGCGCAAAGACATCCAGCTTAATGCGCCCACTCAGCAGCCAATCGGCGAGCAGGTGCAGCGCAACGCCAGTTCCGACCAGCAGGCCGAGTGCCACAATGAGCGTGCGGCGCCGATGCGCACGCAAGGCCGCATCCGAACTGACCACCACGATCCACGCCGACACCAGGCCGAAAAACGCCATCAGGCCAAAACCGACCTCCGCCGCCGCGCTCAACCAGCGCTGTTGCCAGGGACCGCCGTACATCGGGTCGAACAGGCGGTACACCACGTCGATCAAACTGAGCGGAATGCCGACGCCGAAGATGGACACCGGCACCAGCAACAGCAGATCGCTCAGCTGCGGCCGCGCGATGGACGATTCAGCGCGCACTGGCCAGCTCGGCGATGCGCACGCCGTGCGCGATCAACTCGCGGCATTCGATCGCGAAGATGCCCATCTGCCCCACCTTGAATTCGACCCAGGCCAGATCCACTTCCGGCAACAGCTTGATCAGGTGCTGCTCGGACTCGCCCACTTCGCAGATCAGCAGACCGTCTTCGCTGAGGTGCTGCGGCGCATCGCGCAGGATCTTCAGCACCAGATCCAGGCCGTCGTCGCCCGCACGCAACCCCAGCTCCGGCTCGTAGGAATACTCCTGCGGTAGCGCATCGGTTTCGTCGTTGGTGACATACGGCGGATTGGTGACGATCAGGTCGTACTGGCGGCCACCCAGCCCGGCGAACAGGTCCGACTTGAGCAGGGTGACATTGTCGGCATGCAGGCGCGCCTTGTTTTCGGCGGCCAATGCCAGCGCGTCGTCGCTGATGTCCACGCCGTCCACGTCCCACTGCGGGTTGTAGTGGCCCATGGCGATCGCGATACAGCCCGAACCGGTGCACAGGTCCAGCGCGCGGGTGACTTCGCGTCCGCCCAGCCAGGGTTCGAAGCCGGCCTCGATCAGCTCGGCGATCGGCGACCGCGGCACCAGCGCGCGCGCATCGCTCTTGAAGCTCAGCCCGGCGAACCAGGCCTCACCGGTCAGGTACGCCGCCGGCACACGCTCGGTGATGCGGCGCTCGAACAGGCCCAGCACCTGCTCCTTTTCCGAACGCAGCAGGCGCGCCTGGCCATAGGCCGGGCCCAGGTCGTGCGGCAGGTGCAGGCTGTGCAGGACCAGCTGGGTGGCCTCGTCCAGCGCATTGTCGTAGCTATGGCCGAAAGTCAGACCGGCTGCATTGAAACGGCTGGTGCCGTAGCGGATCAGGTCGATGATGGTGTGCAGTTCGTCGGCCGCGGCGGCAGTCATGGCAACAACTAAAGAGGAATCGGCCCCCGATTATAGAGGTCGGATCGGTATCATGAGCGTCCGTTGCACTGGAAACCGCCATGTTCAATCGCAATACCGGCATCGTGCTGCTGGTGGCGCTGGCCGCCGGCCTGGGGCTGTTGCTGGGCCAGAAGTTCCTCGGCGCCGCGCCCAGCTCGCCGTGGCCGCCCACCCGGACCATCACCTTCTATCCGCAGCCACGCACCCTGCCGCAGTTCAGCCTGCGCCAGTCCGACGGCACCCAGCTGGTGCCCGGCGAGCTGAAGGGACATTGGACGCTGGTGTTTTTGGGTTTCACCTTCTGCCCGGATGTCTGCCCGACCACGCTGACGGACCTGGCGGTGGCGCAACAACAATGGGAAACCATCCCCGATGGCCTGCGCCCGCGCGTGCTGTTCGTGTCGGTGGACCCGCAGCGCGATCCGCCGGCACGCCTGGGCGACTACGCGCATGCCTTCCACAAGGACACCCTGGCCGCCACCGCCGACGTACCGGCGCTGCAGCGCTTCGCCACCGCGCTGGGCTTCGTGTTCCAGAAGGTCCCGGGCAAGGGCTTTGCGGACAATCCCAACGACTACAGCATGGATCACTCCGCCGGCATCGCCGTGCTCGACCCGCAGGGCCGCCTGGCCGGGCTGATCCGTCCCCCGCTCGACCCCAAGGCGATCGCCGCCGACCTCCAGCAACTGACCAAGGTAACCGCTCCGTGAGTCTCGTCACTTCCCTGACCTACGTGCTGCCGCACCGGTTGCTGTCCTCGCTGGCGCGCGCGCTGGCCTATTCCGACACGCCATCCACCAAGCAATGGTTGATCGACACGGTCACGCGCAAGTTCGGCGTGGACCTGAGCGAAGCACTGGAGCCGGACCCGCGCGCCTATCCCACCTTCAATGCATTCTTCACCCGCGCGTTGAAGCCGGGCGCACGCGTGCCCGATGCCGACCCTGCGGCGCTGCTGATGCCTGCCGACGGCCGCATCAGCCAGCTCGGCCCGATCGAGAACGGCCGCATCTTCCAGGCCAAGGGGCAGTCGTTCGCTGCCGCCGAATTGCTCGGCGACGCCGAAGCCGCGCAGCCGTTCACCGATGGCCTGTTTGCCACCGTCTATCTCTCGCCCAAGGATTACCACCGCGTGCATATGCCGTGGACCGGCACCCTGCGCGAAACCGTGCACGTACCCGGCCGCCTGTTCAGCGTGGGGCCGGATGCGGTGCGCAACGTGCCGCGGCTGTTCGCGCGCAACGAGCGCCTGGTCTGCCACTTCGACACCGACTTCGGCCCGATGGCCTCGGTGATGGTGGGTGCGCTGCTGGTATCGGGCGTGGAAACGGTGTGGAGCGGCGTGGAGATCCCGCGTTATGGCGACCGCGTCACGCGCACCGATTATCGCGGCAAGGGCATCGTGCTGGAGCGGTTTGCGGAGATGGCGCGCTTCAACTACGGCTCGACCGTGATCGTGCTGCTGCCGCCAGGTGTCGCCAAGCTCGAAGGCGGACTTGCTGCAGAGACGGCGGTTCGCCTGGGGCAAGCGCTCGCACGTCGCGAAGTGGGCTGATCACCGCCGCGCGCCTGCGATTGCCCGCTTCGGTTGCAGTGATGCAACAGCGACGCCCTCGTAGGAGCGGGCCTGACCGCGACAGGGCCTTCTCGACGACGTTCACTGCGCAGGCGCATGTTGCCCTCCCAGCCTCCGATGTAGAGCATCCTCGCCCACGCTGGAACTACCCGGACCGCTTCGTCGCGGCCAGGTCCGCTCCTACAACGGCGCAGCCCGGCGCAACGCGCCGATGCGTTAGGCCCGACTGGTCAATGATCCCGCTGATCAGTTCGACGGCCTGTCCCGAACAGGCACACTTGTCCGCGGCGAAACGCAACCATGACAGCGGCATCGCACTCAGGCTCGCTCGCCACAAGACCGATGTCCAATCCGACTCCCAACAAGAACGATGCGGTTGTAGGAGCGGGCCCGACCGCGACGTGGCATTCGCAGCGAGACTGGGGGCTTGCGCCTTCATGACTCCGGCCTCCGATTCGGAACTGCCTTGCCTGTGCCGATGAAGCTACCGGGACTGCCTCGTCGCGGCCGGGTCCGCTCCTACGGGGGCGACGACCGCTCTTACGGGTCGTCCGCCCAGCGCAGCTCGCTAATGCGGCTGGCCGTGTTCTAACCGACGTGGGACTGCAAGCGCTGGTCAGCGATCGCAGCCGGCCAGCTTGATGCTTTGCCCCGGCTTGAGCGCATACGACGGCGCCTTCAGGCCATTGGCCTTGGCCAGCTCCTTGATCTCGCACTGGTACTTCTGCGCGACGCGGCCGAGCGTGTCGCCCCTGGCGATGGTGTAGCTGCGCGCCTGCTTAGCCTTGGGCTTGGCGATCGCCGGCTGGCCGGTGGCCACGGTGGTCGGCACGCCGGCCATCGGGCTGACATCGCCCACTGCCACGCTGGGCACGTACTCGGGGGCGCCGCTGCTACGCACGATCGCGCTGTTGAGATCGGCGGTGATCAGCGTGCGCGCCAGGTCCGCGCGCGGTCCGTTCACGCAGTAGCGCGTGTACAGACTGACGATGCGGTTGGTGGCGTTGATGACGGTGCCGGCCGGAATCCAGCCATCGGATTCGTAGCGCGGGTTGAGGTTGCGCAATGCGCGCATGTAGCCGTCGCGCGTGCCCATGCTGCCCAGGCAGATGGTGAGCTCGTAGATGGTGGTGGACTTGGCCAGCTTCAGCGTGGCCGGCTGCGCGTCGAGCTTGGCGAAGTCCACGCCGTACTGGCGCGGGTGCAGGAAGATCCAGGCCGCCGCGATCACCATCGGCACGTAGTCCTTGGTTTCGGCCGGGAACTGGTTGTAGACGTCCTGCTCCCAGAACCCGCGCCCGCCACTCTGCGTGAACACGCGCGCGGCGCGGCCCTCGCCCCCGTTGTAGGCGGCCAGCGCCAGTTCGATGTTGCGGTTGAGCCCGGCCATGCGCTCGTTGAGGTAGGCGGCGCTGGCTTCGGCGGCGCTGCGTGCATCAAAGCGCGTGTCGAAGCCGGTGCCGTCCGGGCCCAGCCCGAAGCGACGCCCGGTGGCGGGCATGAACTGCATCAACCCAGCCGCACCGGCGCGCGAGCTCGCGTGCACCTTGCCGTTGGATTCCTTGGCCATGATGCCGAACAGCAGCGCCTCGGGCAGGCCGCGTTTCTGCCATTCCGGCCACATCACCCCACGCAGGTTGCTGTAGTTCTCGTAGCTGGTCAGCAGCGCCGGGCGCATGTCGGTGAGCCAGCGGCGGATGCCGGCCTGCACCGCGGGGTTGTACTGCACCATCTTGTCGAAATCGTGGCGCTGGTCGTTGAGCAACGTGGCCGCACGCGCCGCCTCGGGCACGCCGTTGGCCGCCGGGCCGAGGTGGTCCGGGTCGGCCTGCAGCAGCGTGTCGTCGTCTTCCGGATCCTCGGCGGCCGGGGCCTCGGCATCGGCGCGCGCCTTCAGCAGGCGCTTGTAGGTGGCCAGCTGATTGGCGACCAGGCAGCCGCGCTGCTTGATGCAGGCGTCGATGACGTCTTCCATGTCTTCCAGCGCGGCATCGCCTTCGGCAGTGCCCTTGGGGTCGGAGTTGTTCACCAGCACCAGCGCATCGCGATAACGCTTTTCGGCGGCGGCCATGCGGGCATCGAGCACGGCCGCCTTCTCCGTGTCGCGTTTGGAAATGGCGTGGGCAGCGGGGACGACAGACATCAGCGCCACCACGACCAGAACCGGCCATGGGCGCAAACCAAAATGAGCGAGCGGCATCGTAGGCAGTACAGCGGAAAGGCAGGCAGGGTAGCCGCCGGGGCAACACCGGGGCAAGGCGGTGGAGGCGGCAGGGTCAGTGGGCCGTTAGCTTGGCCGTTGCGCCCGGCGCGTGGAATGCCCGCGGGCACTGGCGGTCAGCGGCTGGCAAACCGGCGGCGGCGTCGAACTGCCTGCTGGCGATTGGCAGCGGACCGGCCTACCGAAGTGCGGGGTCGCCCCCGCGCGATTTGGCCAGCCACGTTGCCCGCTAGAATCCGGCTTTTCCCACCGGACCTGCGCAATGGCCTCGTTCCTGCTCGGCAAAGGCGTCACCGACGACATCCCGGTCGTGCTGGAAGGACGCTTCGGTAACCGCCACGGGCTGGTGGCCGGCGCCACCGGCACCGGCAAGACCGTGACCCTGATGACCCTGGCCGAAGGCTTCTCGCGCCTGGGCGTACCGGTGTTCCTGGCCGACGTGAAAGGTGATGTCGCCGGCCTGGCGATGGCCGGCGATGGCGCAGCCGGCGTGCTGCAGCGCGCCACGGATATCGGCATCGCCGACTACGCGCCGGCCGCCAGCCCGGTGGTGTTCTGGGACCTGTACGGCCAGCTCGGCCATCCGGTGCGCACCACCGTCAGCGAGATGGGCCCTGCCCTGCTGGCGCGCATCCTGGAACTCAACGACACCCAGTCGGGCGTGCTCGACATCGTGTTCAAGCTGGCCGACGACCGTGGCCTGCTGTTGCTGGACCTGGACGACCTGCGCGCGTTGCTTGGATTGGTGGTGGAAGAACGCAAGGAGCTGTCCACCAGTTACGGACTGGTCTCCAGCCAGTCGGTGGCCGCGATCCAGCGCGCGCTGCTGCGGCTGGCGCAGGACGGCGGCGAGCACTTCTTCGGCGAGCCGGCGCTGGAACTGGCCGACCTGATGCGCGTGGCGCCGGACGGCCGCGGCGTGATCGGCATCCTGGCGGCCAACCAGCTGGTCCTCAAGCCGAAGCTGTATTCCACCTTCCTGCTGTGGCTGTTGTCGGAGCTGTTCGAACGTTTGCCCGAGGTGGGCGATCTGGAACACCCCAAGCTGGTGTTCGTGTTCGACGAAGCGCACCTGCTGTTCGACGACGCGCCGGCGGCACTGGTGCAGCGGATCGAGCAGGTCGTTCGGCTGATCCGCTCCAAGGGCGTGGGCGTGTATGTCTGCTCGCAGTTTCCCGACGACATCCCGGACACCATCCTCGGCCAGCTCGGCAACCGCGTGCAGCATGCCCTGCGTGCGTTCACCCCGCGCGATCAGAAGGCGGTCAGGGCCGCGGCACAGACCTTCGTGGCCAATCCCAAACTCGATGTGGCCACGGCGATCTCCAACCTCGGCACCGGCGAGGCACTGGTGTCACCACTGCACGGCAAGGGCGTGCCGGCGCCGGTGCAGCAGACCGTGATCGCCCCGCCACGCTGCCGCATGGGTGCCATCAGCGAGACCGAGCGCACGCAGGTGCGCGCTGCCAGCCCGGTCGGCACCCGCTACGACACCGCGATCAATCGTGAATCGGCCGCCGAGCTGCTGGCGCGCCGCGTCGAGCAGGTCGCCGAACATAACGCCGCACCGCCGGCGCGCACGCGCGAACAGGACGAGGCGCAAGACAGCGGCTTCGGCAAGGCGGTCAAGGACGCGGTGTTCGGCACCAGCCGCCGCCAGGGCATGCTCGAAACGATGGCCAAGCAGACCTCGCGTACGATCGGCAACAGGATCGGCCAGCAAATCGTGCGGGGCATCTTCGGCAGCATCTTCGGTGGGAAGCGTTGATCGCAGTGTCACAACCGTGCCTGGGCGATTGCGTGATTGCTTGCCACCAGCCGTTACCAGCCAGAGGCCACATGCAAGCAGGCTCTTGCAACGCTACATCCGCACAGTCAGGAGACCCGCAAGATGCAAGGATACGCAGCCGCCATCACGTCACTCTTCTTGCTTTCCAGCACCGGATCAGTGATCGCTGAGCAGAAGGCACATCAAGTCGACCCACCCACCGCGTGGCCAGCGAGCAGGCAGCACCTGCTCGCTGGCCACTATGTCGGCAAGTTGCACCCAAACAACACGCGTTGCCAGGCAGTCCGCGCAGAACTTTGGCTTGAAGCCATCAAAGGAAACAAGCAAAGCCGGCACTATATTTTGAAGACGACATGTATCGCACCCAAGACGCAACGCGGCACAGCAAGCACTACCGAGCGCGGGCCTTGGTGGCTCGATCAAATGGGGGACGAGTGCCTGATTCTCTCGCGCGACGACGTCTCCGATCTCTCGCTCGACCCGAACATATATGGATTTCGGATCAACCAGGAAACCGGTCCGAATGGACAGCAAGCCGTCTTGTCGTTAGCTCAAGACGGCCATAACTGCCATAGCGGCAGTCCACCAGAACACCGCGACAAGGTGTTGAGACGCGTCCGTTAAGCACGAGCCCAGGTGCCAACGCGCGGAACCGGCTGACTTACATGCTGGTCGCCGCGCGATACGTTAGCCCAGCACACCATGCAACTTGGCGTATTGCAGCAACATGATGGTCTTGGCATCGGCGATCTCGCCGGTAGCGATCATCGCCAGCGCGGAGTCGAGGGACAGCTCCAGCACCTCGATCTCCTCGCCGTCTTCTTCGAGCCCGCCGCCCTCGCCGACCTTGTCGCCGTCGAAGTATTCGCCGACAAAGAAATACAGACGTTCAGTGACCGAGCCCGGGCTCATGAACGCCTCGAACACCTTGCGCACGCTGTCGATCCGGTAGCCGGTTTCCTCTTCGGTTTCCTTGCGGATGCAGGTCAGCGCATCGTCCTGATCCAGCAACCCGGCGCAGGCTTCGATCAGCATGCCGTCGGGGTTGCCGTTGAGCAGCGTCGGCAAACGGAACTGGCGGGTGAGCATCACCGTCTGCTTGGCGCGGCTATACAGCAGGATGGTGGCGCCATTGCCACGATCGTAGGCCTCGCGCGACAGGGTCTGCCAGCGGCCGTCCTTGCGCTGAAAATCGAACGTAACCTTGCGCAGCACATACCAATTGTCCGAGAGCACATCGATGCTGCGAATGCGGACCTGCGGGTTGCCGGTGGCGGATGGATTCAAGCGACACTCCTTGTGATGCGAGCGATGGCAGTGCCGGGACGCGGCGCGCCCGGTCGCTCGTATGGGCCGCAAGGATTGCGGCGGGCCACCATGTTACCTACCGCTCAGCCGGCGCGTCAGGCAATGACGCACATAGTGCATCGGCGGCCCGTCGATACACGCATCATGCCATCGGAGACCTGACACGTCCCGATGCAATGCCGGCGCCGACACCCGCCCGGCCGGGCCAGCAAATATCCAGGCCGTGCCGGCGACATGCCGCCAAGCATTGGCCATTCCAGACTCAGTTGATTCGCCCTGCCCCAATTGCGCGACGGCACGCGCCACCGCACAATCCGTTCACATCACACGCCTGGGGAGCGTCATGGAAGACCGTTTTCGCGCACGCAAGGTGGCCGCGCAGGCCGCGCCGGCACCGTTCTGGACCCGCATTCCTGCAATCGCCAGCTATCCGCTGCGCGGCTCGGCGCTTTACGCATTGATTGCACTGACGCTGTGCAGCGCGCTGCTGGTGCTGCCGGGCATCCTGAAACTGGTGATTGCCGGCGTGCTGGGCATGGCCACCTACACCTATGCCTTCGACATCCTGCGCCATACCGCCGACGGGCAAGCCGATGCTCCGCGGCTGGGCTACAACAGCTTCGACAGCGCGGTGCTGCGGCTGATCCTGCTGGCGTTTGCGCTGGGCATCGTCATCGGTGCGGCAGGCGTGCTGGCGGGCAAGCCCGGCCTGACCATCGCGTACCTGGTGGTGCAGTTGCTGCTGCCGGGCATGATGATTGCGCTGGCCATCGACGGCAGCCTGCGCCGCGCCCTCAACCCGGCCGTGTCGATCGACATGGCTCTGCGCATCGGTTGGCCGTATCTGGCCGCATACGGTTTGCTGTATGTGATCCAGGGCAGCGCTACCGCAGCGATCTTCATCGCGGTGAAGTCTCTGCCGCCGATCGTGCGCGAGGCGACGATCGTGATTGCCTCGATCTGGAGCCTGTTCGCCAGCTTCCACCTGATGGGTTATCTGGTGTACCAGTACCACGAAGAACTGGGCTACGTTCCCAGCGGCGGCGCGGCGTCCGAGCGCGAAGACCCGGATCAGCGCCTGCTCGACGAAGCAGAACAGTACGTGCGCGATGGCCATTCCGAGGAAGCATTCCAGACACTGCGCGCGGCGGTGCGTTCGCGTGCGGTGAGCCTGGCGGTGCACGAGCTGTATCAGCGCCTGCTGCGTCAACACCGTCGCAACGACGAACTGCGCGAGCACACCCGCCAGTACATCAATCGTCTGCTGCAGGAAAGACAGGAGCGTCGCGCGCTCGGGTTGCAGCGCGAAGCGCTGGATGGCGACTCCACGTTCACCCCGCTGACGCCTGAGCAAGCCACCTTGCTGGCCGAGCGTGCGAAGATGGCCGGGCAGTTCCAGCTGGCGACCGATGGCCTGCTTGCAGCCATCGCCGCATGGCCGCGCGATCGGATGATGCCGGCCTGGTCACTGGACGCGGGCCTGCTGCTGGCCGAACGGTTCGGCCGCGACGAGCAGGTGCGCGAGGTACTGCAAGACGCACTGGCTCACTGCGACGATGATGCACTGCGCGCGAAGCTGGAAGCCGTGTTGAAAGCAGTGGCGATCCAACCGGCCTGAGCAGCCAACAAAGCTTTTTAAGGCGCAGCTCAGATGCTCCACCATCGGTCCGTCGCGCGACGTGTACTGCTCGCAGCCCTACAGACCGACCATCTCGACTGGTCCTTGCCCGCCCACCGTCGCGGGACCTTACGCGGCATGGATGCCGCGTAAGAGCCTACATGGACGTACTTGCGGCGTGTCCTGCGATGGTGGGCGGGTAAGGGCCCTGCAGCCAGGCTGCAGATCCACCGCTCTGCAACTCATCCATCCGCGCTAGATAATTCTGCTCAAGGCAGAAGACACAACAGCAACCCGGACCTCGCGTAGCAGTGTCTTTCAAGTGCAGTCAAATGCCAGGTCAAAAGCTCAGTGAGTCGAGCGCGCGGTGCCCTCACCGCTTGCATTGGCAACCCGGGTCGCGCAGAAACCACTCATCCGTTTTCGAGCAAAAAGCGCGCCTTGCTGGCCTGTGCCTGCTCGGGGAACTGCTCCAGCAGCTGACGCAGCAAGCGCGTACGCTGCGCGCCGTCCTGCAACTCGCCGTGTCGCAAGGCCAGCACGAACCAGTGCTGCGCCAGCTCATCGCGCGGCACATCCAGCCCAACCTCCTTCAACAGACCTTCGGCATCGGCCAGCAGTCCATTGCGCAGGCAGGTGGCGATCAGCGCCATGCGGGCCGATGGCGCGTAGTCGATCCCGGCCTTGCTCAGTTCGGCAGCCACCGTCAGCTGGTTGCGCGTCTGTTCGGCGTGATGGGTGTGCAGCTGCAATAGCGTCTGCGCATGTCGCACGCTGTCCTGGCTGCGACCGGCATTGCGCGCGGTGCGGTAGCGCGCGAGCGCCACGTCCAGACGATGCGGCTGCTCGCTGGCCAGCTCCGCCAGCAGGCGCTCGGCTTCCGCGTTTTCCATGCGTCCCAGATGTCGCTGCGCGCGCTCCCAGCGATCGTCCACCAGCACTGCCTCGTTCTCCTCCATAAAGGACTCACGCGTGCGCCGCAGCAGCACCAACGCGACGCCGAGCAACGCGCCACTGATCAGGCCACCGGCATGCGCCTCGAAGGCGACGTCGCCGTTGTCGTTCCAGAACAGGCTGTACAGCTCCCAACCCAGCCACAGCGGCAGCAGCAGGATCGCCGGACCGCGCACGTAGTCGAATACCACGAAGAACCAGTAGAAGAAGCGCACCTTGCGCCGGCCCCAGACCACGCAGAACGCGCCCATCAAGGCGGCGATCGCACCGGAGGCACCCAGGCCACCGCCCGGCGCTCCCCAGCGCCACCACAGGCTGGCCGCGCTGGCGCCGAACCCGCCGAGCAGATACAGCAGCAGGAACCAGCCGCTGCCGATCGCCCCTTCCAGCAAGGTGCCCAGCGCCAGCAGAAACAGCATGTTTCCCAGCAAATGATCGAAGCTGCCATGCAGGAAGGTGGCCGTCAGCATCCTCGCGGGAGACCACTCGGAGCTGCGCTGCAGATGCCGCAACGTGAACACCCTGGACAGGCGTGCATCGTAGGGGGCGCGCAATGTGCGCCATTCGCTCAAGCGCGCCTGGTCCTCGAACAATGCGCCGCTGCGCAACGCCTGTGCGAAGGCCACGTCGTGCATCGTCAGGTGCGCCAGATACGCAAGGCGTTGGCGCGCCGGCACGCTGTCCAGCCTGGCCCGGCGCGCTGCGCGCAACTTGGTGTCGTCGGTCTGCTGCAGATAGCGCTCGTGGGCTTGCGCCTCCAGTGCACCGAGGCCGGACTCGACGTAGTAGCGCACCGCGTTTTCGACCAGCGCATCGTCCTTGCGCTGATAGCCCAGGTAGACCACCACATTGATCAGCACCAGCAGCAGGGTCACCCAGGGAATGTTCTGGCGCGACCAGGGTTTGTGCAGCGGCATCAACAGCATGACAACGTCCGTGTCCGAGGTGCGCAAAGCTTCGCCGTGCGACGGCAGATGCGCAAGCCGGCCATGCGCGCTAGCATCGCGGCCCTGCCGTCCGACACACCCGCCCATGAGCCGCTGGCGCCCGCCTGCCGAAAAAAGCACCGCACTGATCACGCCCGACGGCCATGCCCGGCTCAAGGCCGAGCTGGAAGAGCTGTGGCGCGTGCGTCGGCCGGAAGTGGTGCGTGCGCTGGCCGCCGCCGCGGCCGAGGGCGACCGCTCGGAGAATGCCGAGTACACCTATCGCAAGAAGCAGCTCGGCGAGATCGACCGCCGCGTGCGCTACCTGAGCAAACGGCTGGAAGCGCTGCGCGTGGTGGACACCGCCCCCACCGACCCGCAGGCGGTGTTCTTCGGGGCGCAGGTGGAGCTGGAAGATGCCGACAGCGGCGAGCTGCTGCGCTACCGCATCGTCGGCCCGGACGAAACCGACGCCGGGCGCGGCTGGATCAGCATCGACTCGCCGCTGGCGCGCGCCTTGCTGAAAAAACGCGTGGACGATGAGTTCGAAACGCAGCTACCGTCGGGCAAGCACACCTTCGTGGTGGTGTCGGTGGATTACGCCACTCAGTAGGCGAGTGATCGCACTCTGCTGACCTGCGTGTAGGAGCGCACTTGTGCGCGATGGGGCGTTATCGATAAGGCCCCATCGCGCACAAGTGCGCTCCTACGGACAGATGTGCAAGGACCAGCGCCCAGTTACACCATCTGCAGATTCAACGGACGTCCCTGCTGGATTGCGACATTGGCCGGCAATGCATCGCCGAACAGATCGTGCTCGTCACTGTCGGTGATTTCCACATCGACCAGGTCGCCCACCTTCAAGCCGCGCTCGCCGCCGTTCTGGATATGTACCAGGCCATCGATCTCCGGTGCGTCCGCGCGTGAGCGCGCCACCGCGATATCGTCTTCGATCAGGTCGACCAGGCATTGCTGCACGCTGCCGATCTTCGCCTCCAGCCGCGCGGCAGAGATCTCCGCCTGCCGGGCCATGAAGCGCGCCAGGCGCTCCTGCTTGAGCTCCTCCGGCACCTGATCCGGCAGCGCGTTGGCACTGGCGCCTTCCACCGGGGAATAGGCGAACGCACCGACGCGGTCCAGCTGGGCCTGATCCAGAAATTCCAGCAGCGATTCGAATTCGGCATCGGTCTCGCCGGGAAAACCGACGATGAAGGTGGAGCGCACCGTGATCTCCGGGCACATCGCCTTCCAGCGCTGCACGCGCTCGAGGGTTTTTTCCACTGCGCCCGGGCGCTTCATCAGCTTGAGGATGCGCGGGCTGGCGTGCTGAAACGGGATGTCCAGATACGGCAGCAGCTTGCCTTCGGCCATCAGCGGAATCACATCGTCCACGTGCGGGTACGGATACACGTAATGCAGGCGCGTCCACACGCCGAGCTCCGACAAGCCTTCGCACAGCGCCTTCATGCGGGTCTGGTACATGCGGTCGCGCCACGGGCGCTCGGCATACTTCAGATCCACGCCATAAGCCGAGGTGTCCTGCGAGACCACCAGCAATTCCTTGACCCCGCCGCGCACCAGCCGCTCGGCTTCGCGCAGGACCTCATCCACAGGACGCGAGGCCAGGTCGCCGCGCATGGACGGGATGATGCAGAAGCTGCAGCGGTGGTTGCAGCCTTCGGAAATCTTCAGATACGCGTAATGGCGCGGGGTCAGCTTGATGCCGTAGTCGGGCACCAGATCCACGAACGGGTCGTGGCGCGGCGGCAACGCGGCATGCACCGCCTCCATCACGCTCTGGTAGTCCTGCGGGCCGGACACCGCCAGCACCTGCGGGTAGGCCTCGCGGATCTGTTCCGGGCGCTTGCCCAGGCAACCGGTGACGATCACCTTGCCGTTGGCGTTCATCGCCTCGCCGATCGCGTCCAGCGACTCGGTCACCGCCGAATCGATGAAACCGCAGGTGTTGACCACCACCACGTCGGCAGCGTCGTAGCTGGGCACGATGTCGTAGCCCTCCACGCGCAGCTGGGTGAGGATGCGTTCGGAGTCGACGAGCGCCTTCGGGCAGCCAAGGCTGACGAAGCCGACTTTGGGGTTCAGCTGGGACATGAAAGCAGGAGCCTGGGAACGGAGCGGCCTGGGGCCGGGTCGGCAACTAGTATAACGGCGCCTGGCAATGCTCCGAAACGTGCCACATGGCCTTCGGCAGCCCGATACCCGTTCACGTAGCACCGATCCTGTGAGGCTTAACAGAAATCTCCAACTATCGAACAGTTCACCGCTCATGACAGCCTGGCAGGCTCGAATGGCACACTCGCAACCATACGGCGCTCATGCCTAAAATCCGGTCAAGGCCTGTGGTTCCGGAAACAATGCACCCGGATTTCGGCTCACCTCATCGGCGACTCAAAGCAATTTCGGAAGCAGAAGACCTGTTCTTTTTCGGTATTCCTCGAAGCCTGGATATCTGGACAGAGACTCGTCCTTCCTATGCATGCTCTTGACGAAGAAAATAAAAATCCACGTGCCGAGGATCAACCAGGGCAGCCAGTGATACGAAGCCAGTGAAAATGAAGAGTAAATCATAATCTCGCCAAGATAATTAGGATTTCTTGTAAGGCTGAAGACCCCCTCCTCGATCAAACCTTTCCTTATCTTGAGCGTATAGTATTTTTGAGCATCCGCAACATAATGCAGAAAAATCCCGAACGTAAACAGCAATAAAATTAGGCCTATGACAGGTGGAGGCAGCTGAACATGCCTACTGATAAGCAGATAAGGTGCCAGATAATAGCCCGCAAGAGGCAGAAAAATAAAAAAGAAACCTATCCTGCCGGGCAGACTGCCCTGAAAACGTCGATCAGGGTAGGTCGCACCCTTCAACAACCAGAGCAAGGAATAAGCCCCATGAATGCTTAGATAGATGAATGCCTCCACTGTCCAATTGTGGTGACACCACATCAAGCCAAGGACCACCGGAATGACGAGTATCTTGTGCGCATTGATGTAGGTAATTGCTTTCATGGCTTTCCAATCTGAACTGAACCCTGCCGCAACTGCCCGCCCGTTCCAACGATATTAGCCCAAGCGAACTGGTGAAGGAATATGCTTTCACTTCCTCAAAGAAGCCCTTAACTTGAACATTACTGACCGCCAATGCCATCGCTGATGTCTCGTGCTCCTCCTGTGTATGAAACTTACTATCTGAGGAGCGCTTCAGACGCCTGCCGTCTGCTCCGCACCGGGTGACAGTGCGGCAAGCCATGACTTCACATTAGCATACCGCACACTGCTCCAACGACGGTGCGCAAACATCGCGATGGCGCAACAGCGGGCGCAATGACCCAGAACCGCGAACAAAAGCCATTGACCCTAGGAAGAACGCAGCTGACCGTCAAAGCGGTAGGCGTGTAAACCGGCGCTCTCCTCTTGATGCGGCCATCAGTGCATATACTGACCTGAAAACCAAAGCCATTGATGCCGCGTTCGCAGTTCAGCCTAGACCGCAAATCAGAAGTTTCGACCGTAATTCGGAAGGCTACGAGCGGAACATCCGGGGAGTGCTCGCTGGACCCGATGTCACAGTGCCAGGCAGCGCTCTGAACCGCGCGCCGGGCAAGCAATCTCATCTTAGCGAGTCCCTCACCTGCAGCGCCGCTGATCCGGTCGATAATGCGCGCCTTCCACCTTACCGCAGCAGGAGTTCCCATGGGTCACTGGACCACGCTCGACACCCCCGACGGCCAGGTCGCCGCCTGGCACGCCACCCCGACCACCAGCCCACGCGGCGGCCTGGTGGTGATCCAGGAGATCTTCGGCGTCAACGAACATATCCGCGCAGTGGCCGACGACTACGCCGCGCGCGGCTACGAAGTGCTGGCGCCGGCCTTCTTCGACCTGGAAGAGAAGGACGTGCAACTGCCCTACGACCAGGAGAGCCTGCAGCGCGGCCTGGCACTGGCCAATGCGGTCGGCCTGGAGCGCGCGGTGGAGGTGGTCAAATCCGCTGCCACCCTGCTCAGCCGCGCCGGCAAGGTCGGCACCGTGGGCTATTGCTGGGGCGGCTCGGTGGCGCTGCTGTCGGCGATCCGCCTGGGGCTGCCCTCGGTGAGCTATTACGGCGGCCGCAACACCCAGCTGCTGGACGAAACTCCGACCGCACCGGTGATGTTCCACTTCGGTGAGCAGGACAGCAGCATTCCGCCCGAGGCGATCCAGGCCCACCGCGAGAAGCTGCCGCAGATGGAGACCTTCGTGTATCCCACCGGCCACGCCTTCAACCGCAGCATCGACCCGAACCACTACGACGCCGACAGCGCCGAGCGTGCGCTGCAGCGCACCCTGGGCTTCTTCGAAGCGCATCTGGGATGAGCGAGGTTGCAGCAGGCATGTCCGAGGCGCGCGACTTTCAGCTCGATGCGCGGCTGGCCGCCGACAGCGTGTTCGTCGCCGACGGACCGCTGTCGCAGGTGCGGCTGATGGACGACAGCCGCTTCCCATGGCTGCTGCTGGTGCCGCGGGTGGCCGATGCCAGCGAGTGGATCGATCTGGACGGCGGCCAGCAGCGCCTGTTGCTGGCCGAGATCAATCAGCTCTCGCAGCTGCTGCGGGTCGAGCCCGGCGTCGCCAAGCTCAATATCGGCGCGCTGGGCAATATAGTGCAGCAGTTGCATGTGCACCTGGTCGGCCGGCATCCGGGCGATGCGGCCTGGCCCGGCCCGGTCTGGGGTAGCGGCAGCGCGCAGCGCTTCGACCCCGATACGCTGCAGCAGCGTGTCGCTGCATGGGCGCAGCGGCTACGATAGGCGCCCGCCTCACAACCACCTTCCCGCATGAAATCCAATGTCGTCGCCGCACTGATCCTGATCCTCGTCGGCCTGCTGTTCCTGGCCAACAACCTGGGCTGGACCAATGTCAGTCTTGGCCGGCTGATCGCCACCTGGTGGCCGGCGGCGTTGGTCGCTTGCGGTGTGGGGATGTTGTTTGGGCGCGGCAAGTAGTCGGGAATCGGGAATCGGGACTGGGGAATCGTGAGAGCGGGCTTCAGGCGCTGTTGATTCCCTGGTTTGCTTTGGTGTCTTCCAAGAGACAGCCCCGATTGCGCGCTGGCGCCGTCTGGCCGCTGATTCGCCAGCCGGTGCCCCTGGCTACCTCTCGGCTTTGCCGACATGACGTTTGTCATTTGCGCGTGTTGACTTCCGGCACCTGATCGGCGGGCGCTTTGCGCGCAGCATGGCCTCCTACCTACCGAGGACGCCGCCATGCACTACCGCCTGATCCCTGCCCTGTTCCTGATCACGCTGGGCACGCTGTTTCTGCTGGACAACCTCGGGCTGGCCCGTCTCGATGTGGGCAACCTGGTGTCGACCTGGTGGCCGGCGTTGCTGATCGCCGCGGGCGTGCGCCACCTGCTGCGCTACCGCGAGCGGGCGGCCGCCACCTGCTGAAGGCGCGGCCGCACCATGGCATCAGGTGCGCGGCAGGGTCACGCCGGTCTGGCCCTGGTACTTGCCGCCGCGGTCCTTGTACGAGGTCTCGCAGACCTCGTCGGACTGGAAGAACAGCATCTGCGCCACGCCTTCGTTGGCGTAGATGCGCGCCGGCAGCGGCGTGGTGTTGCTGAATTCCAGCGTGACGTGGCCTTCCCATTCCGGTTCCAGCGGGGTCACGTTGACGATGATGCCGCAGCGCGCATAGGTGCTCTTGCCCAGGCACACCACCAGGGTGTCGCGCGGGATGCGGAAGTATTCCACCGTCCGCGCCAGCGCAAAGCTGTTCGGCGGGATGATGCACACATCCGATTCGATATCGACAAAGCTGCCCGGGTCGAAGTGCTTGGGGTCGACGATCGTCGAGTTGATGTTGGTGAAGATCTTGAACTCGCGCGAGCAGCGCACGTCGTACCCGTAGCTGGAGGTGCCGAAGCTGACGATGCGCTGGCCGGCGGCATCGTGCTTGATCTGCCCGGGCTCGAACGGCTCGATCATCGCGTGCTGTTCGGCCATGCGCTTGATCCAGCGGTCGCTCTTGATGCTCATGCGGTGTTCCTTGAAGACGGAAGGCGGCAGGCCGAGCGGCCCGCGCGAAAGGCAGCGAATTCTAGCAAGCGGCCGGCACCAGCGGCCGGCCTGCGCGCTACAGCAACGACGCCGAAATCGGGATGCTGGCGCGTGGGCGCTTGCCCAGCTCCTCGGACAGCCGCGCGGCGGCAGCCAGATAGGCCCGCGCTGCCGCCGACTCCGGCGCGGCCACCACGATCGGCTGGCCGGCGTCGCCCTGCTCGCGGATCGCAATCGCCAATGGCAACGACCCGAGCAAGGGCACACCGTACTGCGCGGCCATGCGCTCGCCACCGCCTTCGCCGAACAGGTGCTCGCGGTGACCACAGCTGGAGCAGGTATGCACCGCCATGTTCTCGACGATGCCAAGCACCGGCACCTCGACCTTTTCGAACATCTTCAAGGCCTTGCGCGCGTCCAGCGTGGCGATGTCCTGCGGCGTGGTGACGATCACCGCACCGGCCACCGGGATCTTCTGCGACAAGGTCAGCTGGATGTCGCCGGTGCCCGGCGGCAGGTCGATCAGCAGGTAATCCAGGTCGTCCCACAGTGTGTCGTTGAACAGCTGGGTCAGCGCCGAGGTCGCCATCGGCCCGCGCCAGATCATCGGCGTGTCCTGGTCGACCAGCAAGCCGATCGACATCGCCTCGATGCCGAACGCGCGCAAGGGCTCGATCGACTTGTTGTCCGGGCTGTCCGGCCGCCCGCTCAGGCCCAGCATCGCCGGCACGCTCGGCCCATAGATATCCGCGTCCAGCACGCCCACGCGTGCGCCCTGCTGACGCAGGGCCAGTGCCAGATTCACCGCCGTGGTGGATTTGCCCACCCCACCCTTGCCGGAGCCGACCGCGATCACATTGCGGATCCGCGGATGCGGCGCCAACGCGCCCTGCACCGCATGCGCGGGGATTCTGCGTTCGCCGGTCATGCGCATGCGCTCCGGGAGAGATCGATCGCCTTGCTTGAAGCGCGTTGCACCATCGTCGTCATTGTCTGCCTGATTGCTCGTGCTGGCGCCGCAGCGATGGCTGCATCGCCAGCCGCAGCGCTGGAAAGGTCGTCAGTTTACCCAGTCCGGCCACAGGCAGACGCGTTGCAAGCCGTCAGCAGCCATGCGCGCCGCAGACTCACGCACGTGTCGACCAATGACAAATTTCACAAATGTGGACACATGATTAAGGAATTGTTACGTTCGAATTCCAGTTCAGCCAGCGCTCAGCGAGCGCGACTGTTTCGCCAAATCCCAGCGAGGAATCCGCAAGGTCATGTCGAGTCGTCTTCCGCAACACACCCAGCGTCATCGTTTGAGCACCGCGTTGTTTGCCGTGCTGGCCGCTTCTGCCGGCCACGCCGCCGCGCAGTCGGAAAGCGGAGTCGCGCCCGGCACCACCGATCTGGACAAGGTCACCGTCACCGGCTCGCGCATCGCGCGTACCGGCTTTGTCACGCCCTCGCCGGTCACTGCGATCAGCGCCGAGGAAATCCGCGCCACCGGCGCGACCACCATCAGCGATCTGATGGCGCGCATGCCCGCGCTGGCACCGAGCTACACGCTGGGCAACTCCACCCGCTTCATCGGCACCGCCGGGCTGGGCCTGCTCGACCTGCGCGGCATGGGCGTGGACCGCACGCTGGTCCTGGTCAACGGCCGCCGCCATGTTGGTTCGAGCCCGGGCTCGACCGCGGTGGACGTCAACACCATTCCGGTGGAATGGGTCGAACGCGTGGAAGTCATCACCGGTGGCGCCTCGGCCGTGTATGGCGCCGATGCGGTGGCCGGCGTGGTCAACTTCATCCTCAAGAAGAACTTCACCGGTTTCGAGACGCGTGCGCAGACCGGCCTGGCCGACGAGGGCAACTACAACCGCTCCTTCGCCAGCTTCTCGGCAGGCACCGACTTTGCGGACGGCCGCGGCAACATCGCGGTGTCCGGCGAATACAGCAAGCAGGACCGCTTCGGTCGCGGCAACCGCGCCATCGGCCGCGAATATCTGGTGTCGGTTCCGAACCCCGCGTTCGACCCGAGCCAACCGCCGAGCGAACGCAATCCGCAGAATGTGCTCAGCGGCCCGGGCGGCAATCATTCCACGTCATACGGTGGCACCTTCAACCTGGGCACCTTCGATTTCCGCAACCCGGCCAGCTATGGCAACCGCTACCTGTTCAACCAGGACGGCAGCTTCCGCCGCAATCGCTACAACGGCCCGGTGGTCAGCAATACCTCGTGCGTGGATTGCGATTTCGTCGATCTGAATGCGGTTGCCGACCTGCAGCCCGGCTTCGATCGCAAGAGCGTCAACACCATGATCAACTTCGAGATCAGCGCGAACCATCGCCTGTTCTTCGAGGGCAAGTACAGCGAGACCGATTCGGAATTCTTCGGCCAGCCGGCGTTCGACAGCTCGCTGCGCGTGCGTCGCCAGAATCCGTATGTCAGCCCCGAACTCGGTGCGCTGATGGATGCGCGCGGTGCCACCCAGATCCTGATGAACCGCTTCAACGTCGATGCCGGCCGCCGCGGCGAGAACATCGAGCGCAAGACCTACCGCGCAGTGCTCGGCGCCGAAGGCAATTTCACCGATAACTGGAGCTACGACGTGTCTGCCAACTACGGCAAGACCACGGTCGACCGCCTGAACCTCAACAACCGCATCAATGAGCGCTGGCAAGCCGGTATCGACGCCGCACGCGATGCTAGCGGCAACATCGTCTGCCGCACCACGCTGGATCCGGGCGCGATCAACCCCCACACCAACCGTGTCTATTCGGCCCTGGCGCGCGAAGGCTGCGTGCCGTTCAGTGTGTTCGGCAACGGCGCGGTGACCCCGGAAGCAGCGGCGTGGTTCAACACCACCGCGCGCTCGCAGGCCAAGATCCAGCAGACCGTGTTCAGCGCATCGGTGGCCAACAGCAACCTGCTGTCGCTGCCGGCCGGCGATATCGGGTTTGCCGGTGGCGTGGAGTACCGCAAGGAGCAGAGCGAGGAGATCACCGATCCGCTCGCAGCCTCGGGCGTGACCTTCCTCAACGCCATCCCCAATAGCGGTGGCGAGTACACCGTCAAGGAAGTCTTCGTCGAGAGCACCATTCCATTGCTCGCCGGCCTGCCGGGCGTGGACCGGTTGGCACTGGACGTGGCAGGCCGCTATTCGGACTACGACAGCATTGGCTCGACCAAGACCTGGAACGTGGGCCTGGACTGGACCATCATCCCCTCGCTGCGTCTGCGCGGCACGCTGGCACAGGCAGTGCGCGCGCCCAGCATCGGCGAGCTGTACGACTCGCAGAGCGAGAACTTCGCGACCATCAACGATCCCTGCAACTACCTGCCGACCAACACCAACCGCCCGGGCACCGCGGGCGACGTGGCATTGCGCCAGGCCAACTGCAGCGCGCTGGGCGTGCCGGTGGGCTGGATCGACACCTTCACCTCCACCCGCCCCGGCGTCAGCGGCGGCAACCCAGAGCTGAAGCCGGAGCGTGCGCGCAGCCTGTCCTATGGCCTGGTGTGGCAACCGGAGTTCTTCGAAGGCTTCGGCATGTCGATCGACTACTGGCGCATCGACCTGCAGGACGCGATCGGCACCGTGACCGCAGAGACCAATGCCACGCGTTGCGTGGACAATCCAGGTGGCATCGACAACAGCTTCTGCGGCTTCGTGCAGCGCGCCCCGCTGGGTGGATTCACCGACCCGCAGGGCCGCATCTATCCCGAGCACAGCATCATCGGCTGGCAGGCGCTCAATGAAAACCTGTCGCGCTCGCGGCGTGTGGGCGTGGATCTGGAAATGGACTACCGCTTCCAGCTCGGCGAAGGCAACACCGTGCTGCGCCTGGTCGGCACCCGTTTGATCCAGTCGCGCGAATGGGTGTTCCAGGACTTTCCGGCCGAGTACGACGAGTACGTGACCTACGTGACCGACCCGCGCTGGCGCGCGCAGTTCCAGACCAAGTACAACTGGAACGAATGGCGCGCGTCGTGGGACATGAACTACGTGGACGGCAACCTGCGCGTGACACCGGAAAGCTACAACAGCAATCCGGGCTCGGCCAGCCCGATCAGGAACGGCTCGTACACCTATCACAACTTCCAGTTCGGCTATCAGTTCCCCGGCTCGAAGATCGACGTCTACCTCGGCATCGACAACGCCTTCGACAAGGATCCGCCGCGTAACTACTTTGGCTCGGACTTCACCTCTGCGCTGTACGACAACGTCGGACGGTTCTTCTATCTGGGGACAACGGTGCGGTTCTGACCCGGGAATAACGCTTGAAAAGACGCCCCGCTTGCCGGGGTTTCTTCTTGCCACGTGGCGAGCGCGGCCGTAACGCCTACCGCCGTAGGCCTGCTCGCCACAGCCGCGACAGCTTCCTGCCTTCAGGCCTGGCTTATCTGTATCGAATGTAACTACTAGTTACAAAATGTTGTTGAGGTTGTTTGTCTCTCTGTGTCGCAGAGCCTGGAATTGTGCCGAATTAATCACTTTCGATGCGGATTGACGATATTTTATTAACAAATCATGTCGATTGCTTGCGCTGCAGTGCAGACATTCATTACGTTCGGGTTAAGGCCATCTGACTCTCCGATGACCGTCCCTTATCCGCACTCCCAGTTGAAAGGTCAGGAATGAGCAATCAGTTTCGTCGCCAAGTCATCAAGCGCACCGCTCTCGCCGTCGTGCTCAGTGCTTGCCTAACCAATGGCGCGGTCTACGCGCAGAGCACCACCGGCAGCATCTACGGCAGCGCTCCCTCCGAAGCCGGCAGCACGATTGTCGTTCAGAGCGACACCGGGCTGAGCCGCACCATCACCGTAGACGCAAACGGCCGTTACAACCTCGGCTCGCTGCCGGTTGGCGCCTACACCGTCACCTTGAAGCATGGCGATCAGGTCGTCGATACGCGCAAGAACGTGCAACTACGCGTCGGTTCGGGTACCGAGGTTTCGTTCGCTGGCGCAAGCGCTGGCAGTAATGCCGATGCAACCACGCTGGGCGCGATCACCGTCACCGCGGCCAATGCACCGAAGATTGATGTCAGCTCGACCAGTTCGCGATCGGTGATCACCTCCCAGCAGCTTGCGATCCTGCCCCTTGGCCGTAGCGCGGAAGCAATTGCCTTGCTGGCACCGGGTGCCGTGGCGGGCAGTGGCGCATTCGATAACGGCTCACGCTCGGTCGTTTCGTTCGGCGGCGCCGGCGTCACTGAAAATGCTTACTACATCAACGGATTCAACGTCAGCAACCCGCTTAGCAACCTCGGTGGCGTGAGCTTGCCGTATGGCGCGATCGACCAGCAGGAGACCTACACCGGCGGCTACAGCGCGCGTTACGGTCGCTCGACCGGCGGCGTGATCAATCAGGTCGGCAAGCGTGGTACCAACGAATGGCATTTCGGTGCTCAGGCAGTCTGGGAACCCAAGTCGCTCGCAAGTTCGCCCGAGAACGTGCGCTTCCCCAATAACACCTTGCCAGATGGATTTGAATACACCAATCCGGATCAACCCGGCACACTGTATCGCAGCCGCAAGGACGACGCAGCGACTCGCACGGTCTATAGCGCGTATGCGGGCGGCCCGTTGATCGAAGACAAGCTGTTTGTTTTCGTGGCAGGCGAATCGGACAAGACCGATGGCGTTTCCACCAACTCCAGCGCGGCAAGTGTCCTGGGACGGAACAACTACGCCTATAGCGCGCCAAAGTTTTACGGCAAGATCGACTGGAATATCAACGACAGCAACATTGTGGAATACACCCGCATCGAGAGCACTGATCGTCGCGCTGGGTATTACACCGATTTCGATTACGACACATCAACCGGTGGTGGCCGCAGCGGCACGTTCGCTGATACCTACAAGATCAAGGACCGGTACGACATCTTCAAGTACACCGGTTATCTCACCGACGACCTGACCTTGAACGCCACATGGGGGCGTAGCCGCCAGGACAATCTGCAGGGCAATCCGTACGTTTCCACTCTTCCTTACCTGCAGAATGTTACTAACCAGGACCCTGCTCTGACCGGTGGTACCCCGATCACCAATGACCAGGCAAGCAACCGCATCAAGGCAGCTCTTCCGCAGAACAAGACCCGCAGCCTGCGCCTTGAACTCGAATACCGGCTTGGTGACCACGACCTGACCGCCGGCGTGGATAACATGTACTTCAATGCGTCCAATGAAGGTGTTCAGACGACCGGGCCGGGATACCAGTGGCTGTTTGCGCGTCAGTCCAACCCTGCGGTCGACATCCGCCCGAGCCTTGGTGTCGGCCCTTCCGGCGGCAATGGCTACTACGCACAGCGCCGCATTTTCACCACGACAACAAGCATGGCAGTCGAGCAGAAGGCGTATTACCTGGAAGATCGCTGGCAAGTCACCGACAAGTGGCTGGTATTGCTTGGCATCCGTAACGACAAGTTCACCAACTTCAACAGCGCAGGCGCTCCCTATGTTGACAGTGGTGATCAGTGGGCACCACGTCTGGGCGTGAGCTGGGATGTGTTCGGCGATTCGTCGCTGAAGCTGTACGCTAACCTGGGACGCTACTATCTGGCACTGCCCAATAGCGTTGCGGTGCGCGGTGCATCTGCTTCCACCTATACCGATGAATACTTCGCCTACAGCGGGCTGGACGCAAATGGAGAGCCGACTGGCTTGAGGGCGTTGGGCCCGGGCCCGGTCTCTTCGAATGGTGAATACGGCCAGACGCCCGACCCGAATTCGTTCGCACCGAGCGACTTGAAGTCTCAGTACCAGGATGAGTTCCTGATGGGCTTTGAGAAGACGCTTGGCGAGAAGTGGAACTCGGGTGCAAAGGTGACCTATCGCAAGCTGCAGACCGCGATCGATGACGTCTGCGATACAGGCCGGATAGCCGATAAGCTCGAGGCCAGTGGTATCGATTCCTCGTCCGTTGCCATTCCTGGCTGCGTGATGTTCAACCCTGGCGAAACCAACACCTACAACTTGGCCAATGTCGACGGCTCGGGCCGCACGCAGGTGCGTATGTCTCAGGAGGATTGGGGATTCACCAGCGGTGCCAAGCGTAACTACGTGTCGGTCGACTTGTTCCTGGAACATCCGTTCGACGAAAAGTGGTTCGGCCGCGTCGATTACACCTGGTCGCATCTGTACGGCAACACCGAAGGCCAAGTGAAATCCGATCTGGGACAGGCTGACGTTTCCAAGACGCAGGACTGGGACTCGGCAGAGCTGATGTACTACGCAGGTGGAAGTCTGGCCAATGATCGCCGCCATCAGTTCAAGGCATTCGGTGCCTATCAGTTCACACCGGAATGGATGGCATCTGCCACGGTGCGCGTGTTGTCCGGCACACCAAAATCGTGCCTGGGCTATTTCGGCGAGGGCGAGCAGGATCCGATTGGCTATGAATCGGCTTACCACTATTGCGCCGGTTCTCCTTCTCGTCCGGGCGACGCAGGCCGCACGCCTTGGCTGACGAATCTGGATCTGGGCGTGACCTATCGCCCGTCGTTTGCCGATCACAAGCTCGCCATCGGGCTGCAGGTCTTCAACGTACTCAACGACCGCGATGCCACACGTACGGAAGCGGTGTACGGGGACGACCGTTACACGGTGTCCAACACCTATGGCATGGGCACCTACTTCAACCCACCGCGCTTCGTCCGTCTCTCTGCGGCTTATGACTTTTAAGCGCAGCGTTCAGAACTAGAACACGCACTTCTCCACGGCCCCGAAAGGGGCCGTTTTTTTTAGTGCGTCCCCTACTGCAGCTGCGTCGGAGCCCGCCTCCCGCCCCTCTACACACCCCGCACCCATGACCTTCGACACCATGCCATCCGGCTGGCGAGGCGTAGAGTGCCGGCCACGGCTCCGGCGACGGAGCTTCCCAATCGACTGCTGCTCCTGGAGCCTTTGTGATTCGAACACCTCATCTATTGACGTTGACCCTGGCCGTGGCGGCCGCGCTCAGTGGTTGCAAGAAATCCGACGACGCTGCGCCGGCGGCCCCGGCCGGCGACGCCGCAACTGCGGCAACCGCTGCGCCTGCGGCGCCCAAGACCCTGACCCTGGACCAGAGCAAGCTGCCGGCCGTGAACCAGTTCACCGCCGCCGATCTGGACCCCAACGGCAATGCCTGCACGGATTTGAATGCCTACGCCAACGCCAAGTTTTTGGCCGCCAACCCGGTGCCGGGCGATCGCACCAGTTGGGGCGCGTTCGAGATGCTCGACGAGCGCTCCAATGCGATCCAGCAGCAGCTGGTCGAACAGGCCGCAGCCGACACCGGCGCCACCGGCGTGGAAAAGATCGTCGGCGACCTGTGGTCCACCGGCATGGACGAGGCCAAGATCAATGCCCAGGGCATCGAGCCGCTGAAGCCGGAACTGGCCGCGATCGACGCCATCAGCGACCAGGCCAAGCTGGTCGACTATCTGCGCAGCAGCGCGGCCAAGGGCAACAACGAGCTGTTCGGCTTCGGCGCCGAGGCGGATTTCAAGAAGTCCAGCCAGAACATCGCCTATGCCATGCAGGGTGGCCTGGGCCTGCCGGACCCGGAGTACTACACCAGCGCCGCCAACAAGGCCAAGCTGGAGGCCTACCAGGCGCACGTGGCCAAGGTGCTGGAACTGTCCGGCGTGGCCGCGGCCGATGCCGCCGCGCAGGCCAAGCAGGTGGTCGCGTTCGAAACCCGTCTGGCCAAGGTCTCCAAGACCAGCACCCAGATGTCGCGCGATGCGTCACTGGCCTACAACCCGATCTCGCCGGCCGAAGCCGACAAGCTGACGCCCAACTGGTCGTGGACGGAGTTCTTCAAGTCGCAGGGCGTCCCCACGCCGGAGATGTTCTCGCTGGCCATCCCGGCCTTCCACCAGGAAGTGAGCAAGATGATCGCCGACACCGATCCGGCGATCTGGCGTGCATACCTGCGCTTCCACACCGTCGATGGCGCCTCGCCGTTCCTGAGCCAGCCGTTCGTCGATGAGAATTTCGCGTTCTACAACCAGACCCTGCGCGGGCAGAAGCAAATCAAGCCGCGCTGGAAGCGCGTGCTGGCCACCATCAACGGCCAGACCGGCGAAGCGCTGGGCCAGATGTACGTCAAGGTCGCCTTCCCGGCCGATTCCAAGGCCAAGATGGAAACCCTGGTGACCAATCTGCGCACTGCGCTGAAGGCCCGCATCGAAAAGCTGGACTGGATGAGCCCGGAGACCAAGACCAAGGCGATCGCCAAGTGGGAGAGCTTCACGCCCAAGATCGGCTACCCGGAAAAGTGGCGCGAGTGGAACGGCTTGACCACCAGCCGCGACAGCTACCTGGGCAACGTGATGGCCGCGTCCGAGTACAACTACAAGTGGAACCTGTCCAAGATCGGCAAGCCGGTGGACAAGACCGAATGGGGCATGAGCCCGCAGACGGTCAACGCCTACTACAACCCGCTGCAGAACGAGATCGTGTTCCCGGCCGCGATCCTGCAGCCGCCGTTCTTCGACCCGAATGCGCCGGAGGAAATGAACTACGGCGGCATCGGTGCGGTGATCGGGCATGAGATGACCCACGGCTACGATGACCAGGGCAGCCGCTTCGGTGCCGACGGCAACTTCATCGCCGATCCGGGCTGGTGGACGCAGAAGGACCTGGACGCGTTCAAGGCGCGCACCGGCAAGCTGGTCGCGCAGTTCGACGGCTACCGCACCCCGGCCGGCGACAAGGTCAAGGGCGACCTGACCCTGGGCGAAAACATCGCCGACCTGGGCGGCCTCAACACCGCCTACGACGCGATGAAGACCGCCACCGCCGGCAAGGACGATCCCAAGACCGACGGCATCACCCGTGACCAGCGCTTCTTCCTCAACTGGGCAACAGTGTGGCGCCGCAACTTCACCCCGGAAGAACTGGTGGTGCGCCTGAAGACCGATCCGCACGCACCGGCCAACTTCCGCGCCATCGGTGCGCCGTCGAACATGCCGGCGTTTGCCGCCGCGTTCTCGTGCAAGGCCGGCGATCCGATGGTGCGCCAGGGCGACAAGCAGGTGGTGATCTGGTAATTGCACGGTAGCTGCAAACAACGGGGGCGGCGATCGAGAGATCGTCGCCCTTTTGTTTTGCGACAGTGGAGCGCGATGCCGCCAAGATCGCGCGCTACGCCTGCAGGTGGCGGATTCAACACGTGCATCGCGCATCGGACGCGGCTTGCTGCAGGTGGCGCAACTTACGCAGGCCGCCTCTCTTTGCGTCTCCCCCTGCCATTTACGCCCTCAGGCGGCCTGCCGCGGCGCACCCTTGTTCCTTTTTCGGGCCATGCCATCGGGCATCGGTGCCCCACCCCTCGTCGCCTTCAAAACAAGTCTCAATAAAGCTCAAGCCTGCGTGCCGGCACGGCAGCGCCCGCCTATCCTCGGCGCTCCTTCCTGCCCATTTCCGCCATGTCCGCCATCAAGACCTCGACACTCGCCCTCAGCCTGCTGATCGCACTGGCCGGCTGCAAGCGCGCCTCCGACGACGGCAGCGCCACGAAGACGCCGGACGCGCTGGCGCCTGCGGCGACCCTCGCCCCATCCAAGTCGGCGCTGGACATCGGCGAACTGGATCCGACAACAAGCGCATGCCAGGACCTGGACAACTTCGTCAACGGAAAATGGCGCAAGGCCAACCCGATACCGGCAGATCGCACCAGTTGGGGCGTCAGCGACATCCTGACTGAACAAAGTGAACTCGTGCAGCGTGAGATCGCTGAAGCCGCAGCCAAGCAAGCAGGCGCACAGGCCGATCCGGTGGCCCGCAAGATCGGCATGCTGTATGCGTCGGGCATGGACGAAGCCGCGATCGAGGCTGCGGGTGACCAACCGATCCGTCGGCAACTAGAAGCCATCGCCGCGCTGACCTCCGGCAGGCAGGTCGCCGATTACATCACCGGCCGCTACGCAGAGGGCGACGCGCAGGTCTTCTACTTCGGTGCCGGCGCCGATTTCCACACGGCGGACATGCAGATCGCCTTCGCCACCGAGGGCGGCCTGGGTTTGCCGACCAAGGAGTACTACAGCGCCGCCGAGTACGCGCCCATCCGTGCGGCGTATCTGGACTACATCGCCAAGTCGCTCGAACTCACCGGCATTGCCAAGGACCCAGCGCGTGCGCAAGCCAACGACGTGCTTGCGCTGGAAACGCGCCTGGCGGCTGCTACGTTGAGCCGGGTCGAGGCACGTCAACCGCAGAATCAGTATCACTTCGTCAGCCTGGCCGAAGCGGACAAACTTACGCCACACTTCTCCTGGACGCGCTTCTTCGCCGCCCAGGGCGTGGACGCAGGGTCCGGCTTCTCGCTGTCGCATCCGCGCTTCTTCGCAGAGTTCGACCGCCAGCTCGCCAGCGCTCCGATCGCGCAGTGGCAGGCCTACCTGCGCTTCCATACCATCGACGATGCATCCGGCGACCTCAGCAAGCCCTTCGCCGACAACAACTTTGCGTTCTACGGCCAGACGCTGCACGGGCAACCGGAACAGGAACCCCGCTGGAAGCGCGTGCTGCGCAGGGTCAATACCAGCATGGGCGAAGGCCTGGGCCAGCTGTATGTGGCCAGGATGTTCACCCCCGAAGCCAAGCAGCGCGCCAGCGAGCTGGTGGACAACATTCGCGCTGCGCTCAAGGTGCGTATCGAACACGTCGACTGGATGAGCGCGCAGACCAAGGCCAAGGCCCTGGCCAAGTGGCAAACCTTCCAGCCGAAGATCGGCTACCCCGATACCTGGCGCGACTGGTCCGGGCTGGAGATCGTTCCCGGCGCGTACCACCGCAATCTGCAGGCGGCGGCCACATTCAACTATCGCTACGACATCGCCCAGATCGGCAAGCCGACCGACCGCACCCGTTGGGCGATGACCCCGCAGACCGTCAACGCCTACTACGACCCCAGCGCCAACTCCATCAACTTCCCGGCAGGCATCCTGCAGCCACCGTTCTTCGACCCCAAGGCCGACGATGCCCTCAACTATGGCGGTATCGGTGCAACGATCGGGCATGAAGCCATGCACGGCTTCGACGACCAGGGCAGCCAGTTCGATGGTGCGGGCAACAACGTGAACTGGTGGACGCCACAGGATCGCAAGGTATTCGAGCAGCGGGCCGATGCCCTGGTTCGACAGTTCGATGCCTACGCTCCACTGCCCGACCACCCCGACCGGCACGTCAATGGCAAGCTCACCCTTGGCGAAAACATCGCCGATCTGGGCGGCACCAATGTCGCCTACGACGCGCTACAGGCGGCATTGCGGGCGCATCCCGAGCGGGCAGCCGCCGTCGATGGCTACACCCCGAATCAACGCTTTTTCCTGGGGTTTGCGCTCAGCTGGCGCGGGCAGATGCGTGAGAAGCAGCAACTGGTCGATCTGGCAAGCAACCTGCATGCCCCCGACAACCTGCGCGCGAACGCCTCGCCGTCCAACATGCCGCAGTTCGCCCACGCCTTCGCCTGCAAGCCCGGCGATGCGATGGTGCGCCCGGACAAGGACCGCGTGGTGATCTGGTAACCGGCTGCAAGCGCTTCCACCTACCCACCACCGACCGCACGGGCCCGCACGCGCGGGCCTGTCGCGTTCACGCAAACGCCCAGCAGCGGAGACGAACGGCAGCGGGCACATGCCTGCGCAGCACGCAGCCTTGCTAAACTCCGCCGACTTCAATCTGGCCACCCGTCTTCTCGATGCCCACCATTCGTCCGCTTGCCCTCGCTCTTGGCTTCAGCCTGATCACGCTGCTGTCCGCCCCCGACGCCGACGCCGCTCGCAAGAAGAAGGCTGCCCCCAAGGCCCCGGCCGTCTCGGCGGCCTGCACCAACTTCTACGATTACGCCAACGCCGGCTGGCTGAAGGCCAACCCGATGCCGCAGGCGGGTGCCGTCACCGCACTGGGCCAGCTGTCCGAGCGCGCACTGCAGCAGCAACGCGACTTGCTGGATGCGTCGATGAAGGCACCGCAGGGCAACGTGCAGAAACTGCTCGGCGACTTCTGGGCCAGCGGCCTGGATGAGGCCGCCGTGGAAAAAGACGGCTCCAATCCGATCGCTCCGTTGCTGTCGCGCATCGATGCGATCAAGAAGGCCAAGGATGTGCCCGCTTCCATCGCCGCACTGCACCAGGTCGGCATCCCGGTCGGCTTCAACTTCGGTCCAGACGTGGACCTGAAGGCACTCGACCGCCACATCGGCTACTTCATGCAGGGCGGCATGGGCCTGCCCGACCCGGCCTTCTACACCCGTACCGATGCCGACACCCAGGCGCTGATGGGCCGCTACCGCGCCTACGTCAAGCAGATCCTGGCGCTCACCGGCACCGCCGCCGACAAGCTCGACGCCGATGCCGCCTCGGTGCTGCAGATCGAGACCGCGCTGGCACGCAGCGCGCAGTCGGTGCAGGGCATCAACAACCCGTTCAACAACTACGCCCCGATCGCCACCAAGGAACTGACCAAGCAGTACAAGAACCTGCGCCTGGCCGACTTCCTGGAAGCGCAGGGCGTCAAGGACGACCTGGTGTCGATGGCCGACCCGGCCATGTTCAAGCAGCTCGACAGCATGATCGTCAGCATCAAGCCGGAACAGTGGAAGGCCTATCTGCGCTGGCGCGTGGGTGATGCGATGGCGCCGTACCTGTCCAAGAGCTTCCACGATGCCGAGTACCAGTTCCGCGGCCGTCTGCTGCGTGGCGATGCCCTGCCGCCGCAGCGCTGGCAGCAGGTGCTGGACGCGATCAATATCGCCGCCGGCCCGATGCTCGGCCGCGAATACGTGGCGCGCTATCTGAGCAGCGACACGCGCCGCCAGGCCGAAGCCATCGCCGACCAGATGCGCGACGCGCAGCTGGCCGCGCTGGAGCGCACCGGCTGGGGCAACGGTGAGGTAGTGGCCGAAGCCAAGGCCAAGCTGTCGGCGATGAAGATCGAAGTCGGCGCGCCGCGTCGCGATCTGGATTACACCGTGCAGCCGATGGGCCGCGGCAGCTTCGGCGGCAACATGCTGATCGCCTCGACCTGGCGCCACCGCGAGGAGATGAAGCGCATCGGCAAGGGCAACGCCGACCGTCGTTGGGACGTGCTGCCGCAGCAGCCGGCAGTGGCCTACGACATCGCGCAGAACCGCCTGATCATCACTGCCGCCGTGCTGCAGCCGCCGGTGCTCACCGCCGGCAGTACGCCGGCCGCGCAGTACGGCGCCTACGGCGCGCTGGTCGCCCACGAAATCACCCGTGCCATTGACGCCAAGGGTTCGCTGGTGGATGCCAAGGGCGAATTGCGCAGCTGGTGGACGCCGGCCGAAAAGACCAGCTGGACCCTGCTGACCGGCAAGGTGGCCGAGCAGTTTGGCGCCTACCCGTATCCGGGTGTGCCCAACGTCAAGGTCAACGGCGCGCAGACCGCCGAAGAAAACCTGGCCGATCTGGCCGGTATCGAACTGGCCTGGCAGGCCTTCAGCAAGGCACAGCCCGCCGCCACCGAGGCCGACAAGCAGGCCTTCTTCACCGCCTGGGCCGGCTTGTGGGCCCAGCAGCTGTCGCCAAACGAAGCGGTGCAGCGCGCCAGCGCCGACATCCGTGCACCGGGCCAGTGGCGCACCAACGGCCCGCTGTCCAACCTGCCCGAGTTCGGTGCGGCGTTCAGCTGCAAGGCCGGCCAGCCGATGCAGCGCGTGGATGCCGAGCAGTTGAAGATCTGGCGCTGATTCAGGCGCCAGGACGTCACTGGCCATCAACGCACGGTGGCAGGCAATGAAAAAGAGCGCGGAATCCGCGCTCTTTTTTTGTCTCCGGCGTTTATCGATCTGCCTACTAGCCTGAAACGCCCTGGTCGTAGGAGCGGACCTGGCCGCGACAAGGCTTTACCGGTAAACCGCCGTCGCGGCCAGGTCCGCTCCTACGAGGCGATGCGCTGCCGGACCTCAGCGCACCACGCGCAGCGGCGGCTTGCGCCCCTTGCCACCGCCCTTCCTGCCGCCGCTGCCGCCAAACGGCGACTGCCCGCGCCAGTAACGGATCATCAGCCAGCCGAACAGCATGCCGCCCAGATGCGCGAAGTGGGCCACGCCCGGCTGCCAGCCGGTTGCGCCTAGGAACAGCTCGATCGCACCGAACACGATCACGAAGGTGCGCGCCTTCATCGGGATCGGCGGAAACAGCAACATCACCCGCTGATTCGGAAACAGCATCCCGTAGGCCAGCAACAGGCCGAACACACCGCCTGACGCACCTACCACCGGCGCCCCGCTCTGGGTGAACCAGGCCATCAGCAACTGGCACACGCCGGCACCGGCCACGCACACCAGGTAGTAGGTCAGAAAGCGCTTCTGGCCCCAGGTCTGCTCCAGTGCCGCGCCGAACATGAAAAGTGCCAGCATGTTGAAGAACAGATGGTTGAAGCCGCCATGCAAGAATGCATAGGTCAGCAACTGCCACGGCATGAAGCTGGCGCCGGGCGAGAACGCATCGAAGCCGTTGGAGATCGGCCACAGCATCAGCGACGACAGCGCCGCATCGGAGGGCAGCACGCCGGCGCCCAGGTCGCCCAGTGCCCATTGCAGCAGGAACAAGCCAATATTGGCGATCAACAACGCTTTGGTGACGGGCGGCAGTTGGGGCATGACGGCATCCTTCGGAATGCCAACCATCATAACGTCAGGCTTATGAAGGTCCCCACACGGCGGCATCCAGCCGCTGCGCGGCACTGGCGCGGCGCACCCGGCCCTGCTCGACCGCCACGCCTTCGGCACGCAGCCGCCGACATTGCTCACGGTAGTCGGAAGAGCCGTCCGGCAATGCGATCCGGCCATCGCTGCGCAGCACCCGGTGCCAGGGCAGGTGCGGATCGTCATTGCCGCTGAGCACGCGGGCCACCAGCCGCGCCCGTCCGGGCAGGCCGGCGCGCAGTGCGACCTCGCCATAGCCTGCGACCTGGCCGGAAGGAATTGCGCGAATCGCGGCGAGGATGCGCAGTCGCGCCTGTTCGCTGGAGAGCGCCGCGCCGTGGGAGCCGGCGCGCGCAGGTGGGCCGGCAGGGGGAAGCGTCACTGGTTTGCGGGGCTTGGACATCGCGCAAGGATGCCAGCGATGAGGCATGACCGGCTGTGGACGGCAGATCGGCAGTTGATTGACGCGCCGATTGTGCCGGACCCTCACCCCAACCCCTCTCCCGAGGGGAGAAGGGCTTTGATCTGTTCGCTCGCAGGGCCCTGGCCTGCGTCAAGCACCCTTACGTCGGGTGCAGAACTAGCGTGCGGTGTTGCGCGGGGCTGCCACACGTTGTGAAACGCAGGGGCCGACGTCAGTACCGGCAAGGGACTGATGCCCTCGTTGGTCCGGCCACAACAGCCGCATCGATGCACAGTGCATCAGTGCATCAGTGCATCAGTGCATCAGTGCATCAACACGATCTCTTCCGACGAAGTGGGATGGATTGCCACGGTCTCATCGAAGTCGCGCTTGGTCGCGCCCATCTTCACGGCCACTGCAAACCCCTGCAGCATTTCGTCGGCGCTCTCGCCCAGCAGATGCACGCCGACCACGCGCTCCTCATCGCCCACGCAGACCAGCTTGAACAGGCTGCGCTGTGGCGCGTCGGCGAGCGCATGCAACATCGGACGGAAGTTGCTGCGGTAGATGCGTACCGCGCTGCCGTGCCGCGCGCGCGCCTGCTCCTCGGTCAGCCCGACCTGCCCGAGCGGCGGATGCGAGAACACCACGCTCGGCACGCCTTCGTAGTCCATGCGTGCATCCGGCTGCCTGCCGAACAGGCGGTCCATCAACTTGCGACCCGCCGCGATCGCTACCGGCGTCAGCCCGACCTTGCCGCCGACATCGCCGATGGCATGGATGTTCGGCACGCTGGTGGTCTGCCCTTCGTCCACCACCACCTCGCCCTTGTCGCCCAGGCGCACGCCGACCGCTTCCAGACCCAGCCCCGCTGTGTTGGCGCGTCGGCCGGTGGCGAAAAACACCTGGTCGAAGACGTCGTTGCCCTGCTCGCTGGGGTGCGCGGGATGGCCGTGCACGCGCAGCTTGCCATGTGCATCGCGTTCCAGGCCGGTGGTGGAGAAACCGAAATGCAGGCGCACGCCCAGGTGCCGCAGGTTGTCGGCCAGTTGCAGGGTCAGCTCGGCATCGAAGCGCTCCAGCAAGCGATCGCCCTGCACGAACAGATGCACGCGACTGCCCAGCGCCTGCAGCAGGCCGGCGATCTCCACCGCGATATAGCCGCCGCCGACGATCGCCACCTGCGCAGGCGCATGACAGAGATTGAAGAAATCGTCGGACACCTCACCGTGCTCGGCACCGTCGATGTCCGGCCGCAGCGGATGCGCACCGGTTGCGATCACGATGTGCTCGGCGGTGACGGGCACGCCATCGCCGCCCATGATGGTATGGCGATCCTGCAGCACGCCACGCTGCGGAATCATTACCACGCCATCTTCGTTGAGCCGACGCCGATAACTGGCGTGGATGTTGTTGATGTAGCCCTGCCGGTGCGTGACCAGTTCCTGCCAGGCCAATGTCGGTCGCGACACATCGAAACCCAGCGCCCCGGCCAGCTCGATCTTGCCGGCCAGATCGGCCGCCAGCCACATCGCCTTCTTCGGCACGCAGCCGAGATTGACGCAGGTGCCACCCAATTCGTTCGGCTCCATCACTGCCACGCGTGCACCGTGCCTGGCCGCGCGAAACGCAGCGGCCAATCCACCGGAGCCGCCGCCCAGGATCACCACATCGTAGTCGTATCGGGCACTCACGCGAATCGCTCCGCCCGGTAAGGATGCGGGTCCAGCGCAGGTGCGCGGCCCGTGATCAGGTCGGCCATCAGTTGTCCGCTTGCAGTGCTCATGCTGATGCCGAGCATGCCATGCCCGGCTGCGAGCCAGACGTGAGGACGCCCCGGCACCGGCCCCAGCACCGGCACGTCGTCCCAGGTCATCGGCCGCCATCCATACCAGCGCTCGATCACGGCCGGGCCAGCCGGCGCATGCAGATAATCGGCCGCTGCGCGCTCCAGCGCCGCCAGGCGCGTGGGGTTGAGGCGGGTATCGCGTCCGGAGAATTCCATCGTGCTGCCGATACGCAGCCGATCGCGCCACGGCACCACGAACACCCAACGGTCCTTCAGCACCACCGGGCGGCGCGGCATCAATGCCGGGGCGGTATAGGTGATCGAATAGCCCTTGCCGGCCTGCACCGGCAAGCGCAGCCCCAGCTGCGCCGCCAGCACCGGCGACCACGGGCCGGTTGCGATCACCACCTCACGCGCCTGCCATCGCCCGCGCTCGGTGTGCACGCACGCGCCGCGTGCGTCCGGCACCACCGCATCGACGCGGCACTGCGCCTGGATCGCCGCACCGCGCGCACGCAGCACCCTTGCCAGTTCTGCGGTGTAGCGCTCCGGACGCAGATGCGCATCGCCGGGGAAATGGATCGCACCGGCAATGCCTGCGCGAAATGCCGGGTCCTGGCGCAGATAGTCGGCGCCCTCGATGATCTCGGCCTGGATGCCCCACTGTGCAAGCACGCCGCACTCGTGGCGATACTGCGCAAAGCGGCGCGCATCGCCGAACACGTAGTCCAGCCCATCGCTGCGAAATTCGCAGTCCAGTGCATAGCGCTCGACCCAGTCGTCGAAGCGGTGTCGCGCATCGCCCAGCAACGCCGCGCGCGCCTGCGCGCTGGCCTGCCAGTGACGCGTATTGCAGCGCTGCGCAAACCGCAGCAACCAGCGCCACAGCGCCGGATCCAGGCGTGGCCGGATATACAGCGGCGCGTCCGGCGTCAGCATCCACTTCAGCGCCTGCGCGATCATGCCCGGCGCTGCCAGCGGCGGCGCATGGCTCGGCGTGATGGTGCCGCAGTTGCCGTACGAGGTTGCCGCACCCACCGCACCGGCATCGAGCACGTGCACCTGCCGCCCCGCCTCGACCAGGGCCAGCGCGGTCGCCAGGCCGATGGCGCCGGCACCGACCACCACCACATCGACAGGCGCACCGCTCATGTGCGCACTACCCCACGCGCGCACTGCTGCGACGCATCGGCGGCACGCGCAGATAGGTCACGCTGCGCCATAGCCATTCCACCGGCCCGAAGCGGAACCAGCGCAGCCACAGCTGGCTCAGCACCACCTGCAGCGCAAACAGCACCAGCGCGAACGGCAGTTGCCATACGCGCGGCAGCTGTTCGAAGTAGCCAAGCCCGTAACCGTAGAAGATCCACGTGCACACCAACGACTGCATCAGGTAGTTGGTCAGCGCCATGCGTCCGGCGGGCGCCAGCCATGCCAGGCGCGGCGCCAGGCGTACCACCCACGCCGCATAGCCCAGGCTCATCAGCGGGCCGGCAATCAGCGCCAGCGCGAAGGCACCCGACAGGCGCAGATCCAGGCGCGCCGGATCGATCCACGGCTCCAGCGCGTAGCTCAGCCCCATCACGCCCAGCCCGAGCGGCAGCGCACCGTAGCGCAAGCCCCGGAACAGGCGCGGAAAGCGCTCGGGCGCGGCGATGGCACCACTGCGCACGAACCAGCTGCCCAGCAGGAACATGCCGAGCATCGCCGGGCCGTTGATGCTCAGCCCGGTCATTGCCTGCTGCAGGTCATGCCGGCGCTGCAGCGTGGCCTGCGCATAGCTGCCGCCACCGAAGGCGGCGCGCTGCGCCTGCACGTTGGCTGCCGCCTGTTGCGCTGCGTCGGCCACTGCGGCCTTCCATTCCACTGCAGATGCCGGGTCCAGCTGCGTCAACGTGCCCGCGACGCCGTACAGCAACATCAACCCGGGCGCGCAGCAGTAGACCAGCACGGCAAACCACGGCAGCGTCACCGTCGGCACCGCGCGCGTGGCCAGCAGCAGCAAGGCGAGCAAGGCGTAGGTCACCAGAATATCGCCGGACCACAGCAGCAGCGCATGCGCCAGCCCGATCGCCAGCAGCGCACCGGTGCGACGCAGATAAGGGCCGACCAACCCGCGCCCGGCCTGCGCGGCGCGCTGCGCCATCACCGCAAACCCCATGCCGAACAGCAGCGAGAACAGCGTGTAGAACTTGCCCTGCACGAACAGGTACACCAGCGCATCGGCAACCCGGTCGGCACCATGCCAATGAGGCTCCACGCCAGTAATCGCCAGATCGAGCGGACCGACGAAGGCTTCGACATTCATCAGCAGGATGCCCAGCAGCGCGAAACCGCGCAGCACATCCAGCACCACCATGCGCTCGCTGGCTGCAACGGGCAGCAGAAGATCGCGCGGGCTCATCGCGGCCCGGACAGCACGGCGCGGCGATCGCGGCGCGCACCATGCAAGCAGCCCGCCGAAATGGCGGGCCGCAGAAACACATCCAGCAAACGCTGGCCGGGCGAACACGACCGGCGCGGGCGAATCGGCATCACCACGCGGCGCATGCCGATGTTGCCGATTGCCCGCATCGGTCCGCCCGCTTCACAGACCGTATAACGGCTGCGCTCAGTGGTGATGGCCGCCTTCGCCATGCACATGCCCGTGGTCGCGCTCTTCCTGGGTGGCTTCACGCACTTCGATGATCTCCACGTCGAAGTGCAGGTCCTTGCCCGCCATCGGGTGATTGAGATCGACGTCGACCACGCTCATGCCGACCTTCTGCACCGTCACCGCGCGCGGGCCGAAGTTGGTCTGCAGCACCACCTGGGTGCCCGGTACCAGCTTGGTGGCGCCGAAGTGCTTCTTGGGCACGCGCTGGCTCAGGCCTTCGCGGTATTCGCCATACGCTTCGGTGGCCTTGACGTCCACGCCGAAGCTCTCGCCGGCCTCCTTGTCCATCATGGCCGCTTCCAGGCCCGGAATGATGTTGCCGTGGCCGATCATGATCGCTAACGGGTCACGCTCCTTGGAGCTCTCGATCGGCTCCTGGCCGAGCTCGGAAACGGTGTAGTGGAAGCGGACGACGCTGTCTTTTTCGATCTTCATGCCTGGCTCTGGATAGGCTGCCCGGTGGCAGACGGTGGAGGACGGCTTGTCGGCCGCCGGGTGCGCCGCCATCATGGCGACCTTTCGAACCGCCCATTATCCCGGCTCCATGCATATCACGCCAGTTTTCGCCGCCCGCGCCCGCCGCGTGGCGGCCAGTTCGTTGCTGGGCCTGCTCGTGCTGCTGGGCGGTTGCGCACAGGCGCCGGTCCGCCGACCGGCCGCCACCAAGCCGCCGGCACCGCGGGTCTGGCCGCAGGTGCCGCCGTCGAATCCGGCCGCCGCCAACAACATCCTGATGCGTGCGCTGGGCCTGGTCGGCACGCCGTACCGCTTCGGCGGCAATACGCCGGAGACCGGCTTCGACTGCAGCGGGCTGGTCACCTATGTCTACAAGGACGTGCTGGCGCTTGCGCTGCCACGCACCTCGCGTGAACTGGCCGCGGTGCAGGGACCCCGCATCCCCCAGGAGAAACTGACCACCGGCGATCTGGTGTTTTTCGGCTCCAGCGGCAACGTGACCCACGTCGGCATTTATGTCGGTGAAGGCCGCTTCGTGCACGCCCCCACCACCGGCGGTACCGTCCGCTTGGATTTCCTGGATGGCGCCTACTGGCGTGACCATTATTCAGGCTCAAAGCGGGTTTTGCCCTGATATGTGACGCGTATCACATTTCATAAAACGGAAATTTAACCTTTTTTGAACGTAACGATTCTTTCACCAAGGCATCATCCCGCATCGACAGCAGAATTGTGATTCCCGCGTGACGAACGACGAACAGATCATCACTGGCGCCGCACCGCTTCCGCCCCGGAAACCGCTCCGCCTGCTATGCGCCACCGCTCTTTGGCTCGCAGCCCTTCCCGCCCTGGCACAGACCGCCAACGGCACCGCATCCGCTCCGCAGACGGCCCCGCCGGACAGCACCGTCGCCGCCGAGAAAGCCGCAACCCGCAGCCGCGCCGACGCCGCTGCCACCGCAACACTGGCCGCCCTGCTTCCGCATCTGGCCGCCAACGACGCCATCCCGCTGATGGACCGTTCGGCGATGTTCGCCGGTGACCTCAGCCGCCTGCTGGCCAATTACGACGTGTCCCAGAGTGCGGCCAACGCCGCCCAGAACGCCGTGGCCGACAGCCGTGTCCAGGTGATCCTGCAACGCGCCATGGCCCTGCTGGGCACCCCGTACGTCTGGGGCGGCGAGTCCACCGAAGGGTTCGACTGCAGCGGTCTGGTCGGCTATGTGTTCAAGACCGCCCTGGGCATCGACCTGCCGCGCGTCTCGCGCGACATCGCACGCGACGAGTCTGCCGAGCTGATCAAGGACCCCAACGCGCTCAAGGCCGGCGATCTGGTGTTCTTCGGCAGGCGCGGCCGCATCGACCATGTGGGTCTGGTGGTCGGCGATGGCAAGTTCCTGCATGCGCCCAGTCGCGGCAAGGACGTGCGGGTGGATTCGCTGGCCAGCGGCTATTGGAGCGAGAAGTTCATCCAGGCACGCCGGGTGCTCTGACCCACTGGTGGACATTGCGTCGATTGCATGACGGAGGCCGCGGCGATCCCGCGGCCTTTTTGCTGCGTCGTCGTCGCGCGTGGGCGTCCCGCAGGCCCCATGACCGCTGCATGACAGCGGGTGACATCCATCGCCGTGCCAAGTAGCAGGCAGCGAGCATCAGGCTACCTGTCGCACCTCGCGCATGGCGGGGCCAACGGCGCAGCGCAGCGCGCGCCGCAGGTTACCGCGAGGTGTCGGCCTGGTAATGCGCCATGGTGTCCTCGATGCCCTTGCTCAGCTCCATCACCTTGAGCGCGTATTCGGCCAGGCGCTGGTCTTCCGGCGTACCCGGCTGCCAGGACGGCACTGCCACCGGGGTGATGCCGTCCGGGTCCATCGCCACGAACACGATGATGCAATGCGTGCATAGCCGGGAATCGCCACCCATCGGGCTGCGTGCCCGCACGTCGATGGCAAAGTGCATGCTGGTGCGGCCGGTGTAGACCAGCTTGGCCGATACCGCGACCAGATCCCCGATCCGCACCGGCGCCACGAAGCGAATGCCGCCCACCGCCACGGTGACGCAGTAGTGCCCGCTCCAACCACTGGCCGCGGCAAAGCCGACCTGGTCGATCCACTTCATCACCACGCCGCCATGCACCTTGCCGCCGAAGTTGACGTCGCTGGGCTCGGCCAGAAAACGAAATGTCAGATCACGCTGTTGGCCAATCACCGCCCGCCCTCGTCAATGGATGAGCTGGCAGTGTGCCATGCGGGTGGGACGCCAGTGCGCACGACCAAACACCCGATGCGTGGTCCGGCAGCGCGGATGCTTCACTCAGGACGTAGCGCGGCCAGGTTGTCCTGTTTGCGCAGACACAACCAGGGAAAATGCGGCTGCCGCAGCTTGAGCATCCGCCGCAGGCGCGCGCCCGGGCGTCGCGGGTCGAACAGGCGCTGCACCGCAAAGCGGTCGAAGCTGGCGTAGGTGTGCTGGTGGTAGTGCGCGGCCAGCGCCGGAACACCCAGCTCGGTAAAGTAGCGCAGGCTGCGCGCCGCGCTTGCATCGGCGGCGTGCGCATCCGCATACAGCGGGCTGTCGAGGATGTGCAGCTCGCCGCCGTCGCGCAGTTGGGCGAGCAGGCGGATGACCAATGCCGCGGGGTCGGCGAAATACTGGATGCAGGCCGGGATCACGATGACGTCGAAGAGATCGCGCGGCAGGGCCAGGGTGTGGATGTCGGCGGCGATGAAACTCAGGCGCTGGTCGTGGCCGAACACGCGCGCGGCCTGGGTCAGCTCGGTGCGGTTGACGTCGATGCCGCAGACGTCGCGCTGCAGCGACTGCGCCAGCAACTGCGACAGCCAGCCGTTGCCGCAGCCCAGTTCGGCAATGGCGCCCTCGCCTGCCTGCGCGCGCAGATGTTGGACCAGCAAGGCGCTGGACAGCGCACGCACCTGCCATTCCAGACTGGCGCCGAGCTTGCCGCCGGGGCGCGGCAGGCTGCGTACCTGTGCATCGGTGTAGAGCCGGCCTTCCTTGCGCCGAACCTCCAGATACTGCTGCCCGAACGGGTCGTCGGGCAACGACCGCTGCACGAACACGCCGTCGACGCTGTGCAGCTCAGGCAACTGCTGCAGGCGATCGCGCAGCGTGGGAGACCCGATGCGCATCGCTGGCGCTCAGCGCTGCGTCGGAGCGCGATCGGCCAGTGGATCTTCCAGCCCCACGTTGGTCGATGCCGACTCGTAGACCGCCTTGTCGAGCAGGCCGGTCTCCTTGGCCACCAGCACCGGCACCAGCATCTGCCCGGTCACGTTGGTCATGGTGCGCATCATGTCGAGGATGCGGTCGATGGCGTACAGGTAACCGATCACTTCCAGCGGCAGGTTGGCCGCACTGAGCACCACCGTGGCCATGATCACCGCGGTGCCGGGCACGCCGGCCGTGCCGAAGCTGCCAAGCACCGAGGCAATCAACACCACGAAGTACTGGTTTGCGGTCAGCGGCACGCCGGTGTACTGCGCAATGAACACCGCGCACAGGGCCGGAAAGATCGCGCCACAGCCGTCCATCTTGATGCTGGCGCCCAGCGGCACCGCGAATGCAGCATAGTCCTTGCTGACACCCAGGTTATGCGTGATCGAGCGCATCGCCACCGGCATCGCGGCAAAGCTCGACGAACTGACGAACGCCACCTGCATGCCCGGCGCGGCGCCGCGGAAGAACTTCCACGGATTCAGTCCGTGCAGCAACAACAGGCTGCTGTAGACCACCACGATATGGATCGCGCAGGCCACATACAGCGCCAGCACGAAATTGCCGAACGGCAGCAGTTTTTCGAAGCCATAGCTGCCGACCAGGCTGGCGATCAGCCCGAAGGTGCCCAACGGGGTCATCTCCAGCACGAAGCGGGTGACCTGGATCATGATGTCGCTCAATTGCGCGGTGAGCTTGCGCGCCTCGGCCACGCGCTCGCCGAGCTTGACCATCGCAAAGCCCAGCAGTGCAGCGAAGAAGATCACCGGCAGGATCGATCCGCGCCCGGCCGCCAGCACCGTTTCGCCGGCCGCATTGGTCTTGGTGCCGATGCCGGTCAGCGCAAAGAACGGATTGGATGGCACCACGTCCAGCAGCACCTTGATCGGGCTGGGGACATCGCGCGGTTTCCAGGCCGAATCCACGCTCAGGCTGAAATGGCCGGCGCCGGGCTGCATCAGCGTGCCCACCGCCAGGCCCACACCCACCGCCAACGCCGCGGTGATGACGAACCACAGGAAGGTGCGCCCGCCGAGCGCGGCGACGGATTTTTGCCCGTGCAACGAGGAGATCGCATTGATCACCGCGAAGAACACCAGCGGGATGGCGATCATCTTGATCAGGGTGACATACAGGTCACCGAGCGGGCCGAACCACACATCGGCCGCCGGGCCCATGGCCCAGCCGGCCAGCGCGCCGAGCACGAAGCCGGCCACCACGCGTTGCCAGAACGGAATGCGCAACCAGGCCGAGACCAATGTCATGCGTCGAGTCATCCGGGGGGAGAGTGCATGCACCATAGCCCAGGCCCGCGCCGCCCGCGAGGCCACGACTGGAACAGCGGCGTGTCATCTGTGTGACACCAGGCATGCCGGCATAATAGGCGCCGATTCAGCCACGAGTTCGATGCCGATGCGTTACCGCCTGCCTGCCCTCGCCGCCCTGACCACCGTGTGTGTCGCCGCTTGCGCCTCCAGCGCCGGCACCAGCGCATCCGCGCCTGCCGCCGTGCGCGTGGAGGTGCCGCAGGTGGCGCATCCGGCCGGCGAGACGCCGCAATGGTGGTACCGCTCGGGCGCGGCGCGCGCGGCCGGCAATGGCGCAATGGCAGGCCGCGCGCGCAACGTGATCCTGTTCCTGGGCGATGGCATGAGCCTGACCACGGTGGCGGCGGCACGCATCCTGGATGGCCAGCGCAAGGGCGGGCCGGGCGAGGAGAACCTGCTGTCGTGGGAGCAATTCCCGGCCACCGCCTTCAGCAAGACCTACAACACCGATTCGCAGACGCCGGATTCGGCCGGCACCATGACCGCGATCACCACCGGGGTGAAAACGCACATGGGCGCGATCGGCGTCAGCAGCGGCAACCGCAGCGACTGCGCCGACAGCCTGGGCAAGGGTCTGCTGAGCTGGCTGCAGCTGGCCGACAGCGCCGGCATGGCCACCGGCATCGTCACCACCACCCGCCTCACCCACGCCACCCCGGCGGCGACCTATGCGCATTCGCCGGACCGCAACTGGGAAAACGATACCGACCTGCCCGAGTCCGCCCGCACCGCCGGCTGCCAGGACATCGCCCAGCAGTTGCTTTCCAGCGCGCGCTTCGGGCGTGGCCCGCAGGTGGTGCTGGGTGGCGGACGCAGCCAGTTCCAGACCGTGCAGGAACGCGATCCGGAGTACGACGACAAGGTCGGGCTGCGCCTGGACGGCCGCGACCTGGTCGCCGAATGGAAACAGGCGCACCCGCAGGGCGCCTATGTCTGGAACGAGCAACAGTTGCAGGCGGCCTCCGGCGCACCCGCGTTGCTGGGCCTGTTCGAGCCGGATCACATGCAGTTCGACCACGACCGCAATCGCACCGCGCAGGGCGAGCCCAGCCTGACCGAGATGACCCGCACCGCGATCCAGTCGCTGTCGCGCGACCCGAACGGCTTCGTGCTGATGGTCGAAGGCGGCCGTATCGATCACGCCAACCACGCCGGCAATGCCTACCGCGCGCTCGACGAGACCGTGTCGCTGTCCGATGCGGTGCGCGCCGCCGTGCAGACCGCGCCGCCGGACACACTGATCATCGTCACCGCCGACCATTCGCATACGCTCAACTTCGTCGGCTACCCGGTGCGCGGCAACCCGATCCTGGGCAAGGTGCGCGGCACCGGCGGCGAAGAAGGCGACCGCACCCAACTGGCCACCGACCTGGCCGGCCAGCCCTACACCACGCTGAGCTACGCCAACGGCCCCGGCTACACCGGCGCCAGCAACGCGCAGCCGGCCGGCGCCAAGAAGTACCCGCACGAACCCAGCAGCAGCGAGCCGGCCGCCGGCCGCCCGGACCTGACCCACGTCGACACCGAGGCGCCCAGCTACATGCAGGAATCGCTGGTGCCGACCAAGTCCGAAAGCCATGGCGGCGAAGACGTCGGCATCTGGGCCACCGGCCCGGGCAGCGCGGCCTTCCGCGGCACGCTGGAGGAGAACGTGATCTACCACGTCATCGTCCAGGCCACCCCGCGCCTGCGCGAGCGCCTGTGCAAGGCCGGCACCTGCGACAGCGCCGGCGTGCCGGTGACGTTGCCGCAGGCGGCCACGTTCGAGACCGCGGCCAAGCGCTGATGCGCCGGCTGCGCGCAGCGCGGGCGGTAGCGGCGACTCAGTCGTCGCCGCTCGCACCCGGATGCAGCGGCGCAGCAAGCCACCTGCATCGATGACCGGATTGCTGCCACCGGCACCGCCGCCCGGCCCGGTCCTGGTCGCCTACAGCGGCGGCATGGATTCGAGCGTGCTGCTGCATCTGCTGGCAACAACGTCGCGTTATCGCCAGATGGGGGTGCGTGCGGTGCATGTGCATCATGGCCTGCACGCCGATGCCGATGCCTGGACCGCGCACTGCCAGCGCCAGTGCGATGCCCTGCAGGTCCCCCTGCAGATCGCGCGCGTGCAGGTCGCGCGCGACAGCGGCCTGGGCCTGGAAGCGGCGGCACGCCAGGCACGCCACGCTGCGTTTGCCGAGGCACTGGCGCCCGGCGAATGGCTGGCCCTGGCGCATCATCGCGACGATCAGGCCGAAACCTTCCTGCTGCGCGCATTGCGCGCCTCGGGCCCGGACGGTTTGGCCGCGATGCGCGCCCAGCGTCCATTCGCGGCCGGCATGCTGTGGCGTCCCTTGCTGGAGCACGCGCGCGCCGCGGTGCTGGCCTATGCGCAGGCACAGGGCCTGCAATGGATCGAAGACCCCAGCAATGCCGATGCCCGCCACGACCGCAACTTCCTGCGCACCCAGCTGATGCCCGTGCTGCAGCAACGTTGGCCGCAAGCTGCCGAGGCACTGGCGCGCAGCGCGCGCTTGAGCGCCGATGCCAGCGACCTGCTGCTGCAGGAGGACAGCGCGCAACTGCCCGGCCTGCTGACCACCACCGGCGCGCTGGATCTGCGGATCCTGCGTGCACAGCCGGCCGCACGTCGGCCGCGGCTGCTGCGCGCCTGGGTGGCTGCAGCGCAGGCGCCACCGCTGCCTGCGCACGGCGTGGCCGTACTGGAGCAGGAGATCGACGACGACGCGCCGGATCGGCAAGCCTGCTTTGCCTGGCAACAGGTGCAGGTGCGGCGCTGGCGCCAGTGCCTGTACCTGCTGCATCCGCATGCCGCCTGGCCGGCGTCGTGGCAGGCGTGCTGGGATGGCGCAAGCCCGCTGCCACTGCCGGATGGCGCCTGCCTGCAGTTGCACGGCGCAGCCGGCCTGCGCTTCGCGCAACCGCTGCTGGTGCGCGCACGCCAGGGTGGCGAACGCATCGTGCTGCCGCAGCGCGCGCATTCGCATCGGCTCAAGCACCTGCTGCAGGCGCTGGATCTACCGCCCTGGCAACGCGCGCGCCTGCCGATCCTGTGGGCCGACGGCCAGGTGCTGGCAGCCGGCGACCGCATCCTCTCGGCTGCATTGAGCCACTGGCTGCAGGCCAACGGCGCGTCCTTGCACTGGCGCGACCGAGCCAATGCGAATTGACCCGCCTGCCTGCGCGCCGCACACTTTGGTGATGGTCAAAAAATCCTTGAATGAAACCTCCCCGGTCGCCCGCTTCGAACAGTCGCTGGAAGAACTCGAGCAATTGGTGCAGAAGATGGAAGTCGGCGACCAGAGCCTGGAGCAATCGCTCACGGCCTACGAGCGTGGCATCGGTCTGTACCGCGACTGCCAGCAGGCGCTGGAACAGGCCGAGCTGCGCGTGCGCTTGCTGACCGACCCCGCGCGCCCCGATCTGGCCGAAGCCTTCGAACCGCCATCGCAGGACGGCGGCTGAGTGAGTTCGGCGTTGTTTGACCACTGGATCGGCCGTACCGAACGCCGGCTGGAAGCCTGCCTGCCCACTCCGGCGATGGCGCCGCAACGACTGCACGCGGCGATGCGGCACGCGGTGCTGGGCGGCGGCAAGCGCATGCGCCCGTTGCTGGTGTATGCAACCGGCGCGCTGTTCGGCGCCGACGAGGACAGCCTGGACACGCCCGCCGTGGCGGTGGAACTGATCCACGCCTACTCGCTGGTGCACGACGACTTGCCGGCGATGGACGACGACGCCCTGCGCCGCGGCCAACCCACCGTGCATATCGCCTTCGACGAAGCCACTGCGATCCTGGCCGGCGATGCGTTGCAGACGCGTGCGTTCGAGCTGCTGGTTGCGGCCCCGGTCAGTGCGGAACTGCGGGTCGGCTGGCTGCAGAGCCTGGCCACCGCCGCGGGCGCTGCCGGCATGTGCGGCGGCCAGGCGCTGGATATCGATGCCACCGGCCAGTTGCAATCGCTGCGCGACCTCGAGCGCATGCACGCACTCAAGACCGGCGCACTGATCCGCGCGGCCGTGCGCATGGGTGCGCTCACCGGTGCTGCCACAGCCGGCGATCAGCAGCGCCTGGATGCGTTCGCCGACGCACTGGGGCTGGCGTTCCAGGTCCGCGACGACATCCTGGACGTGGAATCGAGCTCGGCGCAGCTCGGCAAGACCGCCGGCAAGGACGCCGCGCAAGCCAAATCCACCTATCCCGCCCTGCTCGGGATGGACGGCGCCAAGGCCAAGCTGGCCGAACTGGCCACCCGCATGCACGACATCCTGCAACCCTACGGCGCGCCCGGCGACACGCTGGCGACGCTGGGCCGGTTTGCGGTGGACCGCGCGCACTAGAGCAACCGGTGGCCTGGCCACCCTCCCCGGCACGCCGGGTGGACGTGCACCGCCCCCGTCCCACCTCACCACCTGCGCCGATCAAGCGGTCACACCGCTCCTTGCGCACACCGTGCGCCAGCGCACGGTGCGTTTTTGTCGCGCACCGCCTCGCAGGCGATGTGCTGCGTCACAGAACGTAAATTCTCTTTCCATACGTTTTCACACGCGCATTTTCAGAAACTGGCCGAAAAGTGTGGATGGCCACGCAATTTTCGGGTGAATTGTCGCCATCGGTGTCCGCTTTTGTCGTTTCTTGATCACCAGCAGGCCAAAAACAGCATCAATCGGTTCTCTTGTTGCGTCTGCTCGCTCTGCCTAGGTTGACTTGCCCGCGTCCGCGGACATCCCCCGACCACATGGAGAGTCACTGGTGAAGAACGTTTTTCTCGCATCGTTTGCAGCAGGTACGTTGGCCGTTGTTGGCGTGCTCGGTTCGGCGCAGGCACAGTCCGTGCGCGGACCGGTCCCGTTGACCATTGAACTGGCGCCGGTCGCCGATCAGGCCGGGCGACACCAGGGCAAGATCGCAGTGACCGTCACCAATAACGGCAGCCAGATCGCCCGCGTACCGACCTACCAGCTGCCGCTGCAATCGCTGGACAACGGCATCCTGGAAGTGAGCCGCGATGGCGCGCCGGTGACCTACACCGGACGCCTGGTCAAGCGCGGCCTGCCCAAGGCGGCCGACTTCACCATCCTCAAGCCCGGCCAGACCGTTCAGGGCGTGGTCGACCTGGCTGCCGCCTACGACCTGTCCACCAGCGGCAACTACACCATCCGGGTCAGCTCGCCGCTGCAGTACGCCTCGCTGGCAGATGGCAGCCTGCTGAAGACCGCCGATGGCAAGCCCGCGGTGGCCGGCAGCGCGCCATTGACGGTGTGGCTGGATGGCGTCAACCGCGGCGTGCAGCGCCGGATGGCGATCGGTCCCACCGCCGTGGTCAACGGCGTCAATTACCTGAACTGCAGCACCACCCGCACCAGCCAGGCCGGCAGCGCGGTCACGGCGGCCCGCGCCTACTCGCAGAACGCGCGCAACTACCTCAATGCCGGCAGCACCGGCGCGCGCTACACCACCTGGTTCGGCGCCTACAACGCCTCGCGCTACAGCCGGGTTAGCTCGAACTTCGTCAACATCGACAACGCACTGGACCAGAACAACGGCCAGATCACCATCAACTGCGATTGCACCGACAGCGCCTATGCGTACGTCTACGCCAATGCGCCGTACGAGATCTACGTCTGCAACGCGTTCTGGAGCGCGCCGACCCAGGGCACCGACTCCAAGGCCGGTACGCTGGTGCACGAGATGAGCCACTTCACTGCGGTAGCCGGCACCCAGGACCGCGTGTATGGCCAGTCCGGTGCGCGCAACCTGGCGATCAGCAACCCGGCCCAGGCGATCACCAATGCCGACAGCCACGAGTACTTCGCCGAGAACACCCCGGCGCAGAACTGACCGCGTCATCGCCTGAAACGCCACAGGCCCGGCATCGCTGCCGGGCCTGTGGCATTGCCATTGCGCCGGATTACTTGATCAGGCGCAGCGTGAACGGATAACGGTAATGCTCGCCGTTGTTGGCCTTGACCGCGGCCAGGATGCAGAACACCAGATTGGCGATCCATACCAGCGTCGGCACGAAGAACAGGATGCCGAACGACACGATGGTCAGGATCACCGCAGCCACATAGGCAATGATCACGGTGATCTGGAAATTCAATGCTTCCTTGGCCTGGTCGGTGGCGAACGGCTTGGACGGGCTGGCGTCCTTGCTGACCAGCCAGATCACCAGTGCGCCGATGAAGGACGTCAGGATGCCGAGCAGATGCGCTGCCAGCGCCAAAGTGCGCTCCTCCGACGGCGTGCTGCTGCCGATCGGCGGCGGCGGCGGTGCGGCGTGCGACTCGAATTCGCTCATCATGTCTCCCCATGCATGGTTGTGGTGCGGCGGACTATAGCAACGATTCAGCCAGCCACCAGTGCGGGAAGACATGGTCTCTGCGGCGCATGCCGGCTGCCGCCAGGCACGGCGGCAAGACGCGCGCGCGCCGGGTGAGGGGCGCAGCAGCCTGGTCAGACGCGCTCAGCTGTCGCCTGCCACCGTCATGCGGTTGAGCAACACCGAACCGATCTTGACGTGCGAGCGCGGATCGACGTCGGTGCCGACCGCCTCGATGCCGGCGAACATCTCGCGCAGATTACCGGCGATGGTCAGCCCGTCGACGGGATAGGCGATCGCGCCGTTCTCGATCCAGAAGCCACCGGCGCCGCGCGAATAGTCGCCGGTCACCGGATTGACCCCGTTGCCCATCAGCTCGGTGACCAGCAGGCCGCGCGACATGCCGGCGATCATCGACGCCAGATCGCCGGCATTGGCGGTGACCTGCAGGTTGTGCACGCCGCCGGCATTGGCGGTGGTCTGCAGGCCCAGCTTGCGCGCCGAGTAGCTGCCCAGCACATAGCGCTGCAGCACGCCGTCGCTGATCAATGCCGAACGCCGGGTCGCCACGCCTTCGCCGTCGAAGGCGGCCGAGCGCAGGCCGCGCCGCAGGTGCGGCAGCTCTTCGATATTGAACCAGTCCGGGAACAGCTTGCTGCCGACACTGTCGAGCAGGAAGCTGGCGCGGCGATACAGCGCGCCGCCGGAGACCGCGCCGAGCAGATGCCCGACCAGCGAGCGCGCCACTTCCGGCGCAAACAGCACCGGCAGCTGGCCGGTCGGCAGCGAGCGTGGCTGCAGCCGCGCCAGGGTGCGTTCGGCCGCGTGGCGGCCGATCGCTTCCGGCGCCTCCAGGTCCTGCCGCGCCAGCGCGCTGCTGTACCAGCCATCGCGCTGCATGCCGTCGCCCTGGCCGGCGATCAAGGCGCAGCTGATCGAATGATGGGTACCGCGCTCGCGGCCGATGAAGCCATGCGAGTTGGCGTAGACCGACAGGCTCAGCCCGGTGCTGGCCGAGGCGCCATCGGAGTTGCTGATCCGCGCGTCGGCATCGCGCCCGGCGCTCTCGCAGGCCAGCGCCAGGTCCACCGCGGTGTCGGCGTCCAGCGCCCAGGGATGCCAGCTGTCCAGCTCGGGGAAGTCGCGCGCCATGAGCTCCGGGTCGGCCAGGCCGGCGGCGACATCGTCTTCGGTGTAGCGGGCGATCGCGCAGGCCTGCGCGACGGTCGATTCCAGGCTGGAATCCTGCAGATCGGCAGTGCTGGCGCTGCCCTTGCGCTTGCCGAAGTACACGGTGACCGCGATGCCGCGGTCGCGGGTGGATTCCACCGTCTCCACATCGCCCAGGCGCACATTGACGTCCAGGCCGCGCTCTTCGCTGCAGCTCACTTCGGCCTGGGTGGCGCCGGCCGCACGCGCGCGCTCGAGCAGGCGCTGGGCGATGTCGGTGAGCGCGTCCAGGCGCTGCAGGCTGTCGTCGTGGACAGGTGTTTCGGAGGAGAGTGCGTTCAATGCTTTATCCTAGTCTCATGGTGCGAGTGACCTGATTGCGGGTCCTTCCGCAAGAGCCCGGCGATCCATGGCCGGGCTTGTCTGATGATGAATAACTTCTTGTTCTGGATGGATTGCAATGCGCGGACGCGATGAAGAGACCGGTGAATTTCGCGGCGCCAGCCGTAGCCAGCAGCGGCGCGAGGCGCTGGAAATTTTCGACCTGGGCGAAAAGCTGGTGGCGCTGACCCCGGCGCAGCTGGCCAAGTTGCCGGTGCCCGAATCGCTGATCCCGCATATCGAAGAGAGCAAGCGCATCACCTCGCATATCGCGCACAAGCGACAGCTGGCGTTTCTGGCCAAGCACATGCGCCGCGAGGACGACGAAACGCTGGCCGCGATCCGCGATGCGCTGGATGCCAACAGCGACACGGCGCGCCGCGAAGTGGCCGCGATCCACCGCGTCGAGCGCTGGCGCGAACGCCTGCTCGCCGAAGGCGACGTGGCGCTGGCCGAACTGCTGGAAGCCTACCCGGCGGCAAACCGCCAGCAACTGCGTCAACTGGTGCGCAACGCCATCCACGAGCGCGCCAAGAACAAGCCGCCGCGTGCCTACCGCGAGCTGTTCCAGGTACTGCGCGAGTTGTCTCAGGAGCAGGGAGTGGGGAGTGGGGATTCGGGATTGGAAGACAGCGAACCGGCGGCGGAAAGCGACGAATGAGGGCCTGACCGGTCCATTCACCCCCGCAACGGCCATCCCGGCCGTTGCCAATCCCGAATCCCGGCTCCCGGATCCACCCAGGCGGAACCCGCCACACCCCGCGTATCCCGCTGTTGCGAATCCCCAATCCCGATTCCCGAATCCCCGCATCTCAGGCCTGCGTTCCGCCAACAGTGATGCCGTCGATCAATAGCGACGGCTGGCCGACGCCGACCGGCACGCTCTGCCCGTCCTTGCCGCACACGCCCACGCCTTCGTCCAGCGCCAGGTCATTGCCGATCATGCGCACCTTCTGCATGGTCTCCGGGCCGTTGCCGATCAGCGTGGCGCCCTTCACCGGCGCGGTGACCTTGCCGTCTTCGATCAGGTAGGCCTCGGTGGCCGAGAACACGTACTTGCCGCTGGTGATGTCGACCTGGCCGCCACCGAAGTTGACCGCGTAGATGCCCTTTTTCACCGAGCGGATCATCTCCTGCGGATCGTGCTCGCCGGCGCGCATGTAGGTGTTGGTCATGCGTGGCATGGTCAGGTGCGCGAACGATTCGCGACGGCCGTTGCCGGTCGGCGCCACGCCCATCAGGCGCGCGTTGTGGGTGTCCTGCATGTAGCCGACCAGCACACCGTCCTCGATCAGCGTGGTGCACTGGGTGGACGTACCTTCGTCATCGATATTGAGCGAGCCGCGCCGGCCGTCCAGGGTGCCGTCGTCGACGATGGTCACGCCCGGCGAGGCCACGCGCTCGCCGATACGGCCGGCGTAGACGCTGGTGCCCTTGCGATTGAAGTCGCCTTCCAGGCCATGCCCCACCGCCTCGTGCAGCAGCACGCCGGGCCAGCCCGGGCCGAGCACCACCGGCATCACGCCGGCCGGCGCGGGAATCGCCTCCAGGTTGACCAGCGCCTGGCGCAGCGCTTCGCGGGCGAAGCCTTCCGGGCGGCCGTCGGCGAACAGGTCGGCATAGCCGTAACGGCCGCCGCCGCCGGAGTAGCCGGACTCGCGGCGTCCGCCCTGTTCAACGATCACCTGCACGTTCAAGCGCACCAGCGGGCGCACGTCGGCGGCCAGCACGCCGTCGCTGCGCGCGATCAGCACCGTGTCCACACCGCCGGACAGGCTCACCATCACCTGCTTGACGCGCGGGTCGGCCGCGCGCACGTACTGGTCGATACGCCGCAACAACTCGACCTTGGTCGCGCTGTCCATGTCGTCGATCGGGTCGGTGGCCGGGTACAGCGCGCGGCCATTGCCACGCACCAGTGAGCGGGTGGATTGCGCACCGCCCTCGCGCGAGATCGCGCGTGCCGATTGCGCCGCCTCCAGCAGGGCGTCGCGCTGGATATCGTCGGAATAGGCGAAGCCGGTCTTCTCCCCGGCAATCGCGCGCACGCCCACGCCTTGTTCGATGGAATGCGCACCGTCCTTGACGATGCCGTCCTCCACGCTCCAGCTCTCGCGTCGCGAATGCTGGAAGTACAGGTCGCCGAAGTCGATGCCCGGGCCCAGCAGGGCGCCGAAGGTGCGGTCGAGATGGCCGGTGTCCAGGCCGGAAGGAAGCAGCAGCCGGGTTTCGGCCAGAGTGAGAGCGTTATCGGTCATGCAGTCAGGATGGGGCCCGCGCGCCGGGGAGACAAGTCGTCCGGCTGAACATGCCGCGCGGCTATCATCGCGGGCCCATCGCCACGCCGACGCCCGCGCATGAAGCTCATTGCCCACGTCCTGGATGGCCATACGCTGGACATCCGCCCCGCCCCGCACGAGCGCGACTGGATGGACGCCACCGACCAGCGCTATGCCTACCGCTGCCTGCCGCTGGCGATCGCCAATGCGCATGGCTGGGAGCTGCTGTGCCAGGCCGGGTTCGAGGCCAGCTGGGACGGCCGCGATGGCCTGGACGCGATCCGGATCAGTGCCGATGCAGGCACCGCGGCACCGGCGATCAGCCACTTCGGCTACGGCGTGCTGACCTTCCACGTGCCCTGCCTGTTTCGTACCGATACCGGCATGGATCTGTTCGTCACCGGGCCGTTGAACCGGCCCAAGGACGGCATCGGCGCGCTGAGCGGGCTGGTCGAAACCGACTGGAGCCCGTACACCTTCACCATGAACTGGAAGTTCACCCGGCCCGGGCAGGTGCGCTTTGCGGCCGGCGAGCCGTTCTGCCATCTGTTCCCGCTGCCGCGCCAGCTGATCGAACAGGTGCAACCGCAGTGGAAGCCTCTGTCCGAGGCGCCGCAACTGGCGCAGCAGCATGCCGACTGGACGCGCAGCCGCACGCAATTTCTGCAGGACCTGCCGGATGCGCAGTCGGCCGCCGCGCGCGCGAAATGGCAACGCGGCTATTTCCGTGGCGTCGCCGGTGCCGATCAGGCGCCGGTGCAGGGCCACCGTTCGCGCCTGCGCCTGCCGATGTTCGTACGCGCCGACAGCGACGGCGACAGTCCGCTCGACTGAGTACATCGCTGCGTCGGCGCGCGGGACGTGCCCGCTGGCGCGCGTGCTGCGTTCGATCCACTTGCGGCAAGGCCTGAGCGCCCGCGACGACCGGCACCGACACTCGCCAGCGCGCCCGCATTCGGGCGCGTCAGCGGGGCGACCGACCGGGCGTGCCTGGCGTCGCCGATGGCGCGCCCGTTGCAGACGGCTTGCCGGGCGCACGCTCGCGCACGTCGCGCTCCACCACGTCCACCTGCGGATCCTTCCACGGCCCGGTGACGTGATAGGTCTTGGCGCCGATCGCGCCCAGCGGTTTGCCGAGCACCGCATTGGCAGCCGCGCCCACCGCCGCACCGACCGGGCCACCGGCCACCGCGCCCACCACGGTGAGCAGGTTGCCGGCCTTGGGGTTCACGTCCACGGTCTGGTCGAAGGTCTGCGCGCGCAGGTCGGTCTGCCCCCGGATGGCGATGTCGGCGGCCGGGCCTTCGATGCGGATCGCATCGGTGCGCGCGAAGCCTTCGCCGAAGCGCACCTGGCCTTCCAGCTTGTTGAAGGCCAGCCCCTTGGAGAAGAAATCGCGGAAGTCGAACATCAGCCGGCGCGGCAGCTGCGCCACGCTGAGCAGGCCGAGCACGCGGCCGGCGCCGGGCTCCACTTCCAGCAGCTGGCCGTTGCGCACCTCGATCTTGAGATTGCCATCCAGCGAACCGAGCGCAAACCCGGTCGGCGAGCCTTGCCAGCCGGCGTTGAGTTCCAGCTGGCCTTCGCCGCCGCGCAGCTGGCCGCCCAGGGTGAGGTTCTGCAGCAGGTTGCCGAGATTGCGGCTGTCCACCCGCGCCGACAGCCGGGTGCTGGCGGAATCGCCCTTGCCGCGCCAGGCGCCGGTCAGGCCGATGTTCTGGTCGTTGGAGCGCAGTTGCAGCTGGTCCACCTGCATGCCGTCGGTCAGCCGGCTGCTGCGCAGGGTGGCCGCGCCCAGGGTCATCTTGCCGACCTGCAGGTCGTCGATGTCCAGCGACAGGGGCGGGATCGAGACCGGGTCGAATTCGGCCACCGCACGGCGGGCCGGCTCCGGCAACGCACCGGCCAGCGGGTCGCCCGGCTCGGGCACGGCCGGTTCGGGCGGTGCGGCCACCGGCTGCCAGTGCACCGTGCTCAGCTTGCCTTGCACGGCGGCGCCATCGGCATTGGGCACGCTGAGCTGGCCGGCCAGCGACGGGCCGTCCAGGGTCACCGCCACCGCATCGCGGGTCGGCCGCAGGCGCAGGCGCGTCTGCGGAAACACGCCGCCGATCATCAGCAACCTGTCGGCCTGCACATCCACCTGCTGCAGCGGCACCGCGTCCGTCTTCGGCGTTGCCGGCTGGCCCGGCAGCGGCGGCGTGTCCGGCGCGCTGCTGCCGCGCGCCAGGCTGATCCAGTCGATCGCATCCAGCGAGGCGGTACGGCCGGTGACCACCAGGCCGTTGGCCGGCGGACGCTCGCTGACCGTGTCGGTGCCCATCACCACGCGCACGCCGGTCTGGTTGCCCTGGCTGCTGGCCTTGAGCGCGACCAGCTTGCCGAAGGCCACGTCGATGTCGCCATCGCCCACCGGCAAGGCCACCTTGACCTGCGTATCCAGCGGCTGCGTGGCTGCCTTGTCCAGCGGCGCAGGCAGATCCAGGGTGGTGCCGACCAGCTCCGAGCGCAACGTCAGCAACGCCTGCGGGTCCGCTTGCCCGGGGGTCGGCAGCGGTACGTCCACGCCCACCTGCCAGGGTGCGCTGCCATGCACGTAGGGACGCAGCCATTCCATCTGCGGCGCGCGATCGAACAGTTCCTTGGCATCCAGGGTGGCGCCGAAGCGCGCCTCGAATGCCTGCGCGGGGTCCTGCACGAAGCCACCGGCGCGCAAGGACAACTCGCCGCTGCGGCCCTGGTGCTGCACGCTCAGGCGCTCGGCGGCAAAGCCGGTGTCGCGGTACTCGGCATGCCCGCTGACCTGGTCGAAGGCCAGGTTCCAGCGCGCATCGGCCAGCTTGGCGCCCTGCAGCGCGACCGTGCCCTGCAGGTGGCCGCCGGTGCCGTGGGTGCGCAGGGGACGCAGCAAATCGAAGCTCACCGCGGCCGGGCCAGACACCGCCAGATTGCGCAAGGTGTCGCCGTAGCGCTGCTCCAGCGGGCTCTTGCGCAGCATGCCCAACAGCTGCGCGGCGTCGGCCTGGGTGGAGGCGCGCACGTAGAGTTCGGACGTGGCGAAGCTGGGAATGCCGGCCTCCAGGCGCGCGATCGGCGCACCGGCCAGCGCGCCCCTGCCCTGCAGGGAAAAGCCGTTGCCGAGGAAGCGCAGGTCGGCCTGCACCTGCTCCATCGCCGGCCAGTCCGGATTGAACGGGATCACGCCGTCGCGGATCTGCCCGAACGCCTCGAAACGGCCATCGTTGTTGTCGAACGGCCAGTCGTCCAGATCGCCGCTGACCAGGCCCGTGCCGCCGGTGATCACGCCACCGGCCACCGCCGTGTCCAGCCAGTCGATGGCCGCCTTGCTCATCTTGGAGCGGATCCAGAACTTGCGCGCCACCGGCAGGGCGACATCGTCCAGCTGCGTGGCCAGCTGGATGCGCGGGCGGCTGCCATCGTTCTGGAACCACAGCCCGCCGCGCACGTTGGCGCCGTAGTCCCTGGCCTGTACGCGCAACGCCGGCGTGGCAACCTGCCAGCCGGCACCGTCGCGCCAGCCCACGATGCTGCCGGCCAGCTGCAGCTCGTGCACCACCCCGAAACCGGCCGGCCAGTCGAAGCGCAGCGTGGCATCGGGGGCGGGATCGAGCGCAATCGCCTGCGCGTCGCCATCGATCCGGCCACGCAGGCCGCTGATGCCCGGCGCGCTGCCCACCGGCAGGAAGCCCAGCTCCTCGATCCGGCCCTGCGCCCGCACCGCGCCACCCTGCTCGCCTGCAATCTGCAGATCGGCCAGGCGCAACTGTGGTCGGGACAGGCTCAGCCAGCGCCGCAAGCCAGGCGACAGTTGCTCGCTCAATGCCGCCGCCGCGATCAGGCCGGAAACATCGAGCTGTTTGCCCACCACTGCATAACGCCGCCCGCCGGCAACGCTCAACCCGTCCAGCCGCTGCGGCCTGGCCGCCGCGCCCAGCCGCAGCAGCGGCGCATCCAGCCGCCAACCGCCGTCGATGGTCTGCCAGCGTGCGCGCGCCTGCAGCCGCTCCCATAGCAGCGTGCGGCGCGCGGACTCCCCGGGCAACGCCGCACCGGACAAGCGCAGTTGCCGCAGATCCGCATTCACGGTGACCGCGCTGATGCGGCGCGCGCGCAGCTGCGCCCAGGCCTGCAGGCGTCCGCCGCCGCCGTCCACGTGCATGCCGCCGAACTGCAGCAACGCCGCCCAGGCGGCCAGATCGGCCGGGTCGGCCTGCGCATACGCGCTACCGTCGCCGCTGCCGCGGTCGAATGCGATCACCGTGGTCAGCGGTGCGCGCTGCAGGTCGATCCAGGCGTGGCTGCCGACGTTCACGGTCGAGCCGTTGACGCGCAGGCGCAGGTCGATACGCGGCAGCGTGGTGTCCACGCCGATCGACGGCGCGGCCACCCGCAGGCGCGCCTCGGCCACCTGGATCTCGCCGAGGCGACGCAGCGCTTCCAACGGGTCCGAACGCCGCCCGGCCGGCAAGCCCTGCACCGACCACACGCCATCGTCGCTACGTTGCAGCGTCAGCGCCAGACCGCGCAGACGCACCTCGGTCAGCGAGTGGCCCGGCAACAGGCCGGCATACATCGCCAGCAGGATTTCGGCCTGGCCGACCCGCACCTCGCCATGCGGGCCGATCCGCAGGCCTTCCAGCCGCAGCAACGGACCGCGCCGGGTCCATTCGGTCTGCAGGCGATCAAAGCCGATCGGCTGGCCGGCGCGCTGGCTCAGCCACGCGGCGATCTGCTGCGGCCGCTGCTCGGCCAACGGCAAGGCCTGGCTGGCCGCACCCACCAGCAACGCGATCGCCACCAGCGCAAGCGCAGTGGCGGTGATCGCATAGCGGCGAAACAGACGGAGACGGCGGCGCAGCGGGGTGGGCATCAGGGGCGGGGATTGGGTATTGGAGATTGGGGATTGGTTAAAGCAAAGCCGCGCACGGTGCCGTCAAACGCCATTATCGGAGCAAGCCACGCTACCAGAGCCGGCTTTGACCAATCCCGAATCCCGACTCCCCAATCCCGGCCTCACAGCAGCACCACATCGAACTGCTCCTGCAGATACTGGTCGTCGGACTGGAAGCGGATGCTCTTGCCGAGGAATTCCTCCAGCTCGGCCACCGCGGCCGACTCTTCGTCGGTGATGCGGGCGACGACTTTCGAGGAGGCGATCACCAGCAGCCGCGCGGCATCGAACTGGCGTACCGCGCGGGTGATCTCGCGAAAGATCTCGTAGGTCACCGTCTCGGCGGTCTTGATGGTGCCGCGCCCGCTGCACTGGCCGCAGGTTTCCGACAGCTGCCGTTCCAGGCTCTCGACGGTGCGCTTGCGGGTCATCTCGACCAGGCCCAGCGGCGAGAATTCGTACACGGTGGTCTTGGCATGATCGCGCGCCAGCGCCTTTTCCAGCGTGCGCAGCACCTGGCGGCGATGCTCGGCATCGTCCATGTCGATGAAGTCGATGATGATGATCCCGCCCAGGTTGCGCAGCCGCAGCTGCCGCGCCACCGCCTGCGCGGCTTCCAGGTTGGTGCGGAACACGGTCTCCTCGAGATTGCGCTGGCCGACGAACGAACCGGTGTTGACGTCGATGGTGGTCATCGCCTCGGTCTGGTCGATCACCAGATAGCCCCCGGACTTCAGCGGTACCTGCTTGTTCAACGCGCGCCCGATCTCGTCCTCGACCCCGTACAGGTCGAAGATCGGCCGGTCGCCGGTGTACAGCTCCAGCCGCTCGGCCAGCACCGGCATGTACTTGGCCACGAAGGCCTGCAGCTGCACGAAGGTCTCGTTGGAGTCGACCTTGACCTTTTCCACGTCGCGGCGGATCAGGTCGCGCACCGCACGCAAGGGCAGGCTCAGGTCTTCGTAGATGATGCTGCACGGCGGTGCTTCGCGGCCGCGCCGTTCGACCACGTTCCAGACCCGCGACAGGTAGGCAATGTCCTCGGCCAGCGCCTCGGCCGGCTGCCCTTCGGCGTTGGTGCGGATGATGTAGCCGAAGCCGCCGTGCTGGGCCGAAACCTCGCTGACGATGGTCTTCAGGCGCAGCCGCTCGGCCTCGTCCTCGATCCGCGCCGACACCCCGACGATCTTGGACTGCGGCAGCAGCACCAGGTAGCGCGAGGGGATGCTGATCTGGGTGGTCAGCCGCGCGCCCTTGGTGCCGATCGGGTCCTTGACCACCTGCACCACGATGTCCTGGCCGTCGCGCAACAGCTCCACGATCGGTACCGAGGCCGCCGGCGGTGGCGGGATCGGCGTCTCCTCGGTATCGACCACGCTGGCCGGCGCCGGCGCCGGACGCACCACGTCGTTGGCATGCAGGAACGCGGCGCGCTCCAGCCCCAGCTCGACAAAGGCCGCCTGCATGCCCGGCATCACCCGCTGCACCTTGCCCTTGTAGATGTTGCCGACCACGCCCCGGCGCCAGCCGCGCTCGATATGCAGCTCCTGCAGCATGCCGTTCTCGATCACCGCGACGCGGGTTTCGCGCGGGGTGACGTTGACCAGGATCTCTTCCGACATCAATGCGCTCCGAGGGCTGTGAGCAACTGCGAGGTGTGAAACAGCGGCAATCCCATCACGCCGGAATAGCTGCCGGACAGATGGCTGATGAAACGTTCGGCGCGACCTTGGATCGCATACGCGCCGGCCTTGCCCATCGGCTCGCCGCACGCCACATAGGCGGCGATCTGCGCGGCATCGAGTGGCGCGAAGGTCACCTCCGACACCACCAGGGCCTGCACCGGCGCGCGTTGTGCGCAGACTAGAACCACGGCCGTGAGTACCTGGTGGGTACGCCCGGACAGCAGGCTCAGCATGGCGATCGCATCGTCCGCATCGGCCGGCTTGCCGAACACCCGCTCGCCCAGCACCACTTCGGTATCGGAGCCGAGCACGATCGCAGCGGGGTCGCCGGCCTGCACCTGCGCCAGGCCGGCACGCGCCTTGTCCAGCGCAACGCGCTGCACGTACTGCGCAGGCGATTCGTCGGCGGCGCGCAGTTCGGGCACGTCCAGTTGCAGGGTCTGGAAAGGCACATCCAAGCGTTGCAGCAGTTCTTGTCGGCGCGGCGACCGGGAGGCGAGATAGAGCATCCGTCCAGCATACCTGTTGCTCCTCCTCGCCCGCTTGCCGATCCGGGCGGCAGTGGTCGCGTTCGACTCACAACATGTTCATCGAGCCCGCAACACGCTTCCCTTACAGACCAGGAGATCTCATGCGTACCACCCTCACACCGTTGTTGCTGGCCCTGTCCATCGCTGCCGGAACCGCCATGACCGCCCACGCCCAGACCACTCCGAGCTACACCATTCCCAACGATGGCACCCTGCTCAACGTGTCGGCCGAGGCGGAGGCCAAGCGCATCCCGGACATCGCCACGCTGTCGGCCGGCGTGGTCACCCAGGCTGCCGACGGCAACGCCGCCATGCGCCAGAACGCCGAGCAGATGAGCAAGGTCATGGCCGCGATCAAGGCCGCCGGCATCGCCGACAAGGACGTGCAGACCACCGGCATCAACCTCAGCCCGCAGTACACCTACAAGGAGAACGAGGCGCCCAGGATCAACGGCTACCAGGCCAGCAACACCGTCAGCCTCAAGGTCCGCGACATCTCGCGGCTGGGCAAGGTCCTGGACGCACTGGTCGCCCAGGGCGCCAACGACATCAACGGCCCCAGCTTCTCGGTCGACCAGCCCGAGCCCGCCTATGACGAAGCCCGCGTGGCCGCCCTGAAGAAGGCCCAGGCCCGCGCCGACACCTACGCCAAGTCGCTGGGCCTGAAGGTGCGCCGCATCGTCAGCATCTCCGAAGGCCGCAGCGGCGGCGGCGTGCGCCCGATGATGATGGCCGCCTCGATGCGCTCGGCCAAGGCCGAGATGGACACCCAGGTCGCCCCGGGCGAGAGCACCTTGTCGATCAACCTGGACGTGACCTTCGAGCTGGGTCGTTGATCCAGCCGCGATCGCGTTCGGTGTGATTTCAAGACTGCCCTCCTCGAGGGCAGTTTTTTTTTGGGGCACGCCGCAAGTTCCGGTACCTGGCCTTGCGATGCCACCGGTCCTTCGAACCGCACGAGCCTGCGGCGCCGACTCATCTGTGCGGATCGCGGCAACCGGGCGAATCATCCAGCCGACCTCCAGCGCTTCGAAACCACTTGTGCCCATGCAAAGGGCGCGGTAAACCTACGCTACCGGATGGTGTCGTGCGTCCGGGTCGCGCTGGTCCTTTCCGCAGTTCCGTTGAGGAGGTGGATGATGGTTCGCACGCAATCCCAGGTTTCTTCCCGATCCACAGGCATCGACAGCTCGCGCGTCCTGGCGATGAGCACGGCGGTGGCCCTGCATCTGCTGGCCGGCGGGCTGTTGTTGATTCCGCTCTCGTACCGGACGGTTCCGCAGCCGCCCGCACCGAAGGAACGCTGGGTCATGCCCGTCACCATCGCGACGCCACCACCGCCGGTGATCAAGGTCAAGCGGGAGTTCACGCCGAAGGTGCCGCACACACCGCCGACCACGGTCCCGGTGCCGGTGCAGACCCCGGTGATCAGTCAGCCGGCCGTGGTCGAAGACGCAGCGGTCGCCTTACCTGCAGTCACGGACGCAGTCACCGACAGCGCGCCGGCGATTGCCGCACCCAGCGGCCCGGTCGAGGCAGGCCAGCTGCACTACCTGAGCTCGCCGGCGCCCAGTTACCCGGTGGCGGCCTTGCGTGCCGGGCAGCAGGGCACGGTACTGCTGCGCGTGCTGGTCGGCACCGATGGGCGCCCGGCCGAGGTGAGCGTGCAGACCAGCAGCGGTCATCGTGCACTGGACCTGGCCGCACGCAGCCAGGTGCTGCGCAGCTGGCGCTTCCAGCCGGCGATGCAGAACGGCCAGGCCGTGCAGGCGTATGGCCTGGTGCCGGTGAGCTTTTCGTTGAACTGATGCGTCATCGCGTGCGGCGACCCGGATACCCGGTCGCCGCACGGTCTGGCGTTGCGCAGCCGGCTGCTGCAAGGCCACGGTTTCAGCTATTGCATGCGCATCGTTGCAGTGCGCCTTGCGTGCACACGACGACGTGCGGTTTCGCGGATCGGGTTCAGGGTGCGCCCGGCTACTTGCCGCACATCCATCTCGAAAGCGCAGCGGATACGCGCGGATTACCGCCATCGCGCATGCCGCTTACGCGCGGTGATACGGATGATTGGCCAGCATCGCTGCAGCGCGGTACAGCTGCTCGGCGACGATCAGGCGCACCAGCATGTGCGGCAGGGTCAGCGGGCCGATCGACCAGCTTTCGCTGGCGGTTTTCAGCACCTCGGCGGCGTGACCTTCGGGGCCGCCGATCAGGAACGCCAGATCCCGGCCCTGCCCGCGCCAGTGCTCCATGCGCTGGGCCAGCTGTTCCGAACTGAGCGGGCGGCCCGGGATGTCGAGCGCGACCACGTAGGCGTTCTTCGGCAACGCGGCAAGCACGCGGCGGCCTTCGTCGTCGATCGCGCGTTGCGCGTCGCGGCCCTTGCCGCGCAGGCCGGGTTCGATCTCCACCAGCTCCAGCGGCATCCAGTGCGAAAGACGTTTCTGGTATTCGGCAAAGCCCTGCGCCACCCAGGCCGGTGCACGCTCGCCGGTAGCGATAAGTCGGCATTTCATGACCACATGATATCCGCGTCACAGCTTGGGCATCGGAACCGGGGCGATCACGCCGGTGTCATGGTGCGGTTACAGCGGGCTTCTAGCGTCGGCGCACTACCCAGCCCGCAGGAGTCGTTCGATGCCGATTTTCGATCCCGCCCGCCGCCAGGTGCTCAAGGGCAGCGCTGCCGTGATGGCCGCCGGTGCGCTTGGCAGTTTGAGCGCGCTGCAATCGCGCCAGGCCCAGGCCGCCAACAGCGCCTCGCCGCCGCTGCAACTGGCACCGGTGCCCAGCCGCTATGGCCCGCTCGCGCCGGTCGCCGACCAGAGCACCGGGCTGCCGTTACTGCAGTTGCCGCGCGGTTTCAGCTACCGCTCGTTCGGCTGGAGCGGCGATCGCATGGACGATGGGCAGCCCTGCCCCGACCGCCATGACGGCATGGCCGTGGTCGGCCTGCGTCGGCCGGACTGGCGCCCGGGCAGCGATCCGCTGCGCGGCCTGGAATACGTGCTGATCCGCAACCACGAACGCGGTGCGGCCACGCCGTTCCGCGCACCGGCGATGTACGACACCGGCCTCGTCAGCGGCACCCAGCTGGCCGGCGGCGGCACCACCACCCTGAGTTACGGCCGCCGCGGCTGGGGCAGCCTGGAGCCGAGCCTGGGCGGTACGCTGGTCAACTGCGCCGGCGGCCCGACGCCATGGGGCACCTGGCTGAGCTGCGAAGAGATCAAGACCAATGCGGTGTCCAGCACCGGCCGCAAGCACGGCTACGTGTTTGAAGTGGACCCGGACAGCCAGCGCACCACCGGCCGGCCGCTGGTCGGACTGGGCCGCTTCAGCCATGAGGCGGTGGCGATCGATCCGCGCACCGGCATCGTCTATCTCACCGAGGACGACCGCAACAAGGCCGGCCTGTATCGCTTCATTCCCAATGACCGCCGTGGGCGGAATGGCTCGCTGGAAAACGGCGGCCGCCTGCAGGCCGCGCGCGTGCGCGGACGTCGCAACGCCGACCTCACCGTGGCTAGCATCGGCCAGCAGTTCCAGCTGGAATGGGTGGATATCGACGAACCGGATCTGGACAGCATCGCCGCGCCCGCCGGTTTTGCCGACATCGGCGCCAACGACACCCTGAGCGGACCGTTTGCGCAGGCCTGGGCAGACGGGGCGCTACGTATGAGCCGCGGCGAAGGCATCTGGTACAGCTACGGCAAACTCTTCATCGTCGACACCAGCACCGGCGTGGATGCGCAGGGCCGGCGCGGTTACGGCAATGGTGCGGTGTGGGTGCTGGACCTGTTCACCCAGCGCCTGAGTGCACTGTTCGTCAGCGGCAATCAGCTGGCCGCGCACAACCCGGACAACGTCACCGTCAGCGCGCGCGGCGGCGTGGTGCTGTGCGAAGACGGCGGCGAGAGCCCGGACGACTACGGCCCCGGCGCGCGGCTGCTCGGGCTGACCCGCGGCGGCGAATCGTTCTACCTGGCCAAGAACAACGTGCAGCTCACCTCGCAGCAGATCGCCGATGCCGGCAAGACCATCGCTGAAGGCGATTACCGCGATACCGAGTTCTGCGGCGCCTGCTGGGACCCGCTGGCGCGCACCTTGTTCGTCAACATCCAGACGCCTGGCATCACGCTGGCGATCACCGGGCCGTGGGAGCGCGGGCCGTTGTAAGCCCGTGCCCGCACGCCGGCCCGCCCCTGCTGCCGAACGGATCAGCCGTTCGGCAGCGCCCCTGTCACCGGCCGAATCCATGCATGCAGGCGCCTGGCCTGCATGACTGGCAGCATGTCCAACCGAGGCTGCGCACAGCACGCGCACGCACCCGCAGTGGCGCGTGCGCAGCCGGACCACGACCCGGAACCGTGGTCAGAACCAGGGCGCGTCGGGCGCGTCGGACATGGCGCGCTGCAGCTTCAACCAGCGCTTGAGCGATTGCGGATCTTCCAGCTCGCGCAAGCCCCGGTGCGCCTCCATCAGGTCGCCTTCGAGCTCGCGCTTGAGCTGGGCCATCAACCGGCCCAGTCGCTCGGGCTTGGGTCGCGCTGCCAGCTCCAGCCCGTATTCGGCGCAAAACTCGTCCGACTGCTGCTGCAGCTGCTGCTGCAACTGCCTGCACTGCCGGTCAAGTTCGCGGTTGTAGTCCTGCAGGCGCGCGGCGCTCATCGCGTCCACGCCTCGTGCGTCCATCAGGCCGATCTCGGCCTGCAGTTCGAGCAGGCCCAGCAGATCGCCGGCCTTGTAGGCCGCATTGAGCCGCTGCATCAGGATGGTGCGCGCAGCGTGGTCGTTGGCGTCCCTGGCGCGGTCCGGATGCAGATTGCCGGCCAGCTTGCGATACAGCTCGCGCACCGGCGGCGGCTCGGCATTCTCCCCCGCCGCCTGCTTCTCGGCACGCTTGCGCCGCTGCGTACCGCGTTGCTGGTGTTGCGCGCGCTGCTGCTGCAGACGCTCGCTGACGCGCTCGTAGAGCTCCTCGGGCGACTCGATACCATCCAGCTCGTCGGCATCCAGTCCGTAGGCCTGGCCGAGGATCTGCTTCATCAGCGCATCGGATTCGGCCACCTCCCGGTCGTAACCGACGGCGCTGTGGCGATCGTAGATCGGGCGTAGTGCCTCGTGGCCGGCCTCGATCAGCGGGGCGGCGATGTCGCACAGCAACTCGGACAGGAAGGCGCGATCGGCCTTGCCCAGCTTGACCGTGGCATGCGCGCGGTCGAGCGCTTCGACCAGCGCAATGTCGGCCGCGCGGCGCTGGTCGAGCAAGGGCTGCAATTGGGTGTGGTAACGCTCGCGCCATTGCGAACGCGCGAGGTGCCAGGCCTGCAGGTCGGCGCGATACCTTTCCAGGTCGCGCAGCAGGCGGTCGAAGCGCTTGCGTGCCGGCGACAGCGGCGCGCCGGACGGTTGCCCGGCCTGGCTGCGCAGTTGTTGCAGCGCCTGCGCGGCAGGCGCATCGGTCGGGGGTCGGGCATTGCGCGGCATGCCCGGCCCACTCACTCTTCGGGGTCGGCGTCCGCGTCGTCCGGACGCTGGTCGCCCACTGTCCACAGGCGCTCCAGTGCATAGAACTCACGCACGCGCGGCAGCATCACATGCACCACCACATCGCCCAGGTCCACCAAGACCCACTCGGCCTCGCGCTCGCCTTCCACGCCCAGCGGCATCACGTCCAGCCGCTTGGCGAACTTGACCACTTCTTCGGCGATCGACTTCACATGGCGGGTCGAGGTACCCGAGGCGACCACCATGTAATCGCAGACGCTGGACTTGCCGCGCACATCGATCTCGACCACGTCCTTGGCTTTCAGCTCCTCCACGGCCTCGCGCACGGTGGCCAGCAGGGCCGGCACGGACGGCGGCGGATTCGGGATGGAGGTCTTGATGACTTGGGCTTGGGTGGTCAAAGCGGGTAACTCGATGGAATTGGCGTGAATTATAGGCCGGTCCGGCCGGCTGCGTGTTCAGCGAGTCGGCAGCGCATCGCGGTACAGGCCTTCGTGCACGATGAAGGCCGCCACCGACGCCGGCACCAGCGCCTGCCAGTCGCTGCCGCCGGCGATGCGCGCGCGCACGGCGCTGGCCGATTCGCCGCGCAACGGCTGATGCAACCGCCACAGGCGGCCGGCCGGGGCAGTGCCCAGTTCGCTGGCGCTGGCAGTCCACCTGCCCTGCACCGCCTGGGCAAGCTGTGGCGCCTGGTCCAGATCCAGCGGTGCGCCTGGACGCTCGGCGACGACGAAATGCGCCAGTTCGAACAAGGCCTGCCAGTGATGCCAGCTGCCCAGCCCGACGAAGGCATCGGCACCGAGCAGCCAGGCGATCGGTGTCGTGGGGCCGAGTTCGGCGCGTAGTTCGCGCAAGGTATCGACGGTGTAGGACGGCGCGCCCCCCTGGCCGGCGCGGCGCAGTTCGCGGGTGTCCAGCACCAGCCCGGGTGTGTCGGCCAGCGCCAGCTCCAGCATGCGGGCGCGCTGCGCAGCGGTGGCGCCGGGCGCGGGGCGGTGCGGTGGGTCGGCGGCCGGTACCAGATGCACCCGCGCGCCCATCTCGTCGCGCGCGGCGCAGGCGATGGCGAGGTGGCCCAGGTGGATTGGATCGAAGGTGCCGCCGTAGTAGAGGTGGAGCCGGGAGTCGGAAGTCGGGATTGGGGAATCGGGGTGAGGCCGGGAATCGGGAGTCGGGATTGGGGAATCGGAAGAGCGCGGGTTCGGCGCTGCCGGCTGGGCGTTGGTAGGCGGCGAGGTGTGGGCCGCGCTGCCGGGGGTGGCCGCAGCTGTGGCCTGGCCGGGGGCTGCGCTGCGTGGGCAGACGGGGCGCGCATCCTCGACGCAGGCGCGGTCTCCGGGGGCGGCATCGCCGGCGTTCACACCAGCAATCTCACCGCGCGGGCTTCGGCCACGGCCACCAGCAGGCGTTCCAGGCCGACCCAGGGGTCGCCGTCGGCGCGGCCCTTGGCCATGCGGTCGACCCGCGAGGCTTCGGCGACGAAGCGCTCCCAGCGACGTGGCTCGGGGTGCCGCTGCAGCGCGCGCTTGAACGGTGCCTGGCGCGATTCCCACAGGCCCTGCGCCTTCATTTCGGCAGCGAGGTTGCCGCCGTTGGCCTGCACTTTGGCCAGGGCCGCGGTACGCAGCAATTCCTTGATCAGGATCGGCATGAGTGCGGCCACCGCCTCGCCTTCGGCGCGCAGGCCGGCCAGCATGCGGATCACTGCGGCCGGTTGCCCGGAAAACGTGGTTTCGGCCAGGCGGAACACGTCGAAGCGCGCGGCATCGGCGACCAGCGATTCCATCGCCTCTAGGTCCAGCACCTTGCCATCGGCCAGCAGCACCAGCTTGTCGATTTCCTGTGCAGCGGCCAGCAGGTTGCCTTCCACCCGCTCGCTCAGGCGCTGCACGGCGGCAGCGTCCGCACGCAGGCCGTGGCTGCGCAGGCGGCGCTCGATCCAGTCGGAGAGCTCGTGCGGCTTGATCGCCCAGGCCACCGCAATGGTGCCGATGCGGCCGACCGCGTCGGCCCACTTGCCCTGGTGCGCCTTGCTCCAGTCGTTGGCGGTGATCAACAGCACCACATCCGGCGGCGGGTTGGCGCAGAAGCGGGTGATGACCTCGGCGCCGTCCTTGCCCGGCTTGCCGCTGGGCAGGCGCACTTCCACCAGCCGGCGCGGACTGAACAGGCTGGGCGCGTTGAAGGTCGCATCCAGCTGGTTCCAGTCGAACTCCCGCCCGTCGGCATCGAAGACCTCGCGCTCGCTGATGCCTTCGGCACGCGCCCGTGCGCGCACCGCATCGGCCGCTTCCAGCACCCGCAAGGTTTCCGGGCCGGCGATCAGGTACACCGGCTGCAACGGTTGGTTGGACTGGCCGGCCAGCTGTTCTGGACGAAGTTCCATGACTACGGAAGTTCCATGACTACGAGAACACGCGCGACTGGACCGTCACCGACCATGCCGCGTCGGCGGCGGCCGTCGCGGCATGGTCAGCGCGCGGCAAGCGCGACATGCGCCTGGCGCACGCCAGTTCCGGACACCGGGCGCGGTTGCCCGGCAAATGCGCGGACGGGCTGATCACCGGCTGCTCAGTTATTGGACGAGGACGCTGGCGGCAGCGACGCCGGCACGCTCGATTCCGGCGTGGACGGCTGCACGGGCGGCGTGGCGGCCGGCGGCAGCGGCGCGCTCGGCGTGCTTTCCAGGCTTTCGCCACGCTGCACGCGGGCGCGCACCACGCTGTCGATACGGCGCAGGATCGAGGCGGACATGTCCTTGCGCAATTCGTCGGCGAGGATCTCGCGCTCGGTCGCGGTACCGGTGGCGTCCACCGGTGGCGACACGTAGTCGCGCGACAGCTCGATCACCTGCTGCGGCACCAGCACCGAGCCGTTGGCGGTGGTGACGGTGAAGATGGCGGCGTAGCGCAGGCTGTATTCCTGCGCACGGCCCTGGCTGTCGATGGCGATCGGCAGATCGCCCCAACGCTCGGACAACACCTGCACCTGCGCGAAGCCGGTCTTGGCATCTTCGTCGGCCAGGGTGGCGCCGGCAGCCTTGAGGCCACGCCGCAGCAGCTTGGCCAGCTCGCTGTACTGCACCGCGGACTGCACCTTCACCGCGGGCGTATCCGGCGGCAGCGCCAGCGAGTTGCGCAGATGGAAGCCGCAGGCGGTGAGGCTCGAGACGAGCACGAGGGACGCAGCGAAGGCAGTAGGGAATCGAATCATGGGCACAGTCTGGATGAGCGCCCCGGCGGCGGCAACAGGCGGCTAGCCTGCCCGACACCGCGTGAACGGGGCTTGAGAGGACGCCGCGAAAAAACGCCGCGCCCAGGAATGAAAAACGCGTTGCCACGCGCAGGTGCAGTGAACGACCAGAAGCCACCCCGGCAATCTCGCCTGCACGTCGCCAAGCGCGACTGAAATGAAGGACCAGGAACCATCGCGGAAACATCACCCATGCGTCGCGACGCACCAGTGCAGTCAATCGCAGAGACCCCCTGCAGCACCCCGACCCGCGCAACAGCACGCGCCAGTGCACCACGTTGCCGACAACGCCGCAGCGACCTCGCACCGCGTCGCTCCGGGACACTGCCCGAACCGGCAATGGCGACCTAGCCGATCAGCGACGATCAACCCGCCACGATATTCACGATCTTGCCCGGCACGATGATGATCTTGCGCACGCTCAGCCCTTCCAGGAACTTGGCCGCGTTCGGCTCGGCCTGGGCCAGTGCTTCGATCTGCTCGCGTCCGGCATCGGCAGCGACCTCGATGGTACCGCGCAGCTTGCCGTTGATCTGCACCGCCAGGGTCAGCGCGTCGCGCACCAGCGCGGCGGCATCGACCTGCGGAAACGCGACATCTTCCAGCAGCGTCTCGTCGCGGCCCAGCACCTGCCACAGGGCGTGGCTGGCGTGCGGGGTGATCGGGTTGAGCAGCAGCACCATCGCTTCCAGGGCTTCCTGGCGCACTGCACGCCCCTGCGCGCTGGCATCGTCGAACTTGGCCAGCGCGTTGGACAGTTCCATCACCGCGGCAATGGCGGTGTTGAAGCTGTGGCGGCGGCCGTAGTCGTCGTCCACCTTGCCGATGGTTTCGTGGGTCTTGCGGCGGATCGCCTTCTGCTCGGCGTTCAGCGCGGCAGCATCCAGTGCAGCGGCGGCACCCTCGCCCACATGCTTGTGCACCTGCACCCACAGCCGGCGCATGAAGCGCGCCATGCCATCGACGCCGGCCTCGTTCCATTCCAGCGACTGCTCCGGCGGTGCGGCGAACATCGAGAACAGCCGCACGGTGTCGGCGCCGTACTTGGCCACCATCGACTGCGGGTCCACGCCGTTGTTCTTGGACTTGGACATCTTCTCGGTGCCGCCGATGTGCACCGGCTGGCCATCGGCGATCAGTACCGCGCCGGTGACGCGGCCGCGCTCGTCGCGCTGGATCTCCACGTCGGCCGGATTGATCCAGTCCTTGCCGCCGTTGTCGGCATCGCGGTAGAAGGTGTCGGCGATGACCATGCCCTGGGTGAGCAGGTTGGTCACCGGCTCGTCGCTGTCCACCAGCCGCGCGTCGCGCATGAGCTTGTGATAGAAGCGGAAGTACATCAGGTGCAGGATCGCGTGCTCGATGCCGCCCACGTACAGGTCGGCCGGCATCCAGTAGTTGGCACGGCGATCGACCATGTCGCGCGCGTTGGGGCTGGTGTAGCGCGCCACGTACCAGCTCGACTCCATGAAGGTGTCGAAGGTGTCGGTCTCGCGCTCGGCCGGGCCGCCACAGTCCGGGCAGGTGGTCTGGCGCCAGGTCGGGTCGGTCTTGATCGGCGACCCGGTGCCGGAAAATTCCACGTTTTCCGGCAGCACCACCGGCAACTGGTCTTCCGGCACCGGCACCGCGCCGCACTTGGCGCAGTAGATCACCGGGATCGGGCAGCCCCAGTAGCGCTGGCGGCTCACGCCCCAGTCGCGCAGGCGGTAGTTGACCCGACGCTGGCCCTGGCCCTTGCGCTCGAAGCGCTCGGCCAATGCCTCGAAGGCGCCGCCGAAATCCAGGCCGTCGAACTCGGCCGAATTGATCAGCTCCAGCGGGCGGCTTTTGTCGGTGTACCAGTCGCGCCACTGGGTGGCATCCCAGGTTTGCTCTTCTTCGTTGCGCGGCTCGCGCAGCTTGACCACCTGCACGATCGGCAGCGCGTACTTGTTGGCGAACTCGAAATCGCGCTGGTCGTGGCCCGGTACCGCCATCACCGCGCCGGTGCCGTAGCCCATCAGCACGAAGTTGGCCACCCACACCGGCACCTGCTCGCCGCTGATCGGATGCACCGCGGTCAGGCCCGTGGCCATGCCGCGTTTTTCCTGGGTTTCCAGCTCGGCTTCGGAGACGCCGCCGTGCTTGAGCGTTTCCAGCAGCGCCGCCAGTTCCGGATTGGACCTGGCCGCATGCAACGCCAGCGGATGCTCGGCGGCGATCGACACGAAGGTCACGCCCATCAGCGTGTCCGGGCGGGTGGTGAACACGCGCAGCGGATCCAGCGCGGTGCCGTCGGTGTCGCGCACGTCGAACTGGATCTCCAGCCCTTCCGAGCGGCCGATCCAGTTGCGCTGCATGGTCTTGACCGAGTCCGGCCAACCCTCCAGCTGGTCCAGGCCGTCGAGCAGTTCCTGCGCGTAATCGGTGATGCGCAGGAACCACTGCGGAATCTCGCGTTTTTCCACCAGCGCGCCGGAGCGCCAGCCGCGGCCGTCGATGACCTGCTCGTTGGCCAGCACGGTCTGGTCGATCGGGTCCCAGTTCACCACCGCGTTGCGGCGGTAGGCCAGGCCCTTGCGCATCAGCCGGGTGAACATGCGCTGCTCGTGCACGTAGTACTCGGGCGTGCAGGTGGCGAACTCGCGCGACCAGTCGATCGCATAGCCCAGCGACTTGAGCTGGCCGCGCATGTGGTCGATGTTGGCGTAGGTCCACTTGGCCGGCGCGGTCTTGTTCTTGATCGCCGCGTTTTCCGCCGGCAATCCGAACGCATCCCAGCCCATCGGCTGCAGCACGTTGTGGCCGGTCATGCGCTTGTAGCGGCTGACCACATCGGAGATGGTGTAGTTGCGCACATGGCCCATGTGCAGCGCACCGGACGGGTACGGCAGCATCGACAGGCAATAGAACTTCGGTTTGTCCGAAGTTTCGTCGACCTGGAAGGCGCGGGTGGCATCCCAGAACTGCTGGGCGGAGGTTTCGACCTGCTGCGGGTCGTAGGCGTTCGGTTCGACGGTGGACATTGGGAGCGGATGCTCGGGCGGTGCAAAGCGGCACAGGGTACCGCAGTGCAGCAGGTGCTCCAAACGCTCGCCTCAGCCGGCGGCTCTGGCCGGCCAGCGCCAGGCCGCCACGGCCAGCCAGCCGACCCAGGCCAGGAACGCCAGGCGCTGGGCGATCGCCTGCCGCAGCAGGCCCGGCGGGCCGAACGCCAGCACCGCCACCAGCAGCCCCGCCGCCAGGCTAAGCCACGCCAGGAGGCGGGTATTGGATTGGTTGAGCAGCGCGGCGGCGAGCAACAGCATGCCGGGCACGAAGGCCACCGCCCACAGCAGCCAGGCCGTGGCATGGGCCTGGCTGGCGCGCCCGTCCAGATCGGTGGGATCCAGCGGCAGCGCACCCATGCCGACAAAGGCCAGCCCGGCCAGCACGATCAACTGCCCGCCCACCCGCAGGCTCCAACTGGACCTGGCCGGCATGCGCGCCAGCAGGCTGACCCCGGTGGCCATGCCGAGCGCGCCGACCAGCACGAACGCCAGCAGGTTGAAGCCCAACGCATGCGGCACCCCGTTGGCACCGAGTAAGGCCACCGGATGGCTGGCCTGCAGGTAACCGGGCAGCGCCACGCCAAAGCCGGCCACCGCCAGCACGAATACGCTTGCCGCGACCAGGCCCAGGTAGCGCTGGGTGCCATCGATGCGTGTCATTGCCTTGCTCCAACGCCGGGCGCAGGCTGCGCCGCCAGGACGCGGCATTGTCGTGCCGGGCGCGCCTGGCGTGAACCCCTGCCGCCATGACGGCCGGCAGCATGGCGGCCGACCGCGCGCCGGCACGCCTGGCCACCGCCAGCCTTGTGTCGGCCCGGTTTGCCACCATTACCTCCCACTGTTGCCGCAATCACTTCTGGAAGCCCATGTCCGACAAGCCGCACGTATTCGATGCCACCACCGACACCTTCGAGACCGAGGTCCTGCAGAAATCGTTGACGACACCGGTACTGGTGGACTTCTGGGCTACCTGGTGCGGCCCCTGCAAGTCGTTGACGCCGATCCTGGAAAAGCTCGCCGCCGACTACAACGGCGCCTTCGAGCTGGCCAAGGTCGATGTGGACAAGGAGCAGCAGATCGCCGCCGCGTTCCAGATCCGCTCGGTGCCGACGGTGTTCCTGGTCAAGGGTGGCGAGCTGGTCGACGGCTTCCCGGGTGCGATGCCGGAAGGCCAGGTGCGCGACTTCCTCACCCAGCACGGCGTGCTGCCGGCCGAGGCGCAGGTGGTGGAAGACCTGCCGCCGGCCCCGCTCGAACCGCAGGACCAGGTTGCCGCGCTGCGCGAGGCGATCGCCGCCGAGCCGGACAAGGACGAACTCAAGCTGGATCTGGCGCTGGCGCTGCTGAAGACCGGCGACACCACCGAGGCCGAGCAGTTGATCGACGCCCTGCCCGCCAACCTGGCCACCGACGACCGTGCGGTGCGCGCCAAGGCACGGCTGGGCTTTGCCAATGTGCTCAAGGACGCGCCGGACGCCGACACCCTGCAGGCCTCCGTTGCCGCCAACGGCGCCGACCTGCGCGCGCGCCATCTGCTTGGCGTGCGCCACCTGCTCGACGGCAATGACGAAGCTGCGCTGGAGCAGTTCCTGGACATGCTGCGGCAGGACCGCGGCTTCGACGACAACCTGCCGCGGCGTAGCCTGATCGATGCGTTCCGGGTGATCGAAGACGAAGACCTGGTCGGCCGCTACCGCCGCAAGATGTCGTCGCTGGTGTTCTAGGCGCCGCCGGCACCACGGCGCCCGGTCTGCAGACCGGCCGGGCGCTGCCATCACCGACACAAGCTCCATACGCATGCGAATGGTATGCTACGGGTCCGCCCCCGCCATGGACCCTGGCCGCATGCGTGCTTCCCTGTTCAAGCTCGGTATCAACCTGTGGCCGCCGTACCTGTTTGCCGGGATCCACGTCACCGCGTTGTCGGCCGACTATCGCCATGCCCGCGTCGAGTTGCGCCAGCGGCCGTGGAATCGCAATTACGTCGGCAGCCATTTCGGCGGCAGCCTGTTCGCGATGACCGACCCGTTCTGGATGCTGCTGACCATGCAGAACCTGGGGCGCGACTACTACGTGTGGGACAAGGCCGGCAGCATCGAGTTCGTCAAACCCGGGCGCGGCACGGTGAGCGCGGATTTCGTCATCGACGATAGCGTGCTGGGCGAGTTGCGCGATGCCACCGCCACTGGCGAGAAGTACCTGCGTTGGTTCGAAAACAGCGTGCACAACCGCGATGGCGAGGTGGTGGCACGCGTGCGCAAACAGCTCTACGTCAAACGCAAGCCGGCGCGCTGACCGGCAGACCGGCGCGCGATTGCAGCGCCGGCGCATGCTGGGCACCGACTTCTTCGGGCAGGCATGGGTCGGCCGGCATTCACGGCACATACGTCGCCGATGGCGCGCGTTGCGAACCCGCACTTTGCGCCCCTGCGCGCATTGGTCAAGAATCAGGCTTCTTCCCGACTGGCTGCCTTCATGCTGCTGCGCACTGTTGCTTCCGCCTGCCTGCTTGCCCTGGTGTTACCCGCTGCCGCCAACGCGGCCTATCGCAGCCCGCAACAGATCCTGGACGCCTCGCCGGCCAGCGCATGGCGCGTGCTCGACCCCGAGCGCACGCTGTACCTGGAACTGGATGGCGGACGGGTGATCATCGAGCTGGCGCCGCAGTTCGCGCCCGCGCACGTGGGCAACATCCGCACGCTGGCGCACGAACGCTTCTGGGACGGTCTCAGCATCTATCGCTCGCAGGACAACTTCGTGGTGCAGTTCGGCGACCCGGATGGCGAGACGCCGGCCAAGGCCAGGTCGCTGGGCTCGGCCAAGACGCACCTGCCGGCCGAATTCGAACGCACCTCGCAAGGCCTGGACTTCCAGCGCCTGCCCGACAGCGATGGCTGGGCGGCGCAGGTGGGTTTTGTCGACGGCTTCCCGGTCGGGCGCGACAGCGCCAGCGGCAAGACCTGGCTGGCCCACTGCTACGGCACCCTGGGCGCAGGCCGCAACAACGACGAAGACAGCAGCATCGGCGCCGAGCTGTATGTGGTCACCGGGCAGTCGCCGCGCCAGCTGGATCGCAACATCACCGTGGTCGGCCGCGTGGTCAAGGGCATGGAGTTGCTCAGCGTGATCCCGCGCGGGCCGGACCCGATGGGTTTCTACGAAGACCCCGCGCAACGCTCGCCGATCCGTGCCATTCGCCTGGCCAGCGAGGTGCCCATGCCCGAACGCACGCCACTGCAGTTGCTGCACACCGACAGCCAGACCTTCCGCGATGTGGTCGAAGCGCGCCGCAATCGCAGGGACGATTTCTACAAGCGCCCGGCCGGGCATATCGATCTGTGCAATGTGCCGTTGCCGGTGCGGGCGCCGCCTGCTGGCTAGTTCGGGATGGGGGATTCGGGATTCGTAAAAGCGGGCGCGCTTGTTTTCAGCGGGCGCGCTGGCTGAAGGCGACACTGCCCAGGATCAGCACCGCGGCCACCAGCATGGTCCAGGTCAACGGCTCGCCCAGCAGCGACCAGGCCAGCAATGCGCCGAACACCGGTACCAGGTAGGTCACCGTGGAGGCGCGTGCCGGGCCGATGCGCTGGATCAGGCGGTAATACATCAGGAACGCCAACCCGGTGCACACCACGCCCAGCGCGGTGGCGCAGGCCCAGGCCACGGCTGGCACCGGCGTGGTCGGCCACTGCAACCAGGCCAGCGGCGCCAGCAGCAGCGCACTGCAGCCCAGCGTGGACGCGGCCGATGCGGCCGGCGGCAAGTCGCCCATGTGGCGCTTCACCAGGTTGTAGCCGATGCCATACAGCAGCGACGCGGTGGCACCCGCCAGGGCCGCCGGGCCCACGCTCAACCCGGCCGACTTGCCGGTGGCCAGCACCAGCACGCCGATGAAGCCGACCAGCAGGGCCAGCGCACGCCGCGTGCCGATCTTCTCGCCGAAGAACAGGAAGGCGATCAAGGCGGTGAACAATACCGTCATCGCATTGCAGATCGCACCGATCGCGGCCGGCGCGTGTTGCGCGCCCCAGGCGAACAGCAGGAACGGCAACGCGGAATTGAGCACGCCGATCGCCGCCAGCATCGGCCAGCGATGCAGCGGGAACCGCGCCCGCGCCAGCCACAGGAACGGCAACAGCACCAACGCCCCGAGCGCCAGGCGGATTTCCACCAGCGCCACGGTGCCGAACTTGGGTGCGGCCACGCGCATGAACAGGAACGAGCAGCCCCAGACGATGCCGAGAAACCCCAGCTCCAGCGGGGTACGCCATTCGCGTGTGGCAACGCCCGGCTGCGGCGCCGGTTGCGCGCTCATCGCCCCACCTGCGCAGGCTGCCGTGATGTGCTGGAACCGCAGAAGACAACATCAGGCAGACAGACGGACATGGCACGATCATCGCGATGGGGTACTGCAGCATCGGTTGCAGCCGCAGGCGCGACAAGCGCGTAGTATCGAGGCGAGCCACAAATCTCACTCATGCCTCGATGAACCTGCGCCCCACCCTGTTGCCCGCGCTGGGCGTGTTCGCCGCCGCCGCGCGCCACCAGAACTTCGCGCATGCCGCCGAAGAACTGCATCTGACCGCCAGCGCGGTCAGTCATCACGTGCGCAAGCTCGAAGCGCTGCTGGGCGTGACCCTGTTCCAGCGCTTGCCGCGCGGGGTCAAGCTCACCGCGGAGGGGCGCCAATTGGCCGATGCGGCTACCGCTGCGCTGGCCGACATCGCCTCGGTGGCCGGCAACCTGCATCCGCGCGAAGACGCCATCCCGTTGCGTGTGACCACCCTGCGCTCGCTGTCGTACTGCTGGCTGTTGCCGCGGCTGCCGCGCTTCTGTCGCGCGCATCCGCATATCCGCATGGACCTGCAGTCGGACGCGGCATTTTCGCGCTTCGAGGAAAGCGGTCCCGACCTGGGCATCCGCTATGGCCAGGGCGCCTGGCCCGGATTGACCTCGCATCATCTGATGGACGACGAACTGTTTCCGGTGGCTTCGCCGTCGCTGCCGGAGGTCGCCGCGCTGCGCACGCCGGCGCAGATCGCGCAATTGCCGCTGCTGAGCGACATGTCGCCACAGGGATGGCGTGACTGGTTCCGTGCCGCGCAGGTGCGCGGCACCACGCTGCCGCCGATGCACACCTTCAACGACAGCACCGACGCCATGCGCGCGGCGGTCTATGGCCTGGGCGCGGTCCTGGCACGCAAGCACATCGCCCAACCGTATCTGCAGCGCTACGAGCTGGTGCGCCTGCCCGGCCCCACCCTCAAGGCGCGTTACGCCTACTACATCGTGCATCCCAGCCATCGCGTGCCTGGACCTGCGGCAATGGCGTTTATCGACTGGCTCAAGCGCGAGGCCCTGGACGAGCGCACCCCGATGCCGGCGCTGCCGGCGGAGCTGGTGGCGTTGCCGGCGCGCGAGACGGCGAGTGCGCCGCGTGTGCGTCGGCGATCGCGCAAGGCCTCGGCACACGAGTGACTGGAGCGGGCGCATGCGTCAGCTTCCGCGCGGCGCCGCGTGGACGCGCACACGATCGCGCTGACGATGGCCACGCAGGTCTGCTGCTGCAACCGGTTCGGCCACCTGCACATGGCTGCGATCCATCGCCTGCATCGTCACTACATCCTGCCGGCGATGTTGCGCGCGGCAGTCCAGCCTTTGCTGCATGTCGGGCAGCGGCCCGACGCTGGACGGCCGACCCGCCCGATGTGAATGAGCGCAGGCCGCGAGTGCCGTACACCATCACCTCGTTTTGTCCTGCCGGTGCCTAGGCTTTAGCTCCCCAATCCCTAGGACGTTCCCATGCCCACTCTTCGCATGCGTATCACCGGCACCGACGACGACGCGCGTGCCATCGCCAACCTGCTGCAGAGCATCGAAGGCATCGAGCACGTGGAAGAAGTCGATGATCTGATGCCGCACCTGGACGATGACGATTCCAGCTCGGCCGGCCTGTCCGACGACGAAGGTCCGGGCAGCCACGAATTCGAAGTGGAAGCCGGCAACGAAGCCACCGCGCAGAAGGTGCGCGACGCCGTGCAGGAACTGGCGCTGCGGCTGGATGTGTTTGTCGAATACGAATTCGACGAAGGCTGATCGGTCGTCGTACCGACTGCGCCGCCCTTGCGCGCAGTCGGCGTGTGGCGATGGTGCACCGAGGCGCTGCGCAACCATCGCAGACGAACGGCGTCACCGCGCGTGACCTGCGAGCGCGCAACGCCTCGCGTCACTGTCTAAACGAGCGCGTCTCCAACACATGCGAGGCTGGTGCGGCATCGCCGGCCAGCCGCGCGGCCGATCAGGACATCCGGCGCCGCCGCGCACGCCAGCGCCACGCCTGCAGCAGCAGCCAGCCAACGATCAGCCCCACCACCGCCACCGGCAGCAACGCCGCCACTGCGCGGATCACGAACGCCACGCTGGATGCGAAGACCTGGCCGAACCCGGCGGCCGCCTCGGCGATTTCGCCCCTGCCCTGCTCGCCCCCGGTCCCACGGAAATTGAGCGTCAGCAGCTGGGTGCGCACGCGTCGTTGCTGCTGCGCGGCGTCCTGCTGGGCCTGTTGCGCCTCGGCTTCGATCTCGGCCAGCCGCTTGGACAGGGCCAGCAGATCGGTCACGACCAGGTCGCGGCGTTGCTGCAGTTCGAGCAGGCGTGCGTGTTCTTTCTGCAGGCGCGCCTGCGCCAGACCGGTGTCGGCGATCTGCTGCGCCAGATCCTCGGCACGCGTGCTGCGCGCGGCGACATCGCCATGCTGGCCGGCCAGTTGCACCAGCGGCTCGATGCCGTCGGGCACCACACGCACGCTGACGCTGCCACTGGGGTCGCGGCCACCGGTCTGCTCGACCGCCAGCAGCGCGCAGTCACCGAATTGCGCCGACTGGCAGGCAGTGCGAACCGCCACGATGCGTTGGCCGATCTGATCGGCCGGCAACTCGATCCGCACATCGTGCTCATACGCCAGCGCGTTGCCTTGCGCGGCCGGCGGTGCCGGTGCCGCAGCGCCGCCGTCTTCCGCCAGCTCTGCCGACTGCCTGGAACATCCGCTCAGCGCCCAGCCCAGCAGCAACCCGGCCGCATACCGCTGCATCGCGCGCCTCATCGGCTGGCTCCGGCGACCGCATGCATGCTCGGCGCGGCCAGCTCCGGCACGCAGCGCAGCTTGACCACCAGGGCGGGCTCGCCGGCACCGGGGTGCATCCCCGCGCTGATGGGCGCACTACCGCACTGCCGGCAGTGGGGATGCTCGATCCGCTGCCGGTCGATGCGCCAGGCCCCCAGCGCATGGGGCTCGCCCTGCAGGCGTGATTGCCTGCGCGTGCCGAACCACGGCAGGCCGCCATGGCCACGGCCCAACGGGCCATTGCCGTGGTACGCCCCGGTGATCGGCGCAGCGGTTTCCAGCTCGAACGCGCTGCGTCCGCAATGACAGCTACCGGCGTGGTGCATGGTGATCCTCCTTGGAAGCGGCCACTCTAAACCAATGGCGAATGCGGACAAGCGCGCACATGCCTATGCTGGCCGATTGCTTCCATCGGGATCCACCATGCGTCAACGTCTGCTCGTCCTCGCCCTGCTCGCCGGCCTCGGCGCCTGCCAGCAACAGCCCCAATCGCCGCGCGCCGGCACCCCTGATGCCAGCGCCCAGGATGCGCAGACGCCGGATGCCCGCTTTGCGGCGCTGTCCAAGCGCGCGCTCGACACCTGGATGCAGCTGTCGCCGGTCACCGCCACCCAGACCGGCGATCACCGCTTCGACACGCAGATCGACGATCTGAGCAGCGCCGGCCGCCAGCGCAGCCTGGATGCCGGCAAGGCATTGCTGTCGGACCTGGATGCCATCGAAGTGGCCAAGCTGTCGCGCGAGAACCAGGTCGATGCGGCCATCTTGCGCAACCAGCTGCAATCGGAAATCTGGAACAGCGAGGTGCTGCAGAGCTGGGCCTGGGACCCGCAGGTCTACAACGGCCTGGCCGGCAGCGCGCTGTATGGCCTGATGGCACGCGACTTCGCGCCGCTGTCCGAGCGCCTGACCTCGGCCACGCAGCGCATGGAGAAGATTCCCGGCATCTTTGCGCAGGCGCGCGAAAACCTGGACCCGGCCCGCGTGCCGAAGATCCATGCCGAAACGGTGGCCAAGCAGAACAAGGGCATCCTCAGCATCGTCGACACCTTCATAGCGCCCAACATCGGCCAGCTCGGCCCGATCGAAGCGGCCCGCGCGCAGGCCGCCATCGACGCTCTGCGCAAGGCCGTGGCCGAGCAGCAGACCTGGCTGGAGACCGTGCTGGTGCCCAATGCCAAGGGCGATTTCCGCGTCGGTGCGCAACTCTACGATCAGAAGCTGAAATTCGCGCTGCTGTCGTCGCTGTCGCGCGGCGAGATCAAGCAGCGCGCCGAGTCCGAGCTCAAGCGCGTGCGCAGCGAGATGTACGGCATCGCCCGCACGGTGCTCAAGGACAAGCCCGGCGCACCGGCACTGCCCGAAACGCCCAACGACGACCAGCAGCAGGCCGCGATCGAGGCGGCGCTGGAACTGGCCTATGCCGACAAGCCGGCACGCGACAAGGTGGTGGACGAGGCCAAGGCCGCACTGGCGCAGTCCACCGAGTTCGTGCGCCAGAAGGATCTGATGACGCTGCCCGATTCGCCGGTGGACATCATCCTGATGCCGGAATTCCAGCGCGGCGTGGCGGTGGCGTACTGCGATTCGCCCGGCCCGCTCGACAAGAATCTCAAGACCTTCTATGCGGTCTCGCCGATTCCCGACGACTGGAACGACCAGCAGGTCGATTCGTTCCTGCGCGAATACAACAGCCGCATGATCCATCTGCTCAGCATCCACGAAGGCACCCCGGGCCATTACCTGGAAGGCTGGCATTCGGCCAAGTTCCCCTCCACGCTGCGCGCGGTGCTGCGCTCGGGCATGTTCGCCGAAGGCTGGGCGGTGTACACCGAGCGCATGATGCAGGAACAGGGCTATCTGGATAACGACCCACTGTTCCACCTGGTGCAGCTCAAGTTCTACCTGCGCACCATCGCCAACGCCATCCTCGACCAGGGCGTGCATGTGGACGGCTGGGAGCGCGACAAGGCGATGCACCTGATGACCCACGACACCTTCCAGCAGGAGAGCGAAGCCTCGGGCAAGTGGGTGCGCGCGCAGCTGTCGTCGGCGCAGCTGCCGACTTACTTCGTCGGCGTGCAGGAACATCTGGACACGCGCAAGGCGGTGCAGGACAAGCTGGGCGACAAGTTCAACCTGAAGGCATACCACGACCAGATGCTGTCCTACGGCGCCCCGCCGGTGCGCTTTGCACGCGAGCTGATGCTGGATCAGCCGATCGAGTGACCGATGCTTCTCCCGCACAAGGAAGAGCGGTTACTGCGGCGCTCATGCATGTCCCTTCTCCCGCACGCGGGAGAAGGTGACCCGCAGGGGCGGATGAGGGCGCGCGCGAAGCCTCGTGCAGCCCAACTGGCGAGTGGCTTCGCCCGTACCCTCACCCCAACCCCCGCTCCGCGCCCCGGCCCGCGCTTGCAGCGCGTGCACTCCAGGCCACGCGCGCCAGTGGCGCGCAGGCCGTGCCTTGGCGCCCCGCAGGAGAGGGGTTTGCCAGTGCCGTTGCTGCCGTGGCTGCACATTTCCGCCACCCACTCGAGAACCACATCACCCATCGGCCGCAACGAACCCGCCGGTTTGCCGCGCCCACAGGCGTGCGTACAGCCCGCCCTGCGCGATCAGCTGCGTATGCGTGCCGGTCTCGACGATGCGTCCGGCGTCCATCACCACCAGCCGGTCCATGCGCGCGATGGTGGACAGGCGGTGCGCGATCGCGATGACGGTCTTGTTGCCCATCAATGCGTCCAGGCTGTCCTGGATCGCCGCTTCCACTTCCGAATCCAGCGCCGAGGTGGCCTCGTCCAGGATCAGGATCGGCGCATCCTTCAGCAGCACCCGCGCGATGGCGATGCGCTGCCGTTGACCGCCCGACAGCTTGACCCCGCGCTCGCCCACGTACGCATCGTATCCGCGCCGGCCTTCGCCATCGACCAGCGTGTCGATGAAGCTCTCCGCGCGCGCCTTGCGCACCGCTTCCAGCATCTGCGCGTCGCTGGCCTGCGGCCGGCCATACAGCAGGTTGTCGCGGATCGAACGGTGCAAGAGCGAGGTGTCCTGGGTCACCAGGCCGATCTGCCCGCGCAGGCTTTCCTGGGTGACCTGGGCGATGTCTTGTCCATCGATGAGGATGCGTCCCTGCTCCAGGTCGTACAGACGCAGCAACACGTTGACCAGGGTCGACTTGCCCGCACCCGATGGGCCGACCAGGCCGATCTTCTCGCCGGCACGCACTTGCAGATCCAGCCCGGCGATCACCCCGCCGCGCTTGCCGTAATGGAAATGGATGTGCTCGAACTGCACCTGGCCCTGGGTCACCTGCAGCGGCACTGCGTCGGGCGCGTCCTGCACCAGCACCGGCTGCGAGATGGTCTGCATGCCGTCCTGCACGCTGCCGATGTCTTCGAAGATGCCGTTGACCGTCCACATGATCCAGCCGGACATGTTGTGGATGCGGATCACCAGGCCGGTCGCCAGCGTGATCGCGCCCACGCTGATCTGGCCGCGGCTCCACAGCCACAACGCCAGCCCGCACGTACCGACGATCAGAAAGCCGTTGGCCACCGCAATGGCGGTATCCATGGTGGTGGTCACGCGGGTCTGCCCGCGATGTTTCACCGCCAGCTCGTCGATCGCATCGCGCACATAGGCCTGTTCGCGGCCGGCGTGAGCAAACAGCTTCAACGTGGAGATATTGGTGTAGCCGTCGACGATGCGCCCGGTGGCCTTGGAGCGCGCATCCGATGCGATCCACGCGCGCGCCTTCATGCGCGGCACGAAGAACGCCATCAACGCGACGTACACCACCAGCCAGATCAGCAGCGGCAGCATCAGCCACGGGTCGGCCTGCGCAAACAACCACAGCGCGCTGCCGGTGTAGACCACGATGTACCAGAGCGCATCGACCATCTGCACCGCCGATTCGCGCAGCGAGGTCCCGGTCTGCATCACCCGGTTGGCGATCCGGCCGGCGAAGTCGTTGTTGAAGAAGCCCAGGCTCTGCCGCACCACGTAGTTGTGCATCAGCCAGCGCGAGCGGTTGCTCAGCCCCGGCACGATCGCCTGGTTGACCAACAGGTTGTGCAGGCCGGTGAACAATGGCCGCGCCACCAGCGTGATCGCCGCCATCCAGGTCAACTCGCCGGCATGCCGGCGGAAGAAGTCCGCTCCCGGTCGCTCGGCCAGCATGTCGACGATGCGCCCGAGGAAGTCGAACATCGCCACTTCCACCAGGGCCAGCAGCAATCCGGCGATCAGCGTGGCCAGCAGGATCGGCCACAAAGGACGCAGGTAATGCAGGTAGAACCGCCACACGCTACGTGGCGGCATGTCCCGCTCGATGGGCGGGAAGACATCGATCAGGGATTCGAACCAGCGGAACATCGCAGATACTTTCGGGAAAAACCGGGGGATCAGGCTAGCTGATCGCGCGTCAAGCTGCAGTGGCGCCGGTGCCGGCGCCTGCATCCACAGACGCAAGCCAGGCATGCGCTGCATGCGCCGGACAACCGGCTCCCTTGCATCGCTTGCGGCTGCCTGCGCCAGGCATGGCCCGGTGACCACCACAGGTCATGGGGTGTCAGCCGGTGGCTGCACCGTGCTGACCAGCGCGCGTCGGGATCACGCTGGCCAACGTCCTGCGCAGTGACGCTCACTCACGAACACGCGCGAGCAGGCGGTTGACCTCGGCCGGATCGAAATGGCCCGGCTCCAGGCGCCCGCCCAAGGTGGCCAGTTCCTGCACATGCTGGGCATGATCCGGGTCGGCGATGATCTGCAGCAATGCCTGGTAGTGGTCGATCCCTTCGCTGTTTTCCGGCGGGCAGGCGTTGGCGCCGTCCACGCAACGGGCCACACGCAAGCCCGCATCCGGTGGCAGGATCGCCTCGACCTGGACGCGGTGCTGCCAGCCGGCGCCGGCACCATAGAAATAGTCGAAGCGCTCCAGCTCGCCCACCGCGCTTTCGACGGTGACGCGCGCGGCGTGCTTGAGCCGCGAGCGGTCCGGCACGTCCAGCCCGGACTCGCCATAGCGGCCGCCGCCCAGGTCGAATTCGTACGGATGCGCGCCGTGCCAGCCCATCACCGGTTGCAGCACGCGATGCAGCGTGGCCAGGCGCAGCGCCCCCGCCACCAGCACGCGGCGCCAGATCAACGGCGCGCTCTCCACCAGCGAAACATGCAGCTGATACACCGGCGCAGGTGCGGGCACCGCCTGCTGTGCAGCTTTCTTCTTGGCCTTGCTCATCGTGTCTTGGCTACCTGTTTGCGCTGCAAGTATGCAGCGCCACGCCACTGGCTGCATCGCTGCGCCGCCGGTGCCGCAAGCTGCACCCTGCCGCTATCGGTCCTGCAGGCGCGCGCACGCACCTGCAACGGACCGGCCACATACGCCGGGATGGTGACTCCGCCGCCGCACGGTGCCCGGATGCTGCACGGATGCCCGCAAGCCGCGCGACGCCGCGCATGCCAGCGCGCGGGGCGCCTTGTATCGCAGCAGGCATCGGGGCGCCTGGATGCGACCACCATCGCGGCGCAGGCATCAGACGACAGCAGCGCCTGCCCGCATCGGTGGAATCGATGGCAGCGCCTCAGCGCTGCTGCAGGCTCGGCACCGCATCGGTCACGTTGCGATGGCGCCGCATGATCCAGTTGAACAGCGGCGTGGCCATCAGGGTCGAGAGGATCGCCATCAGCACCAGCACCGAGAACAGGCCTTGTTCGATCACCCCGGCCTGCAGGCCGATATTGATGATGATCAGCTCCATCAGGCCACGTGCATTCATCAGCGAGCCGATCGCCATCGCATCGCGGTTGTTCTCGCCGGTGGCACGCGCCGCGGCCCAGCAGGCCACGCCCTTGCCGATGAACGACGCGGCCAGGATCGCCACGCCTGCCAGCATGATCTGCGGCTGCAGCAGCACGCTGAGCTGGGTCTTGAGGCCGGAATAGGTGAAGAACAGCGGCAGCAGCAATACCACCACGAACGGCTGCAGCATCTCGCGCAGTTTTTCGGTCAACGCCCCCCTGGGCAGGCAGACGCCCAGCAGGAAGCCGCCAAACACGGCGTGGATGCCGATCGCATCCATTGCCCACGCGCTCAGGCAGAACAGCATCAACACTACCGCGAGCACACCGTTGCCGAGCGGCTGGTTCGGCACCACGTAGGCGTCCAGGCGGCGCAGCAGATGCCGGCCGACAAAGATCATGAACAATGCATAGGCCACCCCGCCGCCGATGGCCAGATAGGCACTGCCCCAACTGCCGCCGAAGCTGGCCAGGACCACGGCAAGAATGCACCACGCCGCCGCATCGTCGAACGCACCTGCAGTCAGTGCCAGCGTGCCCAACGGGCTATTGGTCAGACCGCGCTCGTGGATGATGCGCGCCAGCATCGGGAACGCGGTGATCGCGATGGCCGCCCCCAGGAACAGCGAGGCCTCCATCAACTTGGCCTTTTCCGAAAACAGGCCGCCGACGTTGATCAACCACGGGCACAGGGCAAAGGCCAACGCGAACGGTACCGCGATGCCGGCCATCGACACGCTCATCGCACTGCGATAGCGCGCGCGGAAATGGTCACCGCGGAAGTCGGTACCGACCAGGAACATGTACAGGCCCACGCCGAACTGCGCGAACACGTACAGCACATCCATGGTCTGCCTGGGAAACAAGGCTGCCTGCGTCGCAGGTGCCAGCACGCCGAACAGCGACGGCCCCAGCATCACCCCGGCGATCATCTCGCCCACCACCTGCGGCTGGCCGATCCGCCTGGCCAGCAGCCCCACCAGACGACAGACCAGCAGGATCGCGGCGGCCTGCAGGAAGAAGTACACCGACATCTGCGGAGTGGTCATGCGTTCGGCGACATCCCTGAGAAGTGCGCGGATCATAACGAGCCGTGTCGGTGGGCGATAGCCATCGTGCAGCTGGCACGCAGGCCTTGGCGGAGCGAGGCTGGAGTCATCGTCACGGTTGGCCCGGACGACGTGGCCCATGCGCCGAGCCCGGTTGCACGCGTCCGCACTGATCAGACCATGCGCGGTGTGCGGCTGCGGCGCCGATGGTGCCCCACCGCCAGGCTATCGGTGCGCACGGCGCCGACGCTGCAGCACAGGTGGCCGGCCACCGCACGCTCGGGGCAGTGGCGATGGCCGCCGCAAGGATCAGCGAGGCCTCACTTCTGCGTCGGCTGCGCTGCCGCCACCGGCGTCAACACCAGATCCTGGAAATCGAAGCTGAAATCGGTCAGCGGCGACACCGCCTCCATCCGCATCTCGCGCACCGCGCCATCCGGGGTCAGCGCGAAATTGACGAAGGCATCGGCATTCAATGAGCGGTCGTCCCAGCGCACGATGAAGCTGTCGTGCTGCCAATGCTCCAGCGTGCCGATCAATTGCGCGGTCCTGGAAAACTGCAGACGCAGGCGCTTGCCGTCCTGACGGATCACCACATCGCCGTACCACGGGTCGCGATAGGTCGCCGCATAGCTGCGTAACGGCAGCGACGGCGTGGAGCGCGCTGCACGTGCGTCCAGATGCTTCTTCCAGCTGGTGTCCGCATCGCCATCGGCCTTGGCCACGGCCTTGGCATAGGCGGCGGTCCAATCGGTGGCCGGCACCTGCAGGAACGCATCCAGCACCTGCAGGGTCACCGCATTGAAGGCCGCGCCGACTTCCTGGTTGGTCAACACCACCACACCCAGTTGCTGGTCGGGCACCAGCGTCAGCCGCGACACCATGCCCGGCCAGCCGCCGGTGTGCCAGACCAGCCGATGGCCGCGGTAATCGCTCAGGCTCCAGCCTTCGCCGTAGCCGGAAAAATTGGGCCGTGCTGCCGCCAGCTCCGGCACGGCCGGTTCGGCAATCGCGATCGGCGTGATCATCGACCACATCTCCTGCTGCCGTTTGGCACTGAACAGCGGCGTGCCATCGGGCAGAATGCCGCCGGCCAGTTGCACCTTCATCCACAGCGCCATGTCGTGCGCGCTGGCATAGATGCCGCCGGCACCGGAATTGTTGGACCAGGTCAGCGGCGCGACGGTGCGCAGCTGGATGAAGTCGTATTTGGCATGGCCCACCGCCGCGTTGTCGCCCGGCTGCAGATGGTCGGCATTGAAGCGCGTGCCGCGCATGCCGACCGGGGCGAAGATGCGTTGCTGCAGGAACGCCGCATAGCTCTGCCCGGAGACCTGCTCGATCACCTTCTGCGCCACCGCGTACAAGATGTTGTCGTAGGCGTAGCGATCGCGGAAACCGCCCTTCAACGGCACCTTGGACAGGCGCTGCACCACCTCGTCGGTGCTGTAGCTGGTGGTCGGCCAGAACAACAGGTCGCCCGCGCCCAGGCTCAGGCCGCTGCGGTGCGCGAGCAGATCGCGCAGGCGCATCTCGCCGCTGACGTACGGGTCGGACATGCGGAACCACGGCAGGTGATCGACGACCTTGTCGTCGAGCGAGAGCTTGCCCTCGTCGGCCAGGATCGACAGCGACGCGGCAGTGAAGGCCTTGGTGTTGGAGGCGATCGCGAACAGCGTATCGGCCTGCACCGGCGCAGGCTTGCCGATCTCGCGCACGCCGTAGCCGCGCTCCAGCACCACCTGCCCATCCTTGACGATGGCCACCGCAATGCCGGGCACATCGAACTGCTCGCGCACGCGCTCCATCTGCGCGTCGAACTGCTGCATGCCGGCGGGAAGCTCGGCCGCCTGCGTCGTCGCCACCACGCTTGCCAGCATCAGCACGCCTCCACTCAGCCATCGGTTCACGGTCACTATCCCAGGTCCTCGCATGTCGCTCAGATCGATCCGCCCGCACTGTCCAGCGACAGCGGCAGCGGTGCCACCAACACGCCGTTGCCATCGGCATACAGCCAATGGCCGGGCACGAAGGCCACGCCGGCAAAATTCACCGGCACATCCACATCGCCCAGATCGCGCCGCTCGGTGCGGCGCGGGCAGGCGCCCAGCGCCAGCACGCCCAGCGGCAGCGTGGCCAGGATCTCCACATCGCGCACGCAGCCGTGGATCAACACGCCGGCCCAGCCATTGGCGAGCGCCTGTGCGGCGATCTGGTCGCCCAGCAGTGCGTGCTTCAACGAGCCCTGCCCGTCCACCACCAGCACCCGTCCGTCGCCGGGCGTGGCGGCCAGTTCGCGCACGCGCGAGTTGTCCTCGAAACAGCGCACGGTGACGATCGGCCCGGAGAATGCCCCACGTGCGCCGTAGGAGCGGAACACCGGTTCGGCGATGCTCACCTCGGGAAAGCGGTCACACAGATCGGGCGTGGTCCAGGTCATCGCTGCGGTCCGGAAGTGGCGAGCTGCGATGGTAGCGGCATGGCCGCGTCCGCGTAAGCCGCCGAGGAGGCCTCCGATCGCCGCGCCGCTTGGCCGGCTGCGCCTGGATCGCTATCCATCCCTTGCCTGCAGATGGTCCCGGGCAACGGCCGCGCCTGCCTGGGCGTGCGCGCGGACGCTGCGACAACCGCGGGGCGTCACGGCGAAGCCGGCGGGGCTATCATCGGGGCGGCCTGCCACAGGTGCGTGCACCCGACATGCCAGGCACGCGCTCACGCCAACGTGGAATCCCTCATGACCGATCTGTTCGCCGCCACCCCGCCCGCGCTCGATGGCATCCACGTCGGTATCGGCGGCTGGGTGTATGCGCCGTGGCGAGCGGGGATGTTCTATCCGGAAGGGCTGGTACAACGCCGCGAGCTGGAATACGCAAGCCGCCACCTCACCGCCATCGAGATCAACGGCACCTACTACGGGGCACAGAAGCCGGCGACCTACGCGAAGTGGCGCGAGCAGGTGCCGCCCGGGTTCGTGTTCTCGGCCAAGGCACCGCGCCGCATCACCCAGTCGCGCAAACTGGCCGGCACCCAGGCGCAGGTGGACGACTTCATCGGCGGCATTGTCGAGCTCGGCGACACGCTGGGTCCGCTGGTGTGGCAGTTCGAACAGGGGCACCGGCTGCAGGCCGACGACCTGGACGCGTTCCTGTCGTTGCTGCCCAAGCGCGCCGGCAAGCGCGTGCTGCGCCATGTGCTGGAAATCCGCGACCACGACGCGGTGGATGCCTCGCTGCTGGCACTGGTGCGCCGGCATGGGGTGGCCACGGTGTTCACCGACTCGGACGCGCACCCGTCCTTTGCCGATCTGTCCACCGACTTCGTCTATGCGCGCTTGATGCGCAGCCAGGCGCGCCTGCATGCCGGTTACCCTGCGCCGGCACTGGCGCGCTGGGCCGAGCGCATCCAGGCCTGGCGGCGCGGCGACGATCCGGAGGACCTGCCGCATGTCGACGCGGCCACGCACGTCAAGGTCACCCCACGCGAGGTGTTCGTGTTTTTCATCAGCGCCGCCAAGGAGCGCAATCCGGCGGCGGCAATGGCATTGCTGCAGGCGTTGGGGGCGCGCTAGGCAGCGGCGTTGCGGCGCGTCTTGCGCGACAATGGCGCATGGCCATGACCGACCTGCGCAAGGCGCAACTGCAAATCCATTTCTGCGTCCTGCTCTGGGGCATCACCGCGATCCTGGGCAAGCTGATCACGCTGCCGGCGTTGCCGTTGGTGTGGTGGCGCATGTTGATCGTGGTGGTGGCACTGGCGCTGTTGCCGCGGGTATGGCGCGGGCTGCGCGGCCTGTCCGCGCGCGTGGTGCTGGGCTATTGCGGCATCGGCGCATTGGTGGCCCTGCACTGGCTGACCTTCTACGGCGCGATCAAGCTGGCCAATGCCTCGGTGGCGGCGACCTGCATCGCGCTGGCGCCGGTGTTCACTGCAGTGATCGAGCCATGGGTGACGCAGCGCCCCTTCCGCCCGCGCGAATTGCTGTTCGGCCTGGCGGTGCTGCCCGGGGTGGCCCTGGTGGTCGGCGGGGTGCCCGATGGCATGCGTGCCGGCGTGGTGGTCGGCGCGATTTCTGCGGTGTTCGTGGGCCTGTTCGGCTCGCTCAACAAGCGCATGGTCGCGCATGCCGACCCGCTCACCGTCACCGCACTGGAACTCGGTGCCGGCACGCTGACCTTGACCGTGCTGGCACCGGCCATGCCGTTGGTGCTGCCGTCGCTGCATGGCGATCTGCTGATCGTTCCCGGCCTGCACGACGGCATCCTGCTGCTGGTGCTATCGCTGGCCTGCACCCTGCTGCCGTTTGCGCTGGCGCTGGTGGCGCTGCGCCATCTCAGCGCCTACTCGGTGCAGCTGGTGACCAATCTCGAACCGGTCTACGCCATCGTGCTGGCGATCGCCCTGCTCGGCGAGCAACGCGAGTTGACCCTGCAGTTCTATCTCGGCGTGGCGATCATTCTCGGCGCGGTGTTCCTGCATCCGGTGCTGGAACGCCGACGCACGATCGTGCATCCGGAACTGCTCGGCACCGCCGAAGCAAAAAACATCGTCGACTGACGGCACCGCACAAGCAACAACCGTCGTCGTAGGAGCGGCCCAGGCCGCGACCGGCCTTGTCGATAACGCAGCAACGCCCGCACATCACCACGATCACAACCACACCTATGCCAACGCCACCACCTGGTCGCGCCCGCCCCGCTTGGCCGCATACAGGGCCTGGTCGGCGCGCTTGATCACCGCGTCCGCGCTTTCCTGCGGATGCAGCGTGGCCACGCCGATACTCACCGTCACCGGCAGCGCGATCGTCATCACTGCCACGCTCTGGCGCAGGTATTCGCACTGCACGCGTGCCTGCAGCAGATCCACATCGGGCAGCAGCAGCACGAATTCCTCGCCGCCGTAACGCGCGATGGTGCCGGCACCGGCCACATGCGCGCGCAGCAACGCCGATAGCTCGCGCAGCACCACATCGCCCTGATCGTGCCCGTGCACGTCGTTGACGGTCTTGAAGTGGTCCACGTCCAGCAACGCCACCGATAACGGCTGGCCCGCCGCACGCGTCTGTTCCATGGCCACGCCCAGGGCTGCCGCAAACGCACGTCGATTGGGCAGGCCGGTCAGCGGATCGGTGCGGGTCTGCTCGACCAGATCGGCGTTCAAGGCATCCATTTGCGCGTAGTAACTTGCCAGCTGCTGTTCGTACCATTGGCGCTCATGCAGTTGCTGGCGCAGGCGCTTGCCGGCCAGGCGCAGTTCCAGCAGATGTGCGGCCTGCCGCGACAATGCCTGCAGCGCCTGCCGCTGCTCTTCGCGCAGATGCGCCGGGGTCTGGTCGAACACGCAGAGCGAGCCCAGTGCCATGCCGCCGCTGGTCACCAACGGCGCGCCGGCATAGAAGCGCACCGCAGAGCTGCCGGTCACCATCGGATTGTCGTGGAAGCGCGGGTCGAGCAAGGTGTCGTCGACCATCATCACTTCGTCCGGGCGCAGGATCGCATGCGCGCAGAACGAGATATCGCGCGACGCTTCGCTACGCGGCGCGCCATGTGCGGACTTGAACCATTGCCGCTGCTCGTCCACCAGCACCACCGCCGCCATCTGCGTCTGGCACAACGTGGACGCGATCATGGTGAGGTCGTCGAAGGCACGCTCGGGCGGCGAATCCAGCACCTCGTACTGACGCAGCGCGGCCAGTCGTTCGGTTTCGTTGTCCGGCAATGTCGGTTTGATCACGCTGCCTGCTCCCCCAGCTGGCTGTCAGCGGCGCAAGTATGACCGAGCCGGTCATGCGCGGCCATCGGGCTGCACATGCGCAGCCGGCGCACCGTGCCGCTATGTGCGGCCGATCGCGCCGGGCCCCATCACCAATCGGTGCGTTGCGGCAGCAATCCGCGCAATTCCGCATCACTGAGGTTGCGCCACTGCCCGGGCTTGAGCGCGGCCAGCTTGATGTTGTCGATGCGCACACGGCGCAGCTGGGTCACGCGGTAGCCGAATTCGGCGGACATCAGGCGGATCTGCCGGTTCAAGCCCTGCTCCAGCACGATGCGGAAGCCGAACTTGGCGATGCGCGCGGTGCGGCACGGCAACGTGGTCTCGTTGTGGATGCGCACGCCGCGCGCCATGCCACGCAGGAATTCGTCGGTGACCGGCTTGTTGACCGCCACCAGATATTCCTTCTGGTGGCGATTTTCCGCGCGCAGGATCTCGTTGACGATGTTGCCATTGCTGGTCATCAGGATCAGCCCCTCGGACTCCTTGTCGAGCCGGCCGACCGGAAAGATGCGCTGTTCGTGGCCGACGAATTCGACGATGTTGCCCTTGACCGAACTTTCGGTGGTGCAGGTGATGCCCACCGGCTTGTTGAGCGCGATGTAGACATGCTTGCGCCCACCGGGCTTGCTGGCGGCGCGCGTGCGCAGTGGCTGGCCGTCCACCAGCACGGTGTCGTCCTCGCCTACCACCGCACCGGTGCCGGCGGCCACGCCATTGACGGTGACCCGGCGTTCGCCGATCAGGCGATCGGCCTCGCGGCGGGAGCAGAAGCCGGTTTCGGCGATGTATTTGTTGAGTCGGGTCGTCATCGGCCGATTATCGGCGATTTGCAGCGCCCCGCGTGCACCCATGTGCGATCAGGACACCGCCAGCAGCGGCTGCCCGGCGTGCAGCAACTCGTCGAGCGGGCATGGACGATGCAGGCTGAAACCCTGCACCTGGCCCACTCCGGCCTCGTGCAGGCCGGGAATGTCCGCCTCCGACTCCACGCCCTCGGCCACCACTTCGATGCCCAGCGCCAGGCCCACCTGCGCGATCGAATGCACCGCCGCACGGTCCACCGCGTCGTGTGCGTAGTTGCGTACGAAGCCGCAATCGATCTTGAGGACATCCACGGTGAACTGCTTGAGATAGCCGAACGAGGCCAGGCCGCTGCCGAAATCGTCCAGCGCCACATGGCAGCCGCGCGCGCGCACGCTCTGCACGAAGCGCCGCGCGTGCTCCAGATCGCCAATGACGGCGGTCTCGGTGATTTCCATGCACAGCTTGGGCACCAGGCTCGGATAGCGCTCGAACAGGGCGCACACGAAATCGAGAAAATCCGCTTGCGCGATCGACTGCGCAGACAGGTTGACGTGGCACAGATCCAGCGCGGCCAGGTGCAGCGGATTGGCCGCCAGCTGCGCGCACAGCGTTTCCAGCACATGCACGTCGACCATGCGCCCCAGGCCGTAGCGTTCCACCGCAGGCAGGAATTCGCCCGGACTCAGCACCCGCCCGTCACCCGCGCGCATGCGCACCAGCACTTCGTACTGCAGGCGTCCCGGATCGCGCAACACCTGGATCTTCTGCGCATACAGCAGCAGGCGGTCCTCGGCGATGGCCTGCTGCACCGCGCTGATCCAGCCGCCGTCGTGGCGGCGCCGCGCCAGCGCCAGATCGTTTTCGCCGAAACAGCGAATCCGGTTGCGCCCCTCTTCCTTGGCTGCGTAACAGGCCAGGTCGGCGGCGGTCATCAAGGCATTGACGTCGCTGGCGCCCTGGCGGATTTCCACCACGCCGAAGCTGCAACCGGGCGTCAGCGGCCGCCCGCCCTGGTGGCTCCACGGCTGACCCAGCACCGCGTGCATGCGCTCGAGCACGGTTTGCGCCTGCGCCAGGTCGGTATTGGCCAGCAGGATCGCGAACTCGTCGCCACCCAGTCGCCCCAGCCAGTCGCCGGGGCGCAGCTGCATGGTGATCACATCGGCGAAGTGGCACAGGAACTTGTCGCCCACCGCATGCCCGAAGGTGTCGTTGACCAGCTTGAAGTGATCCAGGTCGACGAAGCACAGCGCATGGCGGAGCTGCGGCGATTGCGGCGGCTCGATCAGGCGCAGCAGCCGGCGTTCGATCTCGCGGCGGTTGATCAGGCCGGTCAAGGCATCGTGGCGCGCATGGAAGGCGACTTCATCGGCCAGCTCGTGCGCATGCGAGACGTCTTCGATCACTGCCAGCACCAGGGTCGGCTCCTCCGGGCCGGGCTCCACCAGCGACGCGCTCCAGCGCCCCCACATCACCCCGCCATCGGCGCGCAGGAAGCGTCGCTCGCCGGACTGCAGCAGGGCCGGCCAGTCGACCAGGCCGCGGCTGTCCAGCGCGATGTCGTCCGGATGCATCACCTCGGCCAGCGTGCAGGCCTGCAGCTCTTCGGGCCGGTAGCGCAGGATGTTGGCCATCGAGGCATTGGCATCGAGCACGCGGCCGCGCAGGTCGAACTTGACCATGCCCAGCGCCGCCTGTTGGAACGCGGTGCGAAAGCGGCCTTCGTGCGAGAGCAGGTAATCGCCGATGCGGCGCATCGCCAGCACGCAGGTGGTCAGCACCAGCAGCAAGGTCGCCAGGCTGCAGATCACCATCATGTCGTGCAGCAGCCGCGCGCAGCGGACCAGCAGCGCCTGGAACTGCGCCGTATCGCTGCGCATGCGGCCATCGAGCAGATGCAGCTCATCGCGCAGGGCCTGCAGCGCGCGCGGATCCGGGCGGCTGGCGGCCTGCACCGAGGCGGCCCGGTCGGCCAGCGCGCTCAGCTGCAACAGGTCGGCATCGGTGTGTTTCCACATCGCGATGGCGTCGCCCAGATACGGAAAGACATGGCCGTAGCGATACAGCCGCACCATTTTCGGCATGTCCTCAGGGGCATTGCGGCCGGCCGCCAGCCCGGCATGGACCGCGCTCCAGTCGATCACCGGTTGCTCGACCGCCTCGCGGGCCGCGCGGTCGCCGAGCGGCACTTCCAGCGCGCGGCAGGCGGCCTGCAGGTCGGCCGGATCGCCGCTCCCCAGGTAGCGCTCCAGCCAGTACACCGACTCCTGCTGGGCATTGGACCAGTGGCTCTGGCCGACGATCCAGGCCGTCGCTCCGGACTGGATCTCGATCATCAGCGCAGAGAGCACCGCCATGCTGATGGCCATGCCGATCAACAAGGCCAAGGGAAGCGTCAGCCAGCCGCGCATCAGATGCATGGTCTGCCTACCGCCGGTACCGCCCGCCATCTGCGCCATTGTCACCCTCGAACCCTGCCGCCGCCCCATGCGATTCAGGCGCCCAGTGGGCGCCTGAAGGCAGTAGCGGCCGCAATGGCGCAGTCTGTATGGCAGCGCCTGCTTGACCACGGTCGACGCAGGCACTTCGCCTGGCCGGCAGGACGCTGCCGGCAATCCCGAGGCGTCAGCGCGTGACGCCTGCAGTCCGATATGCATCAACCAACATAACGACCACGGCGCCCCGCAGCGACGGCAGGACCGCCGAACGCTGCCGGGTCCTCAGCGGCGCTTACTCGCCGCGGGGCTTGGGCGGGCCCTTGCGATGCGGCGCGCCGGCACGGTCCATCGGACGGTTCGGGCCATTCGGGCGGCCGGACGGCTTGCCGCCGCGCGGGAAGCGCGGCCTGGACGGCGCTGCAGCCGCCTCGCCGTCTTCCAGCTTGCGCATGTTGAGCTGCTGGCCGGACACCCACACTTTCTTCAGGTGCGTCAGCAGCTCGCGCGGCATGTCGGCCGGCAGGTCCAGGATCGAATAGTCGTCCTGGATGTCGATACGGCCGATGTAGCGGCTTTCCAGGCCGGCTTCGTTGGCGATCGCGCCGACGATATTGGCCGGCTTCACGCCGTGGGTGTGGCCCACTTCGATGCGGTAGCTCTCCATGCCGAACTCCGGCTCGCCGCGCGGCGCAACCGGGTCGCGACGCGGACGCTCGGCACCGGCGCCATCATCGGCAAAGGCCGGACGCTCTGCACGCGGCGGGCGTGCCGCGCGCTCACCATCGGCACGCGGGCCACGCTCGAACTTCGGCTCGAAGCGCGGACGCTCGCCACGGTCGCCGCGATCATTGCGCTCGCGCGGGGCGAACTCCTCGCGTGCGCCACGCACCGGCGGGGTCAGCAGGAACGGCGCATCACCCTGCAGCAACTTGGCCATCGCCGCGGCGATATCGATCGCCGGCACGTTGTTCTCGCTCTCGTAGCGCTGCAGCAGATCGCGATACATCTCGATCTGGCCGCCGGCCAGGGTCTCGGTGATGCGGGTCATGAACCGTGCCACGCGGGTGTCGTTGACCGCATCCACGCTCGGCAGCTGCATCTCTTCGATCGGCTGGCGGGTGGCGCGCTCGATCGAACGCAGCATGCCCTTCTCGCGCGGGGTGACGAACAGGATCGCGTCGCCGTTGCGGCCGGCACGGCCGGTACGGCCGATGCGGTGCACGTAGCTTTCGGTGTCGTACGGGATGTCGTAGTTCAGCACATGGCTGACGCGCTCCACGTCCAGGCCGCGCGCGGCCACGTCGGTGGCGACCAGGATGTCGAGCTTGCCGTCCTTGAGCTGGGCAATGGTCTTCTCGCGGGCGGCCTGCTGCATGTCGCCATTGATGGCCGCCGCGGCCATGCCACGTGCCTGCAGCTTCTGCGCCAGCTCTTCGGTGGCGGCCTTGGTGCGCGCGAAGATGATCATGCCGTCGAACGGCTCGACTTCCAGGATGCGGGTCAGCGCGTCCAGCTTGTGCAGGCCGCTCACCCACCAGTAGCGCTGGCGGATGTTGGCCGAGGTGGTGGTCTTGGCCGCGATGGTGACTTCGGCCGGGTCTTTCAGATAGGTCTGCGCGATGCGGCGGATCGCCGGCGGCATGGTTGCCGAGAACAGCGCCACCTGGCGTTTCTCCGGCAACTTCTTCAGCACCGCTTCGACGTCGTCGATGAAGCCCATGCGCAGCATTTCGTCGGCTTCGTCCAGCACCAGCGTCTTGAGCTGGGACAGGTCCAGCGTGCCACGATCCAGGTGATCGATCACCCGGCCGGGAGTGCCAACCACCACATGCACGCCGCGCTTGAGCGCGCTCAGCTGCTGCGCGTAGGGCTGGCCGCCGTAGACCGGCAGCACGCGGAAGCCGGGAATGGCTTCGGCATATTTCTGGAACGCCTCGGCGACCTGGATGGCAAGCTCGCGGGTCGGGGCCAGCACCAGCGCCTGCGGCTTGAGCTGGTTGAGGTCGGCATTGGACAGCACCGGCAGCGCGAACGCGGCGGTCTTGCCGGTGCCGGTCTGCGCCTGGCCAAGCACGTCGCGGCCGGCCAGCAGCGCGGGAATGGTGGCGGCCTGGATCGGCGACGGCGACTCGTAGCCGACGGCGGCAACCGCCTTCATCACAGCGTCTGAGAGGCCGAGGTCTGCAAACAGCAGCGGCGCGGGAGATTCTTGGGTCATTGGGTAACTCCGGAGGCGCCGCACGGAGCCGGCAGGCGCAAAGCAGCATAGTGTGCGCCCTCAGGCCCCCCGCTGTCGAAATTTCCGTGACAGTCCGTTCAGCTTGTGAGGATTCGCCCACTGCGGCGAATCATCTCCTCGACCCTTGTCATCCACCCACCCGGCCGGAGCCATGTCCCTGGAAACAGACCTGCACACCCGCTTCAACGCGTTGCTGCAGCAGCACCGCGGCATCGTCCTGAAGGTCGCGGCCAGCTATTGCTGGAACCCGGACGACCGCGCCGAGCTGGCGCAAGACATCACCGTGCAGTTATGGCGCGCGTTCCCCGGCTACGATGCCGGCCGGCGCTTTTCCACCTGGATGTACCGCATTGCCTTGAACGTGGCGATCAGCGATCTGCGCGGCCGCAGCCGCGCACCGCAGGACCCGCTCCCGCTGGAGGCGGTGGCCGCCAGCATCGCCGATCCGCTGGCGCGCGACCCGGCACACGCGCAGCAGGTCGCCGCGCTCCACGGCTTCATCGCCCACCTGCCACCGCTGGAACGCGCCTTGATGCTGCTGTACCTGGACGCGCACAGCTACCGCGAGATCGGCGAGGTGCTCGGCATCAGCGAGACCAATGTCGCCACGAAACTCAGCCGCCTCAAGGCGCGCATCCGCGCCGAACTCTGACCACCCACTTCGCCCAAGGAACATTCGATGGAACTCGACGACATGCAACGCGCCTGGCACGCGATGGAACACCGCCTGGACCAGCACGGCACGCAGATCGGTCACATCATCGGCCAGGTGCGTGGCCATGCGGCGCGCACCAGCCTGCGCCCGCTGTGGCTGAGCCAGTCCGCGCAATTGCTGTGCGCCGTGGCGCTGCACATCGTGATCGCGCGCAGCTGGCTTGCCCATACTGATCAGGTTGCGGCGATCATCGGCGGCGTGCTGCTGCAGCTGTGGAGCATTGCGCTGGCGATCTCCGCACTACGGCAGCTGCAGCTGCTGGCGCAACTGGACTTTGCCGGACCGCTGCTGCCGACGCAGCGCGCGCTCGCGCAGTTGCGGCGCTGGCGCACGCGGGTGGCCCCGTGGCTGGGCGTGGCGTTCTGGGTACTGTGGGTGGCCGTTGCGGACGCCGGCTGGCGCGGGCTGACCGGCCTGACCCTGCCGCACGACTGGCTGCTGCTCAATCTGCTGGTGGGCGTGCTCGGCGGCATCGGCACCTGGCTCGGCTATCGACGGCTGCAGCGCAAACGCCATCCGTGGCTGGAACGCATCGACAACGCGCATGCCGGGCCCGGCGTCGTGCGCGCCGAAAGCATGCTCGACGAGATTGCACGCTTTCGACGCGAATAAGCTTGCCGACGCCGCACCGCGACGCCGGCGTGGCGGATGCCGCTGGTACGCCTGCGTCGCGCACGACTCCACCTGCCGGGGCTGCGTTCGGCACGGTGGTGTTGCCGGCTGCGACAGGCGGATAATCGCCGTCTTCCTGTCACCGAGCGCACCATGCAATATCTGGAATTCGACCTGGACGGCGAGTACATCGAACTCAACCAGTTGCTCAAGCTGGCCGGTATTGCCGACAGCGGTGGCCAGGGCAAGGCGATCGTCGCCAGCGGCGCGGTCAGCGTCGATGGCGTGCAGGAACTGCGCAAGACCGCCAAGATCCGCCCCGGCCAGTGCGTGCACCTGGACGATGTGGAGATCCGCGTGCTGGCGCTGGACCCCGATGCGGAGCCGGCAGAATGAGCGTGGTGCAGGTCAGCTGGCGCAACAACGCGCCCTCGGCGGACGATCCGGACCACGATGTCTACATCTTTTCGATCGACGTCGAATCGGACACGCCGTTCTGGTTCGAGCAGTCGATCCGTGGCGGTCACGCCGAGCGCGGCGGTTGCAGCATGCTGGCCTTGCACGAACTGGAAGGCTGGCCCGGCGGCTGGCGCGCAGACGTGACCAAGGCCGGCTGCGCCTGGGTGATTCCACTGCTGGAACAGGCCTTGCGCAGCGGCGATGCGCGCACCGCGATCGATGCGATTCTTGCGCGGGTCGATGCGCCGGCCTGATGGCTGCGTCCTGATGGCCGCGTCCTGACTGCGGCGCGCCTGATGACAGCCCTGATGACAGCCGAGCTGACCGAGCCCGCACGATTGCCGCACCAGCATCCGCGAACGGGCCGCTGACCGCATTGCCCGCCCGCATGTCGAACACCATTACAAGCCACTGCGCATGAGGGCCACAGCGCAGCGCTGCACGCACTGCGCCTCCCCGCTCCCACTTCGATACCTCAGACGCTGCGCTGGGTCAGATGCGCCGCAATCGCCTGCTTGAACGGCGCCACCGCATGCGCCGCACGCAAGGCACCACGTCGCAGCAGGCGGGCCGGCGCACGGTCGTCGGTGTACAGCGCGGCCAGCGCGTTGGTCGCTTCATACAGCGGCCGCGTCGCCAGCCGGTGCGCCCGCTCGTACCCCTGCAGCAAGGCCGCAGCCCCGATGTCGCGGCCGGCTGCGGCAGCGGCGCACACACGCTCGGCCAGGCGCGTCTGGCTCTGCAATCCAAAATTGAAGCCGTGCGCGGTGACCGGGTGCATGCCCACCGCCGCGTCGCCGATCAACGCGGCACGCTCGGCGATAAAGCGTTGTGCATAGGCGGCCACCAGCGGATAGGCATGCCGGCTGCCGTCCTGCTGCATCGGCCCGAGCCGATGCTCGAACGCCTCGGTCACCGCCGCACTGAAGTCCGCCGCCTCCATCGCCAGCAAGGCCTCCACCTGTCGCGGCGGCAGGGTCAGCACCGCACCGGCGCGATTGCCCTGCAGCGGCAACAACGCCAGCGTCTTGCCGTAGCCAAACCACTCCCAGGCGGCATGCCGGTGCGGCAGCGCATGGCGCATCCGGCACACCAGCATGGTCTTGCCGAAATCACGCAGCTGCGCGCCGATGCCGAGCAGGCGCCGGGTAGTGGAAAACCGGCTGTCGGCCGCCACCAGCAGGCGCGCCGACACCGTTTCCCCATCGGACAACTGCAGCGTCACGCAGTCGCGTTCCTGCTGCACGGCCTGCAGCGTGCAGGCGCAGCGCATCTCAAACGCACCTTGCGCCTGCACCGCCTGCCAGGCCGCGCGACGGATCAGATGATTGGGCACCAGCCAGCCCAGATCGCCGGCACCCCGCGCGGAGGCAGCGAAGGTCAATGCGAAGTGCGAATGCCCGTCCATGACGCGGGCGTCGCGCAGCGGCGAGATCGCATCGGCGGGAAATTGCTGCCAGATGCCCAGTTGCTCCAGCAGTGCACGCGAGGCATGGGTCAGGGCGATCTCGCGCCCGTCGAAGGCCGGCTCGGCCAGCTGCACGCGTGGCTGCTGATCGACTACCAGCACCGACAGGCCACTGCCGGCCAGGGAGCGCGCAAAACTCAGGCCAACCGGCCCGGCACCAATGACTGCGATATCCACCGATTGCATGCCGCGCTCCTTTACCACCGAAATCCAGAGAAGCTGACAAGACCTTGCGTGCCGTGGTCAGGTGGATGCGGTCAGCGCAGAGCAACCGGCATGTCCGCGTGGCACCTGCCGCACCCGGCACGCCCGCCTGGACGTGAGCGCAGCCGTCTTGATAGCGGCTCTCAGTTTAACGGCGGTGATGCTGGCCGGACTTGATCAGGATCAAGCAGCAACCGAACAGTCGCGGGCGCGCGACTTATTGCTGCGTTTTCTCGGTCACTGTGCCACCGGCTGCGCGCACGTAGCCCGGCCTGCGTCACCAGCCCAGCAACGCCCGCACCAGTTTGACGATGCCCCAGAACGACACCACCCAGATTGCGCTGCGCAGGTAGGGAATCCCCGCCGCATACGCCGGCACGTAAGCCACGCGCGCCCACAGGTACAGCTGCACGCCCAGCGCGGTGTCTGCACTGGTACGGCCGGCAACGCTCACCGCCAGGACGGCGGCCGCGAAGATCGGGAAGGTCTCCAGATAGTTGCGGAATGCGCGATCCAGCCGCGCCGCAATGCCGGTCAACGGCTTGGCGTCGCCATCGCGTGCGCTGGCATTCCACTTGGTCCCGCGCTGGGCGGTCATGCTGGCCGAGGCGGCCAGCAGTTGCACCAGACCGAGCACCATGGCCCAGCCCAGCATCTGTAGTTCGATGGTCAGTTCCACGCGGGTCTCCCGATGCGCTGCAAGATCACTTGATCGACGCGCGCAGGCTGTACCCGGCGAGCCGCCAGGTCTTGTCCTCGTCCAGGCGGAACGACACCAGCTCGCGCACCGGCTGCTGGGCCTTGGCAAAGCGGGTCGGGAAGCTGACGTTGACGTACAGGCCTTCGGGCACCTGCGCGCCGGCGGCGTATTTGACCCGCGTCACCGAGCCCTGCCCGCGTCCGACCACCGCCCCCAGGCGCGCACGTTCGGCACCGATCTGGCTCACGAAGGCATCGCGCTTGACCGCGGTCTTGGCGACGCTGGAGGCGCCATCCCACAGCGAGGCCACCTGGTTGGCATCGACCATCTGCGCCACCCGCAATGCCGCCTGGGTCATCTCGGTGTTCTGTTTGACCAGCTGCGCCTGCTGCGCCGGGTTGACCGCGGGCGCAGCCGTCGGCGCAGCGGCAGCCGGACGTGCAGCGGTCTGCGGCTGTTGGGCCAAGACCAGCGAGGGAGCCAACAACAGCGCGGCAAGCAGACGAGGACGGAACATGGGGCAGATTGACCTTGTACGGAGCGAACGAATGGGAGCCAACGCGGGCGGGTGGCGGGTGCGGCAGTTTAAGACCTGTGCTGCATGCAGCGGTGAGTGCGCGACGATTGCAGGAGCCGGGTGCGGGCAATCCGTGCCGGCCCTGACCACATCAGACTTCGCCGCCGGGCGGAACCGCCGCGACGCCGCGCGGCCGCCATAGCCGCCAGCTGATCCACAGCGCGCGGGCGATGGCCGCGATCAGCGCCACCAGGCTCAGCCACACTGCCAGCGTGGCCGGCCACTGCACCCGGCTGGCCGCAGCAATCACCTGCAGGAGCTCGGCCACGCCGAATCCGGCCAGCACCAGCAACGCCGATGGCAGATACGCCAGCGCAACACCTTTTGTCTTCCCGAGCATGGCGCCCCCGGCTCCGTGATATGCCGCGACCATAGGCAGCCGGCAGTGGGGTGCGCGTGAAGCTCAGCCGTCGCCCTGGGCGGGCCCCGGCACAGGCTCGGCGGCGGGCGCCGCGTCCGGCGCCTCGGTTGGCGCGGCGGTTGGCGCGGCGGTCGATGCGTCGGCCGCCGCCGCGGCGTCCGGTGCGGCGGTTGCCGGCAGCGCGGCGGCATCGGTTTCGGCCAGCGGGCTTTCTTCCGGGCAGGCCGCATCGGGAAACCCGAAGCGCTGCTTCAAGGCCAGGCCACAGGCGTTGACCGCCTCCAGATCGGCGCCCTCGCCCTTGCACTTGTGATCGAAGGCGACCAGGAACGCGTCCTTGCGGCGCACGAAGGCGTCGCCGCACTTGCGCATCTGGCGGATGCGCTCCAGATCGTCCTGCACCGCGTTGGTGCCATCCAGCCCGTATTCGCGCAGCTCGTCCATCGTCAGCAGGCGCAGGCTGCGATTGGGCACGGTCATCATCAGGTCGGCCACCGCCACCGCCACGCCGTTGCGCTCCAGATAATCCTTGACGTTGCCGTAGACCTCGCGCAATTCGCGGTTGAGTTCCGCGCGCGAGGTGGCCTTGGAACTGATCCGCATCATGCGGTGGATGCCGACCTTGCCGGCCACCAGCCGGTTGTCGCCGGCGGCCAGCACGAACACGCAGGCGCTGTGGCAGATCGAGCCTTCGCGCACCCAGATGGTCCAGTTGGATTCGCCGATCACATCGCCGGCGCGGATCGCCGCTTCCACCTGCCCGCCGCTGGAATCCAGGTCCAGGATGCGATGCGGCAACTGCAATTGCCCGGCCACCGTGGCCAGCCGCCACACCAACGCTGCGAAGCCGGCGTTGATCTTGCCGGCATAGCGCACCCGCAGCAGGCCGGTATCGCGGCATGGCGCCAGCGCCGCCTCCACGCTGGCGCGGTCCAGCGCCGGCAGCAGCGTGCCGTCGCCGGCGTCGCTGCTGTAATCGGTGGCGCAACTGATCCAGGCCTTGCCCGCGTCCAGCTCCGCCTGCGGCCAGCCGGCCTCGCCCGCCTGCGCGCGTGGCCGCGGCGGCGGCGCTGCCGGCTCGGGCGTGTCCACCGACACCATGTGGTCGCCATCGCCCTGCCCCGCGCCGCCCTGTTGCGTGGCGGCGGCATCGGCCGAGGTACCGGTGCGGTCACAGGCCACCAGCGCCAGCAGGCAGGAAAGGGACAGGCAGAGCAGTTTCAGCATGATGTCAGGCAACGGACCGCGACGGAGATCACCCTCAGTCTATGGCTGAACGCGCCCACCGTTTGACCCTGCCATGAACACACAGGCGCAGTGCAACCCTGTCCGAAAACGGCCAGCCGCGGCTGGAGTGAGCGCATAGACTGGCGCCATGCAGACCGCCACGCCCGACCGACTCCAATGCGACCGCGCCCGCCTGGCGCGCGATGCGCGCTTCGACGGGCTGTTCTTCACCGCGGTGCGCAGCACCGGCATCTACTGCCGCCCGGTGTGCCCGGCACCGCCGCCCAAGCCGGGCAACATCAGCTATTACCCCAGCGCAGCGGCAGCCAGTGCCGCCGGCTACCGGCCGTGCCTGCGCTGCCGCCCCGAGCTGTCGCCGCAGGCGCAGCAGCACCTGGGCGAAGAGAGTGTGCAACGCGCATTGGCGATGATTGCCGACGGCGCCCTGCAGGAGCAGCCGGTGCAGACCCTGGCCGATGCGGTGGGCCTGAGCGCGCGCCAGCTGCAGCGGCAGTTCGTGCAGCAGCTCGGTGCCACCCCGATCCAGGTGCACGGCACGCGCCGGCTGCTGCTGGCCAAGCAGTTGCTGACCGAGACCGCATTGCCGGTGACCGAGGTCGCACTGGCGGCCGGCTTCAACAGCCTGCGTCGCTTCAATGCAGCCTTCCTGGAAGGCTGCGGGATGCCGCCATCGGCGCTGCGCAAGCAGCGTGCCGAGGTTCCGGGTGGTGCGTTGACCCTGCGCCTGGGCTATCGCCCGCCGCTGGACCTGCCGGCAATGCTGGCGTTTCTGCAGCGCCGCGCGATTCCCGGTATCGAGCAGGTCGACGCCAGCGGCTACCGGCGCGTGATCGGCACCCCGGGCAACGCGACGCTGATCGAGGTCAGCGCGGCGCCGCAGCGTGCGGAGTTGCTGCTGCGCATCGGCGCGACCGACCCGCGCCAGATCCCGCAGATCGTACGGCGGGTGCGCCGGCTGTTCGATCTGGATGCAGACCTGCAGGCGGTGCACGCCACGCTGGCGGCCGAGCCGCTGCTGGCCGAGGCGATCGCGCGCCGCCCCGGCCTGCGCGTACCGGGTGGGTGGGACGGCTTCGAAGTGGCCGTGCGCGCCGTGCTGGGCCAGCAGATCAGCGTGGCCGGTGCGGCGACGCTGGCGGCGCGGCTGGTCGATCGGCATGGCGGCCGTCATGTGGAGATGCCGCCCGGCCTGGACCGCATCTTTCCGACTCCGGCACAGCTGGCCGAAGCGCCGCTGGAACAGCTCGGCCTGCCGCGTGCACGCGCCGCCACGTTGCGTGCGCTGGCCTCGGCGTGTGCGCAAGGGCGGCTGCATTTCGGCGCCGGCCAGCGCCTGCCCGAGTTCGTCGCCGCCTGCACGGCCTTGCCCGGCATCGGGCCGTGGACTGCGCACTACATCGCCATGCGTGCGCTCTCGCATCCGGATGCGTTTCCGGCCGGCGACCTGATCCTGCAGCAGGTGCTCGGCACCCCCGAGCGCCTGAGCGAGCGTGCCACCGAAGCGCGCTCGCAGGCCTGGCGACCCTGGCGCGCCTACGCCGTGTTGCACCTTTGGCATCTCGCTGTCGATCGCAAGGACCCCCGTTCATGAGCACACTGCAGTACGACACCTTTCCCTCGCCGATCGGCGCACTCAGCGTGGCCGCCGATGCTGCCGGCGTGCACCACATCCTGTTCGCGCAGAACCGCTACGACGCGATCGGCCGCGCGCGCTGGCAGCATGCCCCGGATGCGCCGCTGGTGCGCGAGGCGCGCGAGCAATTGCTCGATTACCTGCATGGCGGGCGGCGCAGCTTCGACCTGCCGTTGGCACCGACCGGCACGCCGTTCCAGCTGCAGGTCTGGCACACGCTGGCGCAGATTCCGTTCGGGCAGACCTGGAGCTATGCGCAACTCGCGCACGCGGTGGGACGCCCGGCCGCCAGCCGCGCGGTCGGTGCCGCCAATGGGCGCAATCCACTCCCGATCGTGCTGCCCTGCCATCGCGTGATCGGCGCCAATGGTGCGCTGACCGGCTTCGGCGGCGGCCTGCCGACCAAGCAGGCGCTGTTGCAGCTGGAGGGCTGGTCACCGCGCCGGAGCGCGGCGGCCGACGACCTGTTCGCCGCATCCGCCACCGGCACGCGCTGACTTCGCGACGTCATTGCGAGGCCGTAAACTGGCGCGATGATCGATCGACGTCTTGTGTTTGCCGCGCTCGCACTGCTCGCGGCCTGTAGTTCTCACGCCCCTTCGCGCAGGACGCAAGCGCCCGCCCCGGCGGCGCCCGCGTCGGCAAACGCACCGCACAGCGATTTACCGCACAGCGTGCTGCTGATCTCCATCGACGGCCTGCGCGCGGACATGCTCGATCGCGGCATCACACCGCATCTGTCGCAGCTGGCGCACGACGGCGTGCGTGCGCGCTGGATGACGCCGTCGTACCCGTCGCTGACCTTTCCCAATCATTACACGCTGGTCACCGGCCTGCGACCGGACCACCACGGCATCGTGCACAACAGCATGCGCGATGCGACGCTGGGGAGCTTCTGGCTGAGCAAGCAGGATGCGGTCGGCGATGCGCGCTGGTGGGGCGGCGAGCCGCTGTGGGTCGGCGCGGAAACGCATGGCCTGCATGCCGCGACCTGGTCCTGGCCCGGCAGCGAGGCGGCGATCGGCGGTGTGCGCCCCACGCGGTGGCGCCACTACGAAGAAGGCACCAGCCTGGACGCGCGCGTGGACGAGGTGCTGGGGTGGCTGGCCGCCTCCGGCGCGGACCGTAATCGCCTGGTCACGCTGTATTTCGAACACGTGGACGAAGCCGGCCACGACCACGGCCCGGAATCGCGCCAATACGCCGACAACGTGCGTGCGGTGGATGGCGCGATCGGCCGGCTGCTGGCCGGCATGCAGCGCAACGGCACGCACGAGCGCACCAATATCGTCGTGGTGTCCGATCACGGCATGGCCGAGGTGCCGCCCGGGCATGCGATCAGCGTGGAAGACATGGCGCGCCCGGACATCGCCACTGCCGTGACCGACGGGCAGGTGATCGGCTTTGCGCCATTGCCGGGACAGCAGGCCCGCGCCGAAGCCGGCCTGCTGGGTGCGCATGCGCAGTACGACTGCTGGCGCAAGACGGCGCTGCCGGCACGCTGGCACTACGGCACCCATCCGCGCATTCCGCCGATCGTGTGCCAGATGCACGAAGGCTGGGATGCACTGTTCCCGGACAAACTGGCCAAGCGCCCGCGCGATCAGATGCGCGGCTCGCACGGCTTCGATCCGGCGCTGCCGTCGATGCGCGCGGTGTTCCTGGCGCAGGGCCCGGATCTGGCGCAGGGCAAGACCTTGCCGGGCTTCGACAACGTCGATGTGTATGCGCTGATGACACGCTTGCTGGGCATTCCTGCCGCGCCCAACGATGGCAATCCCGCCACGCTGCTGCCGGCCTTGCGCGTGCCGCCGGCCGATACGCGCTGAGTGACGCGTCGCGGCGGCGCTGCGTGGATGCGACAATGGCGCCATGTCTGCTCCTGATCCCTCGCCGCGCCGGCTTCGGCTGCGGCCGTTGTTGTCCAGCGAAGGCTGGCGTCGCCGCGCCGCACTGTGGGGTGGCGCCATTGCAGTGGCACTGGTGGCGATCGTGTTCGCCAAGGCCAGCGACGCCGCCTTCCAGGTGTTCCAGCGCATCACCGCGCATTCGATCTGGTGGGCGCTGCTGCTGACGCCGGGCATCTTCGCCCTGCTGGCCTGGCTCACCTCCGGTGCAATGCGGCCCACGCGTGGCAGCGGCATTCCGCAGGTCATCGCGGCGCTGGAACATGATGACGCGGCATTCCGCCAGAGCAATCTGTCGCTGCGCGTGTCGATCGGCAAGCTTGCCCTGACCACCTTGTCGCTGCTCGGTGGCGCCTCGGTCGGCCGCGAAGGCCCCACCGTGCATGTCGGCGCCAGCCTGATGCATGTGTTCGGGCGCTGGTTCGGGTTCCATGATCCGCGCGAGCTCTCGCATTTCCTGCTGGCCGGCGGCGCTGCCGGTATCGCCGCGGCGTTCAACACGCCGCTGGCCGGGGTGGTGTTTGCGATCGAGGAATTGAGCGGGCGCTTCGAACACCGCTTCTCCGGCACCCTGCTGACCGCGGTGATCGTCGGCGGCGTGGTGTCGCTGGGCCTGTTGGGCAACTACACCTACTTCGGCAAGGTGGCGGTGGCCTTGCCGCTGGGCCAGGCCTGGCTGGCGATCGCGCTCTGCGGCTGCGTGGCCGGCCTGCTCGGCGGCATCTTCGCGCGCCTGGTGCTGGCCAGCGTCGGCGGCAAGCCACGCTGGCTGGCAACGCTGCGCCAGCGCCATCCGGTGCTGCTGGCCGCGCTGTGCGGCGTGGCCCTGGTCGGGCTGGCGCTGGTATTCGGGCAGGGCGCGTTCGGCACCGGCTACGAGCAGGCGCGCAGCCTGGTGCAGGGCCACGCGGTGGTCGGCCACGAATTCGGGCTGATGAAGCTGCTGGCCAACCTGGTCTCGTACCTGGCCGGCATTCCGGGCGGGCTGTTCTCGCCAGCGCTGGCGGTGGGTGCCGGCATCGGCCACAACCTGTCGGTGCTGATGCCGGGCGTGGACCCGCGCACCTTCGTGCTGCTGGGCATGTGCGCGTATCTGACCGGCGTGACCCAGGCGCCACTGACCTCGGCGGTGATCTCGCTGGAACTGACCGACACCAGCCAGATGCTGCTGCCGATCCTGGCCACCGTGCTGATTGCGCGTGCCATGTCCGGGCTGGTGTGCAGGACGCCGATCTATCGCGGCCTGGCCGAACAGCTGCTGGCACCGACGCCGACACGCCCACCGCAGGCTGCGGCAGCGCCGCACTAAACCAGCGGCGTCGATGCGGGACATAAAAAAACGCGGCGCAAGCGCCGCGTTCTGGTGTCGCGAAGCGGGCTAGGGATCAGCCGGCCTTGGCAACGGTCTTCTTGGCGACAGCCTTCTTGGCCGGCGCCTTGACCACGCCCTTCTTGGCAACCGGGGCAGCTGCACCCACGACGACCTTGCTCACCGCGTGCGAACGCGAATTGCCGTAGCTGGAATTGTAGCGCTTGCCCTTGGCGGTCTTGCGGTCACCCTTACCCATGTTCGTCGACTCCTGAATGTGAATACTGAATACAAAATCCCCGCGCTGAACACGGGTCTGGCGAGGTTTACGCCGGCGGCGCCCTCGCGCAAGGCCGGCAAGCCTACCACGTAGGCCCCTGCCCGCGCAGCCCGGGCTAGTGGACGCAGCTGGCGTCGTGGACGTGGGCGTGCCCGTGATTCAGACGCAGATTGACCAGGTGGGCGATGCCGACCAGCGCGCCGCCGAGCGTCATCACCACGGCATGCGGCAGCACCGCGTGATGCAGCGGGTCGTACAGCAGGCCGGCCCACAGCAACAACAGGCCCGGCAGCAGCAGCGCCAGCGCATGCAGCGCCTTGTGCCGGCGATAGCCCAGCACCAGGCTGAACAGGCCCAGCAGCGTCACGAACACCACGATGGCCCGTTCGACCCCGTCGCCCAGCCAGAACGACAGGCCCAGGGACGGGGCCAGGGCCAGCACCAGCGGCAGCACCGCGCAATGCACGGCGCACAGCAGCGAACCGGTCGCACCGAAGCGGTCGAGCACATGGCGAAGAGACGGTAGAGGCATGACTTCCAGCAGGGGCTCGCGGCGATGTGGAATAATATAACATCTTCCTTGTTCCAGGCCCGCACCACTGCATCGCGCAGCTGAGCGGGTCCCGCCGTCGGCGCAGTGGCCAAGCTGCGCCTTATCGTTGATATAAAGTAACAACCACAGAGTCCGGCCCGCCATGCACCCTCGCCCCGTTTTCTCGCTTCGTCGCTCCACCCTCTCGCTGGCCCTGACCAGCCTGCTGACGCCCGCCCTGGCCATGGCCGCGGACGCACCGGCGGTTGCCGACCCGCAGACCCCGCCCAGCTCGGACACGCGCCACGACGCCACCGCTTCCAGCGGCCGCCACATCAAGGACCTGGACAAGGTCGTCGTCACCGCCAGCCCGCTGCGCGATGCGGCCGGCGAGCTGAGCCGCCCGGTCGAAGTGCTGGCCGGCGAACGCCTGGACGAAGTGCGCAGTTCCAGCCTGGGCGAAACCGTGGCCAGCCTGCCCGGCGTGCAGAGTTCCAACTTCGGCCCCGGCGTCGGCCGGCCGATCATCCGTGGCCTGGACGGCCCGCGCGTGGCGGTGCTGCGCGACGGCCTGTCCACCCAGGACGTGTCCACGGTCAGCCAGGATCACTCGCCGGCGATCGAGCCGTTCCTGGCCAACCAGATCGAAGTGCTCAAGGGTCCGTCCACGCTGCTGTACGGCTCCGGCGCGATCGGCGGCGTGGTCAACGTGGTCGACGGACGCATTGCCGAAACCCCGGTGGACGGCTTCAGCGGCCGCGCCGAAGTGCGCTTCGACGGCGGCGACAAGGACGGCAACACCGACATGTTCCGCGTCGACGCCGGCAACGGCAGTGGCCTGTCGATCCATGCCGACGGCGTGTACCGCAACCAGAACGATTACGACACCCCGCAAGGACGCCAGGCCAATTCCTGGATCGACTCCAAGGTCGGCTCGGTCGGCGCCTCGCTGTCCGGCGACTGGGGCTTCGTCGGCCTGTCGGCCTCGCGCTTCCGCGACAACTACGGCAACCCCGGCGAGCCGGGCGATCTGTCGATCGGCGAGCGCGGGGTGTCGTTGAAGCTGCAGCAGGACCGCTACGACCTCAAGGGCGGGCTGACCGATCCCTGGGGCGAAGGCAGTGCATTGCGCTACAGCTTCGGCCACACCGATTACGCGCACACCGAGTTCGAAGGCGAAGAAGTGGGCACCGTGTTCACCAAGCGCGCCAACGAAGGCCGCGTGGAGGCCTCCTTCACCTTCGGCGGCGGCTGGCAGACCGCATTCGGCCTGCAGGGCAGCGACACCACCTTCCAGGCAGTGGGCGAAGAATCCTTCGTCCCCAAGACCGACACCCGCTCGCTGGGCGTGTTCGGCGTTGCGCGCAACAGCTGGGACCGCGTCACCGCCGAAATCGGCGCGCGCGTGGACAAGGTCAAGTACACCACCGACATCGGCGTGGACCGCGACTTCACCCCGACCAGCTTCTCGGCCAGCGGCGGTTTCCGCTTCAACGAACAGTGGCGCCTGACCGCCAACCTCGACCATGCCGAGCGCGCGCCGGCCGAGGAGGAGCTGTTCGCCAACGGCCCGCATATCGCCACCCTCGCCTACGAGATCGGCGATGCGGACCTGAAGACCGAGAAGGCCAACCAGGCCGAGCTGGGGCTGAACTTCCAGAACACCTGGGTCGATGCCAAGATCGCCGCGTACTACAACCGCTACAACGACTTCGTCTACATCGTCGATACCGGCGGCCAGTGGTTCAACGAAGAGGACAACGACTTCCTGCCGATCCGCCAGTGGACGCAGAACGATGCGGTCTTCCACGGTTTCGAGGGCGAGGCCACCTTCCATCTGGCCGACAACGACACCGGCGCGTGGGACCTGCGCGTGTTCGGCGACACCGTGCGTGCGCGCCTGAAGGATGGCGGCAACCTGCCGCGCATCGCCCCGGGCCGTGTCGGCGCGCAGATGCGCTGGAATGCCGATGCATGGCGCGCCTCGCTCGGTGCCACCCGCACCATGAAGCAGGACAAGGTGGCAGTGAACGAAACCCCGACCGACGGCTACACGTTCGTCGATGCGCATCTGGCCTACCACGTGGACCGCGGCAGCAATGCGTGGGAAGTGTTCCTGGACGGCAACAACCTGACCAACCAGGACGCACGCGTGCACACCTCCTTCCTCAAGGACGATGTGATGCTTCCCGGCCGCAGCGCCTCGTTCGGCGTGCGCATGTTCTTCTGACGGTACCTCTCTCCCGCCGTCATAAGCGAGGCCGCCTTCGGGCGGCCTCGTCATGTGTCAGCTTGCGCAGCCGGCTGGTGGTCGCACGGCGGAAAACAGCTGCATGTGCAGACGGGACGTGATGCGCTTGGCACCGGTTGCGATCGGGCAGGACGCCTTCGTTCCTGGTCCGTGCACCGCTGCGGAGGGCCGGCACCTGCGTTGCCTGGCTGCCGACCAGCCCGCCATCGCGGTCTGCCGCTGATGCGGCGCACAACAGCTTTTGCCCGGGCTTCCATTAGAACGGCAACACGCACTGCATGCGCGCGTTGCCGTTCCGGCGCGCTCCTGTGCGGCACATCACCTTTCCGGCGCCCGCCCGCGTTTTGCCGGGTTTGCGTCGATCGCTGCGATTGAAGGAGAGCACGCATGACCTCGTCCCTGTCCCGCCACGCCCTGTCATTGACCATCAGTGTCCTGCTCAGCCCTGTCGCCTACGCGCAAACCGCCCCTGCGGCACCGCCACAACAGGACGCCACCACGCTGGATGCGGTGATCGTCAGCGGCACCGCGCGCTTCAAGGGCCTGGCCAAGCGCGATGCCAGCTTTTCGATCACCACCGCCAGCCCGGAGCAGATCCAGCAGGCCGTCCCGCAGAGCACCGCGGACCTGTTGAAGATCGTGCCGGGCGTATGGGCCGAGCCCAGCGGTGGCGGCACCGGTGCCAACATCTTCGTGCGCGGCATGCCGTCCGAAGGCGATGCGCCGTTCGTGACCATGCAACTGGATGGCTCGCCGCTGTTTCCGCCGCCAAGCCTGTCGTTTCTGGAAAATTCCACGCTGTTCCGTGTCGACGACACGGTCGAGCGCATGGAGGTGTTGCGTGGCGGTTCCAGCCCGATCTTCTCCAACGGGCAGCCGGGGCTCACAGTCAATTTCATCCAGAAAAAAGGCCAGGACGAACCGGAAGGCAGCGTGCGCCTGACCGGCGGCAACAACGCCCTGCGCCGCATCGATGTGTTCAACAGCGGGCCGATGGGCAATGGCTGGTACTACAGCGTGGGAGGGTTCTTCCGCGAAACCGACGGCGTGCGCGACCCGCAGTTCGCCGCCGACAAGGGCGGCCAGTTCAGCGCCACGCTGAGCAAGCGCTGGGACAGCGGCGAGGTGTCGTTCTACGCGCGGCATACCGATGACAACAACGCCTTCTACACCGCCATTCCGCTGCTGTCGCGCAACAACGGCAACGACCTGTCCAGTTTCCCCGGCTTGAATGCGCAGACCGGCACCCTGCTCGGCCGCGACTTCCGCAATGTCGATCTGCTGGTCGGACCGAACGGGCAGACCATCCAGCGCGATCTGGCCGATGGGCGCGGCGTCAACATCGATGTGTTCGGCGGCGAATTGAACTGGGAGCGCGGCGACTGGACCATCGCCGACCGCTTCAACGTGATGAGCGGCAGTGCGCCGACCTATGCCCTGTTCACCGGGGATGCGCCGCAGCGGCTGGGTGACTTCATCGCCGGCTATGGCAGCGCTGGCAGCGGCCGCTTCACCAACGGCGGCGGCGCGGTGGATCCGAACCAGCAGGTGCTGGAAGCCGGCTGGTGGTCGGTGGACAAGCGCCTGAACTCGGTCACCAACGACCTGCGCCTGAGCCGCGAACTGTTTGCCGGCAATACGCTCACCGTAGGCACGTACTACGCCAGGTATTCCTCTGCGGATACCTGGTACCTGGGCAACACCATGCTGCTCACCGCGCAGAACAACGCGCGCCGCATCGACGTGGATCTGGCTGACGGGCGCCAGGCCACGCGGCAGGGCTTCACCAGCACCGCGTTCTTCAACCTGCGCGCGAACTACGACGGCGAGAACATCGCCGCCTTCGTCGCCGACGAATGGGAAATCAACGACCAGCTGCGTCTGGACCTGGGCGCACGCTACGAGCGCCAGAGCGTCACCGGTGACGTGCACGACACCACCACGGTGGACCTGGACGGCAACCCGGCCACGCTGTACGACAACGCCACCTCGCTGGCGCTGGCCAGCACGCGCCGCATCGACCAGGACGACGAGGCGTTCTCGTGGACGGCGGGCCTGAACTTCAAGCTCAACGACAGCAACAGCCTGTTCGCCCGCGTCAACTCGGGGGTGAAGTTCCCCGGCTTCGACAATCTGCGCGATGGCCAGAATCGCGTGCAGGACGTGGATCAGTACGAACTCGGGCTCAAGTCCGGCGCCAGCAGCTACGACCTGTATCTCACTGCGTTCTACAACACCTTCAAGAACTCGCCATTCCAGGCGTTTCTGGCCAATGGCGAGAACTTCACCACCGTTGGGGATTCGCGCGCGCGCGGTCTGGAGGTGGAAGGCGCCATCCGCCCGTTCGGCGGCTTCGAGCTGGCCGGCACCGGGGTGTGGCTGGATGCGAAATACCGCAACTACCGCGAGTTCACCGGCAACCAGGTGATGCGCCAGCCCAAGCGGCAGTTCCGCGTGACGCCCAGCTACTACTGGATGCTGCCGTTCGGCGACCTCAAGCTGTTCGCCACCTACTCCTACATCGGCGATCGCTTCGCCGACCTGGCCAACAGCCAGCGCCTGCCGTCCTACGACATGGTGGATATCGGCGCCAACCTGCACGTGGGCGAGCATTGGGAAGTGACCGCCAGCGGCAGCAACGTCACCGATACGCTGGGGCTGACCGAAGGCAATGTGCGCGTGCCCGGTGCGGCCACCGGCGGCGTGTTCATGGGCCGGCCGATCGCCGGGCGGCAATACCAGATGTCGGTGGCGTATCGCTGGTGATCCGCGCAGAAGGCGTGCAACTGTCGCTGCCCACGCCGCAGCGTGCGCCCACCAGCCCGCGCGTGGTGCTGGCGTCTGCCGGCGGCACACGGGCGGCCACCATGCCTATACCGGCAGCGGGCTGCGCTCTGCGAAATGTCCGCGCCAGTACGGGTAGTACGGATACGGCGGCTCCACCGCGCTCACCGCCTCCAGGCGCGTGCGCTGCTCGGCCGTCAGCGACCAGCCCACCGCACCCAGGTTCTGGCGCAGCTGGGTTTCGTCGCGCGCGCCGATCAGCACCGTGCTGACGGTGGGCCGCTGCAGCAGCCAGTTGATGGCGATCTGCGGCACGCTGCGCCCGGTCTCCTCGGCAATGGCGTCCAGCACATCGACAATGTCGAACAGGCGCTCATCGCTGATCGCCGGGCCCGCGGCGGCCGTCGCGTGCAGGCGGCTGGTGTCCGGCAGCGGTTGGCCGCGGCGCAGCTTGCCGGTCAGGCGGCCCCACCCCAGCGGACTCCACACCACTGCGCCCACGCCCTGGTCGATGCCCAGCGGCATCAGCTCCCATTCGTAGTCGCGCCCGGCCAGCGAGTAGTAGGTCTGGTTGGCCACGAAGCGGCTCCAGCCATGCGCGTCCGCCACAGATAACGACTTCATCAACTGCCAGCCGGCGTAGTTCGACGCGCCCAGATAGCGCACCTTTCCTGCACGCACCAGCTCATCCAGCGTGGACAGGGTTTCTTCCACCGGCGTCATCGCGTCGAAGGCATGCAGTTGCAGCAGATCGATATGGTCGGTGCGCAGGCGCCGCAACGAGGCATCCACCGCACGCAACAGGCGGAAGCGCGAGGCGCCGGCATCGTTGGGCCCATCGCCCAGGCGCAGGCCGGTCTTGGTCGACAGGATCACCTGATCGCGGCGCCCCTGCAGCGCCTGGCCGAGAATCTCTTCGGAGGCACCGTCCGAATACACATCGGCGGTGTCGAACAGGTTCAGGCCCGCCTCCAGGCACAGATCGATCATGCGCTGCGCCTGCGCCACATCGGTATCGCCCCAGGCAGAAAACAGCGGCCCCTTGCCGCCAAAGGTACCGGCACCCAGACCGAGCACCGGCACCTTGAAACCGGACCGGCCGAGAAAACGTGTGTCCATCGCACTACTCCCTGAAATCGAAAGAAAATCCACGCGCAGTGCCGGAGGATCGGCCACTGCGCGACGCCAGCCGCGACGATCCGCTCGCCGGCGACCTGCGCCGATGGCGCCGATCGCGCAGGTCTGCCGGTTGCGCAAGTACTGCGCGCTGCGCCGGCAGGACCGAATCAACCCGCCTGCACGCAGACGCCCGGCGCAGCGGCACGCCGGCGTTGCAGCTGCACGCTCCACAACGCGATCCCCAGGCCCATCGCGCTCAACAACGCGGCGACCCACGGCGTGGCAACCAGGCCGGCATGGGTGGCGATCACCACACCGCCCAGCCAGGCGCCCACGGCATTGCCCAGATTGAACGCGGCGATATTGAGACTGGAGGCCAGGTTCTGGCCGGCACCACGCGCATGCTCGAGCACGCGCAGTTGCAGCGGCGCCACGGTGGCGAAGGCGGCCACGCCCAGCAGCCCGACGAACACCACCATCGCGGTCTTGTTGTGCAGGACCAGGCCCATCGCAGCGAGCACCACCACCAATGCCGCCAGGCTGCCCAGCAAGGCGGCGGTGGGACGCCGGTCGGCCAGACGCCCGCCGAGCAGATTGCCCACGATCATGCCGACGCCGAAGACCAGCAACACCGGCGACACCGCGGTCTGCGCAAAACCGGTCACCTCCACCAGCAACGGCTGGATATAGGTGAACACCGCGAACACGCCGGCATAGCCCACCACCGTCATCGCCAGCGCCAGCACCACCTGCCCGCGCCCCAGCACTGCCACTTCCTGCCGCCATGACACCGCTGCGGCCGCGCCTGCGTTCGCCGGTACCCACAGCGCCACCGCGGCCGTGGCCAGCACGCCGACGATCGCAACCGCCCAGAACGTCGCCCGCCAGCCCAGCTGCAGCCCCAGCCAGGCGCCGGCCGGCACCCCCAGCAGGGTGGCCACGGTCAGCCCGGCAAACATCAGCGAGATTGCCGAAGCGCGGCGCTCGGCCGGGACCAGCGAGGTCGCCACCACCGCGCCCACGCCGAAGAAGGTGCCGTGCGCCAGCGAGGTCAGCACGCGCGCGACCATCAGGCTGGTGTAGTCCGGCGCCAGCGCGCAGGCCACGTTGCCCAGGGTGAAGATCGCCATCAACCCGACCAGCACCGCCTTGCGCGGCAAGCGCGCACTGGCCAGCGTCAGCACCGGCGCCCCGACGAACACACCCAGCGCATAGCCGCTGATCAGCAGGCCGGCGGCGCTGAGCGACACGCCCAGGTCGGTGGCCACCTGCTGCAGCAGGCCCATGATCACGAACTCGGTGGTGCCGATGCCGAAGGCACCGATGGTCAGCGCCAGCAGCGCTGGCGGAAAGCGGGAAGAACGCACGGAAGCGGACATGGGCAGGGACCAGGGAAGACGACCCACAGCCTGCGCTCCGGCGTCCTAAGCAAAAACCCCTGCTATCCTGATTCACTATCAACCAATCATTGAGAATCGCATGGACCGCCTCGGCGACATCGCGCTGTTCCTGCGCGTGCTCGATTCCGGCTCGATCACCGCCGGTGCGCGCAGCCTGGACCTGTCGCTGGCGGTCGCCAGCCAGCGCCTGAAGCGGCTGGAACGCGAGCTGGGCGTGCGACTGCTGCACCGGACCACACGCCGCCTGCACCCCACACCCGAGGGCCAGCGTCTGGCCGAGCGCGGCCGCGTACTGGTGCAGGATCTGGACGCGCTGGCCGACGACCTGCGCGAGAGCGCACACGCGGTCGGCGGCATCCTGCGCATGACCCTGTCGGCCTCGTTCGGGCGGCAATACGTGTCGCCGCTGCTGCCGGAATTCCAGGCCCGGCATCCGCGCGTGCACATCAGCGCGCATCTGAGCGACGACCTGGTGGACCTGGTCAGGCAAGGCTTCGATCTGGCGATCCGCATCGGCCCGCTGGACGACTCCGGGCTGGTGGCGCGGCGCATCGCCGACAACCGCCGCACCCTCGCCGCCTCGCCCGATTACCTGAAGCGCCATGGCACCCCGCGCACGCCGGACGACCTGGCCGGGCACGCCGGCGTGCTGCTGATGGGCCGCGACGGCCGCCAGGACGTGTGGCGGTTGCAAACGCCGGAGGGCGGCCTAGTACGCGTGCGCATGCAAAGCCGCTTCGAAAGCAATTTCGGTGAGTTGATCCGCGACGCGGCCATTGCCGGCCAGGGAATCGCGTTGCATTCGTACTGGCACATTGCCGAGGAACTGCACGACGGCCGGTTGGTCGAGGTCCTCCCCGACTACCCGCCACCGACCACGCAGATCAACGCGGTGATGCCGGCGCGCCAGCTGCAGCCACCGCGCGTGCGCGCATTCGTGGAGTTTCTGCTGGAACGCCTGGGCGAAGTGCCGCCCTGGGAGCGTGTCGGTTGAACGCAAGTTTGGTGCTTGCGTCGGCCAGTGCTGGCTGGACGCGGAGCGATGCGTGGCTGCGACGTGACGTCTTGGAGAGCAGCCAATCTACGGCTTTGCGGATGGCTCAGCTGTAGAGCGGGTGATCTGTGGCTTTACTGCATGGCCCTCGCCTGCCCACCATCGCAGGACACGCCGCAAGTACGTCCGTGCAGGCGCTGGCGCGGCATCCATGCCGCTCACGGTCCCGCCACGGTAGGCGGGCAAGGACCTGTCGGGATGGTCGGTGTGCAGGTGCAAGCAATGCACGCTGCGCGTTGTTCGAAAATCAGGTTGTCCGATACTGATGCGCCGGCTCAACGTCGCAAGATTTGATGCACATCCGACGACAAGCGGCCTTTGGTGCGATAACCGACCAACTTTCTGGTGCGGTGCCCTCGCCGCTTCCGGGACCCTCGGCGGCATGGATGCCGCCCAGGAGCCTCCAGGGACGGATTCACGGCGTGTCCCGCAAGTGGCGAGGGCACCGCGCATTCGACTCATCGATCAACAAGGCGCGCGTGACCAACACGTCGCCGCTGCCGACATAGAGTTTTGTCGCCGCTCCTAGCCCCCCGCACGCACCAAGCGCTTGTGCAAGCCGCGCCGCTGCGCCTCGCTGAGCAGATGCCCATGCGTGTTCAACAATCCCAGGATCTGCTGATGCGCTTGCGCTGTGCGACGCGCAAGTTCGGCCGTGGCGGCGGCCTCGAGCGCCTTCCAGTCGGCGGGGCGCGTCGGTGCGGGGATGGTCGAACGTTTTGCGGGCATGGGCGAGGCGTCACGGAAACAGACGCCCATGATACGGCGCGCGCGTGAGCGCCCTATCAGATCATGGCAGGCCTGTCGTGTTGAGGCGCTGGGCGCGCAAGCGCCTGAACGCACGTGTCGGCGCCAACCGGCGCTGCCGTGGCCTGCCGCTGCTGCGGACCTGCCGGCTCCATGACATCCGGTCTTGTACGATCGACGGCATCGCGGCCAGGCCGCCTGGTGCCACTGCCGAGTCCTGCATGTCCGCCTTGACCGAGATGACCGACATCCTGCTGCGCCACGCCCCTGGCGATGGCATGCACGCCACCCGGATTGCCGGGCTGCAGATCATGCGCAGCGCCTCGCCGACGGTGTCGGTGCCCACGGTCTATACGCCGATGCTGTGCCTGGTGGCGCAAGGCCGCAAGCAGGCGATGCTGGGCGCGGCGGCGTATCTCTATCACCCGCAGATGTATCTGGTGGCCTCGGTGGATCTGCCGATCGTCGGTTCAGTGATCGAGGCCAGCGCCGCGCAGCCGTATCTGTGTTTCTGCCTGGATCTGGACACCGCCGTGCTGAGCGACCTGGCCGTCAGCCACCCGGAGCTGGTCGAGCCGCAACGCGATGCGGTGCAGGCCGGCTTGTTGCTCAACCACAGCACGCCGCCATTGCAGGACGCCGCGGTGCGGCTGGCGCGTCTGCTCGATCAACCCCAGGAGATCGCCGCGCTGGCACCGCTGGTGCTGCGCGAAGTGCTCTATCGTCTGATGGCCGATCCGGCCAATGCGGTGGTGCGCCAGATGGCCATCGCCGACAGCCGACTCAACCAGATTTCCAAAGCCATTGTCTGGCTGCGCGAGCATTACGCACGGCGCTTCCGCATCGAGCAGATTGCCGATCTGTCGGCAATGAGCCGCTCCACCTTTCATGCGCATTTCAAGGCGGTCACCTCGATGACGCCGCTGGAATATCGCTCGCATCTGCGCGTGCACGAAGCGCGCCGGCTGATGCTGGCCGAAGCGCTGAATGCCGCTGATGCCGGCTTCCGCGTCGGCTACGAGAGCGCCTCGCAATTCAGTCGCGACTACGCGCGCATTCTCGGCGCGCCGCCCGCACGTGACGCGCAACGGTTGCGTGCCGGGGCACAGGCTGCGACACAAGCGGCGTAAGCCTGTCCGCGTGCAGTGGAGCGCAGTCACGCGCCCGCGCTAAGCGACATGTATCACCGATGACGCGGCAGACCGCGCCACGTCATCGTTGAGCACCGTTCACTCGGCCGCGTACTGCGCCTCGCTGACCTGCTCCAGCCAGGTCACCGGCGAGCCATCCTGCGCTTCGGCGATGGCGATGTGCGACATCGCCACGGTCGCGTTGGCGCCGTGCCAGTGCTTGACGCCCGGCGGAATCCACACGATGTCGCCCGGGCGGATCTGCTGCGCCGGCTTGCCCCATTCCTGCACACGCCCGGCGCCGGCGGTGACGATCAGCGTCTGCCCCAACGGATGGGTGTGCCAGGCGGTGCGCGCGCCCGGCTCGAAGGTGACGGTGGCACCGCCCACCCGCGCCGGCGCATCGGCCTGGAAAGGCGCATCGATGCGCACGGTGCCGGTGAAATAGTCGGCCGGGCCGGCTGCAGATGCGGCGCCGCCGGCCTTGCTCACCCTGATCGCGTGTCGCTCTTCACCTGCGGGCGTGACGGCAGCCATCATCGACAGCGACATCGCGGTTGCAAACAGATTCATGGCCGTGCTCCTCGATTCAAGTGACTGCACTGTAGCGTGCAGGCGCACCGGCATTACCCAGGCAGCAGCGCATGCACCTAGAAACACAGCGCATCAATGCGGCCATGACCCGCCGGGTGTGGAGCCATCACGCACCATCGCGCATGATGCAGCCGCATGAATGGCATGCGGTGGAGTCGGCATTCGCAACCAATGGCGCGGGAAAACCTCAACGATCTGCAGGCCTTCGTCGCCGTGGCGCGCGAAGGCAGCTTCACCCGCGCCGCCGCGCAGCTTGGCGTCTCGCAATCGGCGCTGAGCCATACCGTGCGCGCACTGGAAGCACGTCTGGGCATCCGCCTGCTGACCCGCACCACGCGCAGCGTGTCGATGACCGAAGCCGGCGCACGCCTGTTCGACACCCTGGCTCCGCGGCTGCAGGAGATCGACCACGAACTGTCCGCGCTCACCAACTTCCGCGACACGCCGGCCGGCACCATCCGTATCACCACTACCGGCCACGCCGCCGACGCCTACATCTGGCCAGCGTTGTCGCAGGTGCTGCCCGACTATCCTGACCTCAGGATCGAGATCACCGTCGATTACGGGCTGGCCGATATCGTTGCCCAGCGCTACGACATCGGCATCCGGCTGGGCGATCAGGTCGCCAAGGACATGGTCGCGGTGCCGATCAGCCCGATGCAGCGCATGGCGGTGGTGGCGGTGCCGGGCTACTTCGTGCACCACACCATCCCTGCTGTCCCGGCCGACCTGGCCAGGCACAACTGCATCGGCCTGCGCCTGCCCACCCACGGCGGCTTGCTGGTCTGGGACTTCGAAAAGGACGGGCACGAGGTCAAGGTCCGCGTGGACGGGCAATGGACCTTCAACGGCAGCAGCGCGGTGCTGCGTGCCGCACTGGCCGGCGGCGGACTCGCGTTCTTGCCGGAAACCATGGTGCTGGAGCACCTCGCCGCCGGCCGGCTACGCCGCGTGCTGGAGGACTGGTGCGCCCCATTCGACGGCTATTACGCCTATTACCCCAGCCGCCGCCAAACCTCGAGCGCACTCAAGGTCGTGATCGACGCATTGCGGCACGATCCGGCGCGCTGACGCGTCCGTGTAGGAGCGTGCCTGCGCGCGACGAGGCCTTATCGGTAAAGCTCCATCGCGCGCGGGCACGCTCCTACAACAGCGTCGGTTGGCGGCAGGTTTGAGGCTGGTGACCGACGTACTGCGGCACGCTCTGGTGCGTTGGAATGCTCGTGTAGGAGCGTGCCTGCGCGCGACAGGGCTTTATCGGTAAAGCCCCATCGCGCGCGGGCACGCTCCTACAACAGCGTCGGTTGGCGGCAGGTTTGAGGCTGGTGACCGACGCGTTGCGGCACGCTCTGGTGCGTTGGAATGCTCGTGTAGGAGCGTGCCTGCGCGCGACGGGGCTTATCGGTAAAGCCCCATCGCGCGCGGGCACGCTCCTACAACTACGTCGGTTGGCGGTCAGGATCGCCGGGGTTATTTACCGACCAGCTTCTGCCGCTCCGGGCGGTAACGCCCGCCGACAATCGCCACCGCATCCAGTGCCTGCTGGATGCGCGCAAGATCCTCGCTGTTCAAGGTCAATGCGGCGCCGCCCAGGTTTTCTTCCAGGCGATGCCGCTTGGTGGTGCCGGGAAAGTGCAGAGCGAACACCTTGGGCGCGGTCGCCGGCCCGTAGCCATAGCTCAGGCCCATGCAGCCCAGGCCCAGCGCGGACACCACCGCCCTCCCATCCATCACGCTGCCTGCCGCCGCTAGAACCCGCTCGGCACCTCGCGCTTGCCTGCCGTGGTCACCGCTGGCGATTGCGGCCGATACGCGCGCAGGAACAGCGCCACCGCACTGGCGACATACGCGTGCGGCGTGGCGGCCGGTGCCTGCAATGGGTTGCCACGCAGCGCCGCATTGGCCGGCATCCCGGTCATCAATCCGAAGAAATGCACCGAGGCATCCGGCAGATTGTCGATGACCAGGCTGCCCTGCTCCACTTCGCGCGCCAGCACCGCACGCATCGTGGTGTCGTAGCGTTCGAAGCCCAGCGTCCACATCTCCTCGCGCATCTGGCCGGGCAGTGCCGGCGGCCGCACCAGTCCATATGCGGCATCGCCCAGTGCATTGCTGGCCGCCATGCGCACGACCGCATCGGCGATGGCGAGCAGACGCACGGGCAACGGCCCGCGCATGTTCAACAGCGCCTCCCAGGGATTGGGCGATTGGTGCGCCAGCGCCTCCAATGTGGTGCGGAACAGCACCTCCTTGGAGGCGAAATGCGCATACACCGTGGCCTTGGACACCATCGCGCGCTCGGCGATGCTGTCCATGCTGGTCCTGTCGAAGCCCTGGCGTGGAAACAGCTCGCCTGCCGCGCGCAGAATCGCACCACGTTTGTCGTGCGGTGCATGCCTGGGTGCTGGCGGTTCGGCAGCGGCGTCATCCACGTGGCTGCCCCGTCGCAGTCGTCGCCACCGCCGGCTCGGCCGATTGCAGCCAACCACCGCCCATCGCCTTGTAGAACGTCGCCAGATTGGTGAAGCGCGACAGCTGCGTGGTGATCAAGCTCTGCTGCGCGCTGTACAGCGAGCGCTGCGCATCCAGCGCCTGCAGGTAGCTGTCCACGCCGCGTTCGAAGCGCGCCTGCGACAGCCGGTAGCTGTCGGCGGTGGCGTCGACCAGAGCCTGTTGCGCCTGCAATTGCCGGCCCAGGGTCTCGCGTTGCGCGAGCGCATCGGAAACCTCGCGGAACGCGCTCTGGATCGCCTTTTCGTATTGCGCCACCTCGATATCGCGGTTGGCCTTGGCCATGTCCAGGTTGGCCCGGTTACGCCCGGCGTTGAAGATCGGCAGCGTCAGCGTGGGCACGAAGCTCCAGGCGCGGGTGCCGGAATCGAACAGGTTGGACAGGCTACTGCTGGACGAGCCGGTCGATGCGGTCAGGCTGATGCTGGGGAAGAACGCCGCGCGCGCCGCACCGATGTTGGCATTGGCCGCACGCAGGTTGCGCTCGGCCTCGAGGATATCCGGGCGACGCTGCAGCAACTGCGACGGCAAGCCGGCCGGCACGCTGGCCAGCACGTTGCCGTCCACGCTGGCGCCATCGGGCAAGGCACGCGGCAACAGCTCCGCCGGCAGCTGCGTGCCGACCAGCAGCACCAGGGCGTTGCGGTCCTGCGCCACCTGCGCGGTATAGCGCTCCACGTCCACGCGCGCGGTTTCCACCGTGGTCTGCGCCTGGCGCAAGGTGAGCTGCGAAGCCACACCCAGCTCGAAACTGCGTTGCTGCAGGCGATAACTGTCGCCCTGGCTGCTCAAGGTGGACTGTGCCAGCTGCAGCAACTGCTGATCGGCCGCCAGCGTCAGATAGGCGGTGGCCACTTCGGCCACCAGGCTGATATGGGCGCTGCGGCGTGCCTCGGCGGTGGACAGGAACTGTTGCAGCGCCTGTTCCTTGAGGCTGCGCACACGCCCGAACAGATCCAGCTCGTACGCACTGACGCCGATGTTGGCGCTGTAGGTCCGGAACACCTGCGGCTGGCCTGGAATGGCCAGCTCCGCCGGCGTGCGCGCGTTATTGGCGGTGCCGGTGCCCTGCACGGCGGGCAGCAGCGCAGCGCGCTCCACCCGGTACTGCGCACGTGCCACCTCGATGTTGAGTGCGGCCACGCGCAGGTCGCGATTGTTCTCCAATGCCAGCGCGATCACCTGCTGTAGCGCCGGGTCGGTGAACACCTGCCGCCAGCCGATGTTGGCGATATCGACCGCCGGCTCGGGGCTGGCGGCAGCGGTGGTATTGGATGCCGTCGCGAGCTCGGTGCCGGCAAAACGCTCGGGCACCGGTGCGTCGGGCCGTGCATAGCGCGGCATCAGGGTGCATCCGGACAGCACGCCGGCCACCGCCATCGCGGTCAATGTCATGCGGATCGGTGTCATCTCAGTGTCCTGCCGGTTGCGGTGCGGGCGAAGTGGGCTGTGCGCGGCGCTTGAACAAGCCGCTGATCAGCACGAAGAACAGCGGCACGAAGAAGATCGCCAGGATCGTGCCGGACAACATGCCGCCGATCACCGCGGTGCCCAAGGCGTGCTGAGCGCCTGCACCGGCACCACTGCCGAGCACCAGCGGCACCACGCCCAGGATGAAGGCCAGCGATGTCATCAGGATCGGCCGCAGGCGCATGCGCGCCGCTTCCAGTGCCGCTGCGACCAGGCTCTTGCCGCTTTCGTGCAGTTCCTTGGCAAATTCCACGATCAGGATCGCGTTTTTCGATGCCAGGCCAATCGTGGTGAGCAGGCCTACCTGGAAGTACACATCGTTCATTTTCCAGGTCAGCATTGCGCCCAGCAGCGTGCCGAATACGCCCAGCGGCACCACCAGGATCACCGAGAACGGAATCGCCCAGCTTTCGTACAACGCGGCCAGACACAGGAACACGATCAGGATCGACAGCCCGTACAACAGCCCGGTCTGGCCGGTCGAGGATTTTTCCTGCCGCGACAACCCGGTCCACTCGTAGCCGATGCCCGGCGGCAACTTGGCCGCCGCCGCTTCCACGATCTGCATCGCCTCGCCGCTGGAGGCCGCACCGGGCATCGCCATGCCCAGGATCTCCACCGACGGCACGCTGTTGTAACGCTCCAACCGCGGCGAGCCCGATTGCCAGCTGGCAGTGGCGAAGGCGTTGAACGGCACCATCGTGCCGGCGCTGTTGCGCACGAACCAGCGGTCGATGTCCTGCGGATTCATGCGGTACGCCGCATCGGCCTGCAGCATCACCTTCTTGACGCGGCCCTTGTCGATGAAGTCGTTGACGTAGGTACTGCCCCAGGCGCTGGAGAAGGTGTTGTTGATATCGGCGATCGACACGCCCATGGCCTGCGCCTTGTGCGAATCGATCTCCAGCTTGAACTCGGGCGTGTCCTCCTGCCCGTTCGGGCGCACCGCCACCAGCCGCTTGTCCTGCGACAGCTCGGCCAGCAGTTGATCGCGTGCCTGCATCAAGGCGGCGTGGCCGAGGTTGGCGCGGTCCTGCAGCATCAGGTCGAAGCCGGTCGCATTGCCCAGCTCGGAGACTGCCGGCGGTGCGAACGCAAACACCTTGGCATCGCGAATGGTGCTGAAGAACGCACCTGCCTTGCCCGCCACGTCGGTGACGGTCTGGCCCTTGCCAGTGCGCTCGTCCCACGGCCGCAACTTGACGAAGGCAAAGCCCACGTTCTGGCCGGTACCGGCAAAGCTGAAACCGGAGACCGCAAAGATGCCGGCGACCGAGTCCTTCTGATCGACCAGGAAGTGATGCTCCACCTGCTTGAGCACCTCGCCGGTGCGCGCATCGGTGGCACCGGGCGGCAATTGCACCAGCACGAACAGCGTGCCCTGGTCCTCGTCCGGCAGGAAGCCCACCGGCAGCTTCATGAAGCCGAACACCACCAGCGCCAGCAACACCGCATAGGCCAGCATGTAGCGCCAGCCCTTGCCCAGCATGTGCCGCACCACGCCCTGGTAGCCGGTGTTGCCGCGATCGAACAGGCGGTTGAACCAGCCGAAGAACCCGGTGGTCGCCAGACCATGGCCCTTCTCCACCGGCTTGAGCAAGGTGGCGCACAGGGCCGGGGTCAGGATCATCGCCACCAGCACCGACAAGGTCATGGCAGAAACAATCGTGATCGAGAACTGCCGGTAGATCACACCGGTGGAACCGCCGAAGAACGCCATCGGCACGAACACCGCAGCCAGTACCAGAGCCACGCCGACCAGCGCGCCGGAGATCTGGTCCATCGACTTGCGCGTGGCATCCCTGGGCGACAACTGCTCCTCGCCCATCACGCGTTCGACGTTTTCCACCACCACGATGGCATCGTCCACCAGCAGGCCGATCGCCAGCACCATCGCGAACATGGTCAGCGTGTTGATGGTGAAACCGAACGCCGCCAGCACGCCGAAGGTGCCGAGCAACACCACCGGCACCGCGATGGTCGGTATCAGGGTCGCGCGAAAATTCTGCAGGAACAGGTACATCACCAGAAACACCAGCACCACCGCCTCGATCAGCGTATGCACCACCTGCTCGATGGAGATGCGCACGAACGGCGTGGTGTCGTACGGCTTTTGCACCTTCATGCCCGGCGGGAAGAATTTCTCCTGCTCTTCCAGGCTCTTGTCGATCGCGCGCACCGTATCCAGCGCATTGGCGCCGGTGGCCAGCTTGATCGCCAGACCGGCGGCCGGCTTGCCGTTGTAGCGGCCCACCGTGTTGTAGCTCTCGCTGCCCAGCTCGATGCGTGCCACATCGCGCAGGCGCACCTGCGAGCCATCGGACTGCGTGCGCAGCAGGATGTTCTCGAACTCCTCGGCGGTCTTCAGCCGGGTCTGCGCGGTGATGGTGGCATTGAGCTGCTGGTTGGGCACCGCCGGCAATGCGCCCAGCTGGCCGGCCGACACCTGCGCGTTCTGCGCCTGGATCGCGGTGCGTACATCCACCGGGGTCAGGCTGAAGTTGTTCAACTTGTTCGGGTCCATCCATACCCGCATCGCGTACTGGGAGCCGAACAAGGTGGTGTCGCCCACGCCTTCGACGCGGCTGATGGTTTCCTGCACGTTGGCAGCCACGTAATCGGACAGGTCCGAATCGCTCATGCTGCCGTCTTCGGAAGTGAAGGCCAGCACGTTGAGGAAGTTGGTGGCCGACTTGGTCACCGTCACGCCCTGCTGCTGCACTTCCTGCGGCAACAACGGCGTGGCCAGCGACAACTTGTTCTGCACCTGCACCTGCGCGGTGTCCGGGTCGGTGCCGTTGTCGAAGGTCAGCGTGATGGTCACCGCACCGCTGGATTCGCTGGTGGAGGCCATGTAGCTGAGGTGGTCCAGCCCCTTCATCTTCTGCTCGATGACCTGGGTGACGGTGTCTTCCAGGGTCTGCGCCGAGGCGCCCGGATAGTTGGCGGTGATGGCGACGGCGGGCGGCGCGATGCTGGGGTATTGCGCAATCGGCAAGGTGGCGATGGACAGGATGCCGGCCAGCATCACGATGATGGCCAGCACCCAGGCGAAGATCGGACGATCGATGAAGAAGCGTGCCATGACGTGTGATCCCGCCTCAGTTGGCCGCACGCGGTGCGGTCGGGGCGGGAGGTGTGCCGGCAGCATTGCCAGCACCGGCGGCGGGCTTGCCCTTGGGCTGCCACGGCACGGTCTTGACCTCGATGCCGTCGCGGGCGCGCGAGACGCCTTCGACCACCAGTTGCTCGCCGGCCTTCAGACCGCTGCGCACCAGCCACTGGTCGCCGACTTCGCGGTCGGTTTCCAGTACGCGCAGTTGCAGCTTGTGATCGGCACCGACCACGAACGCGGTCGGCTTGCCGGCGCCATTGCGCGAGACCGCCTGCTGCGGCACCAGCACGCCCTGCTCCTTGATGCCCTCCTGCAGCACCGCGCGCACATACATGCCCGGCAGCAACTCCGCCTTCGGGTTCGGGAACACCGCGCGCAGGGTGATCGAGCCGGTGTTCTGGTCGACGGTGACATCGGAAAACGCCAGGTGGCCCTGCAGCGGATAGGTGCTGCCGTCTTCCAGCAGCAGCGACACCTTGGCCGCATCGTCGCCGGCCTTCTCCAGCTCGCCGCGCGCCATCGCCTGCTTCAGGCGTAGCAAGGCCGCGCTGGGCTGGGTGACGTCGATGTAGATCGGGTCCAGTTGCTGGATGGTGGTCAGCGCGGTGGCCTGGTTGGCGGTCACCAAGGCGCCCGGGGTGACGCTGGAGCGGCCGATGCGGCCGGAGATCGGCGCGTCCAGGCGCGCGAAGGCCAGGTTGATGCGCGCGGTTTCCACGCTGGCCTTGCCGGCCGCCACATCGGCTTCGGCCTGGCCCAGTGCAGCGGCGGTGTCGTCGCCGTCCTGCTGGCTGATCGCCTTGATCTGCACCAGTTCGGTGTAGCGCTCGGCCTTGAGCCTGGCGGTGCGCAGGTTGGCCTGCGCCTTGGCCAGGGTGGCCTGGGCGCTGGCATAGCTGGCGCGGTAGGTCGCCGGATCGATCTGGTACAGCGTCTGCCCGGCCTTGACGTCGCCGCCCTCGGTGAACTGGCGCGACTGCACGATGCCGCCCACCTGTGGGCGAACTTCGGCGATCAGGTAGGGAACCGTGCGCCCGGGGAGCTCGGTGGTCAGGGTCACCGGCTGTGGCCTGACGGTCAGCACGCCCATTTCGGGCATGCCCTCCTCCGGCGGCGGTCCGCCCGGCGGGCTGCCGCAGGCACTGAGCAGGAGGGTGGCTGCAACAGCAGAAGCAAGCAGGGGCAGGCGAAACGCAGCATGAGGACGCACGGGAGGTCTCCGACGGAACGCAGGATGGTTAAATCTAAACGGTACGGTTCGGTATCCTAATGAGCGCATCCGTGGCCGTCAAGCATTACTGCCCAGTCGGTATACTTAACTGCCCAAGGGAGTCAGTTGATGCGGGTCAGAACCGAAGGAAAACGCGACGCCATCGTGCAGGCGGCCAGCGAGGTGTTCCTCGAACTGGGCTTCGAAGGCGCCTCGATGTCGCAGATCGCCGCCCGCGTCGGCGGCTCCAAGCGCACGCTCTACGGCTATTTCCCGTCCAAGGATGAGCTGTTTGTGGCGTTTGCCAAGGACATGTCCGACCGCTACATCGACCCGCTGCTGGACGCGCTTTCGCAGAGCAACGGCCCGGTCGCCGAGACCCTGCAGCGCTTCGGCGAGGACATCCTCAGCTTCCTGTGCGCGCCCAGCTCGATCACCATCTGGCAAACCATCATCGGCGTGTCGGGGCGGTCGGACGTGGGCGCGTTGTTCTTCAATTCCGGCCCGGAAGAAGGTGTGCAGCGCATGGCCGACTATCTGCAGACGCAGATGGATCGCGGCGTGATCCGCTGCGCCGACGTCCTGATCGCGGCCAGGCAGTTCGGCGGGCTGCTGGAGGCGGAAACCCTGATGCCCTGCCTGTTCGGCGCACTCAAGAACCCCTCGCCCGCGTATCTGCGCGAGGCGACGCAGCGCGCGGTCGCCCTGTTTCTGGCGGGCTATGGCAGCAAGACCGACGCCGCGGCGTGATGCGCGGTGGTGTCTGATACCTTGGGTTAAGCGATGCGTCGCTAGCGACCTCACTGATGCGCGTGCATGGCACTCGCACGCTGGGTTTTGTCAGCCGCTCTAAGTAAACCGCCCTGCGTTTTGGCTGGCGATCCTTACTCGGCCACCGCGCACTTGGCGCACAGGCCATGCACTTCCAGGGTCTGTGCCTGCGGCTGGAAACCCAGCGCCTTGGCGCGCGCTTCCAGTTGCGCCACCACCTCGCGGTCTTCCAGCTCCACCGCGCTGTGGCAGCGGTCGCAGATCAGGAACGGCACCGAGTGCTGGGCGCTGTTGGGGTGGTGGCAGGCGACGAAGGCATTGACCGATTCGAGCTTGTGCACGAAGCCGTTGGCCATCAGGAAATCCAGCGCGCGGTACACCGTGGGCGGGGCATCGGCACCGACGCCCTTGCCTTCGCGCACCCAGTCCAGCAGCTCATAGGCCTTGACCGGCTTGCCGGCGTCGGCAATCAACCGCAGCACATTGGCGCGGATCGGCGTCAGCCGCAGGCCGCGCTCACTGCAGGCGCGCTCCACCGCGCGCACGAAGCCGTTGGCATCGTCGACATGGTGATGCGGGGCTGTGCAGGCGTGTTCCTGATCGTGCGTCTGGGTGTGCGTATGCTTGGTCATACAGGCTCCGGCGGTCAGCCCGCCCCTATCTTGATGAGTGCGGCATCGATGCGTTTCAAGGCGCCTTCGCGTCCGGCCAGGTACACGGTCTGCGAAATGTCCGGGCTGACCTGGGTGCCGGTGATGGCCACGCGCAGCGGCTGGGCCACCTTGCCCATGCCCAGCTCCAGCGCGGCGGCCGCGTCGTGCAGCGCGGCCGAGACGGTCTCCACGCTCCATTCGCTCTGTGCCGCCAGCAGTTCGCGCGCCTTGCCCAGCGGCACTTCTGCGCCCAGCTTGAGGTGCTTCATCACCGCCGCCTCGTCGTAGGTTTCCAGCGGCTGGTACCAGACCACGGCTTTTTCGGCCATGTCCTTCAAGGTCTGCACGCGCTCGCGCAGTGCCACCACCACGTCGGCGGCGGCCGGGCCGGCGGCCACATCGATGCCGAGCCGGGCGAGCTGGTATTCCAGCTGCGGGGCGATGCTGGCCGGGTCGTCGGTCTTGAGGTAATGCTGGTTGACCCAGCCCAGCTTGGCCATGTCCAGGCGCGCGGCCTTGGAATTGACGTCCTTGACGTCGAACAGGTCGAGCAATTCCTGGCGACTGAACAACTCCTGGTCGCCGTGCGACCAACCCAGACGTGCCAGGTAGTTGATCAGCGCATGCGGCAGGTAGCCGGCGTCCTTGTACTGCATCACGTCGGCCGCGCCGGTGCGCTTGGACAGCTTGGCGCCCTGCTCGTCCAGGATCATCGGCATGTGCGCGAACTTGGGAACAGGCGCCCCCAGCGCCTCATAGATGTTGATCTGGCGCGGGGTGTTGTTGATGTGGTCATCGCCGCGGATCACCTCGGTGATGCCCATGTCCCAGTCGTCCACCACCACCGCGAAGTTGTAGGTGGGGAAGCCGTCCGGGCGGAAGATCACCATGTCGTCGAGCTCGCTGTTGGCAATCTCGATGACGCCCTTGATCAGGTCGTCGAACACCACCGTGCCGCCGACCGGGTTCTTGAAGCGGATGACCCGGTTGGGGTCGTCGCGATACGGCAGGTTCTGCTCGCGGGCGGCGCCGTTGTAGCGCGGCTTTTCCTGCCGGGCCATGGCGGCCTCGCGCATGGCGTCGAGTTCTTCGCGGGTTTCGTAGGCGTAATAGGCCTTGCCCTGCGCCAGCAGTTGCTCGGCCACCTCCTGGTAGCGGGCCACGCGCTGGGTCTGGTAGATCGGGCCTTCGTCATAGTCCAGGCCCAGCCAGTCCATCGCCTCCAGGATGGCGTCGATCGCGGCCTGGGTGCTGCGCTCACGGTCGGTGTCTTCGATGCGCAGCACGAACTGCCCGCCGCGACGGCGCGCCTCCAGCCAGCAATACAGCGCGGTGCGGGCGCCGCCGATGTGCAGGTAACCGGTGGGGCTGGGGGCAAAGCGGGTGCGGCAGGTCATGGAGCGCTCGGCGAAACGGGGATCGGCCGATTTTACCTTGACCAGCACGGACCTGCCCGCACGCGGCTCAGCGGTTGCGCAACAGGTCGCCGTAGACCACGTCATCGCCGCCGCTGCGCGCCGGGCCGGGCGCGTCGTACAGCACCAGCCAGCTGGGCGTGTCGCCGGCCAGGTGCCCGGGAAGATTGCAGATCGCCTCGGCGCGGTCGCTGTCGGTGCCGTGCGGCAACACCGCCGATTCCAGCAACTCGTGCTGAAAGCGCACCGGTGCCTGGTTGGCGGCCAGCACGGTACGTGCGTCCGGCCATTTGAACAGGCGGATTTCGCCATTCAACACCATGGTCGGGCCGGCCAGCAGGTACAGGTCGTCGCCGGAATAGTGCAGGTCGCGGATGCCCAGCCCGCCCAATTGCAGGAAGTGCTTGCGCAGCAGTGTGCCGTCCTCGTCCAGCGGCGCCAGCCGCAGGTGGTCGCCATGCGCCTGGACGCGGATCTCCAGCAGCGCCGACCAGCCGCGCAGCACCGGCCCGCGCAGGCCCAGCAGCAGGCGCTCGCCGTCCACCACGATGCCTTCGATGTCGAAGCCGTTGTCCTTGCCGGGAATCTTCATGAACGGGCCAACATGCGGATCGTCGGCCAGCAGCTCGGTGAGTTGGTTGTGTTTGGCATCGCCCTTGAGCCGCAGCGCGCGACGGCCATCGGCGGCTTGGCGCACCAGGCGCGGGGTGCCGTCGGCATCGCGCTCGATCGGCAGGCAGGCCAGCAGGCGGCGGTTGGCGTCGAGCTTGAGCTTGGTCAGGCGTTTGGCGTTGTCGGCATCGTCGCGATTGCGCTTGGCGTTCTTGCGCTTGAGCCCATGCGAGCCGACCACCCACAGGTAGCCGTCCGACAGCGCCATGCCTTCCAGATCCGCCTCCTCGGCCGCCTCGCCCGGCAGGTCCAGCAGCTGGGCCAGCGCAAAGCTCTGCCCCTGGCCGAAGCGCAGCGTCTCGCGCTGCACCGGCTCGAGCCTGCGCAGGCGATCCACCGCGCAGGCTTCGTCGCCGGCCACCCACAGCCAGTCGTCGGTAAACGCCGCGCCGGACAGATTGCTGTGCACCAGCGCGCCGGGCGCGAACTCGAGACGGACGCTGTGTGAAATCAGGGTTTTCTTGGCCATGGGAACCTGGTGGGCGGTGCGGGTGACGAATCAGGGAACAGCGCAGAACGCTCGAAGCGTACGCGAGCCGGTCACGGGCAACGGCGGCGCTCGCGCGGCGATGCACGCCGCAGTGGCTGGATGGCCGCGCGCGTCAGTCGAAGGACGCCAGCGTGGCACGCGCGAGGTGAGCGCCCGATTGACCGACCCAATCGCGGTCGTTGGCGACCTGGGCCTGCGCGCGGCTGGCCTCGAAGGCGGCAAAATCCAGCTCCGCATACGCCCACACGGTACTGCCCTGGGTCTGCGCCAGCACGCCATCGGCCGGGAAGCCGACATCCATCGGGGCGAACACCGCCGCTTCGCCGGTATTGACGTCCAGCGCCGGGCTCCACGGCGCTTGCCCGGCCGTGACCGATTGCGCGACGAATACGCGGTTTTCCAGCGCGCGCGCCAGGCAGCCGACGCGCACCCGCATCGCGCCGGCGGCGGTGTCGGTGCAGCTGGGCACGATCAGCAGCCGCGCGCCGGCCTCGTACTGCGCGCGCACCGGCAGCGGGAACTCGCTGTCGTAGCAGATCGCGATCGCTGCACGCACGCCATCCAGCTCGAACACCTTCACCGCTTCGCCCGGCTCGATCAGCCCGGTGGCCTTTTCGAAGCCGGTCAGCTGCAGCTTGTCCTGCCAGCCGTGCCGGCCGTCGGGCGTGAACCAGTCGCTGCGATTGCGGTAACGGCCCTGCCCCAGATCCAGCAGGAAGCTGCCGGCAACCAGATGCAGCTGATGCCGGCGCGCCAGGCCGGCAAACAGCTCCAGCCACGGCGCACGCAGCGCCTGGATCGCCGCCAGCGACTCGGGCAAGCCGGCAGAAATCTGCGTACCGAAGGTCGCGCCCAGCTCCAGCGACAGGTATTCCGGCAGCACCAGCAGGCGCGCGCCGGCGGCGGCCGCCTCGCCCACCAGCGCGGACTGGCGTGCGGCAAAGGCGGCGAAGTCGGCGGGTTTGCCGATCGGGTATTTGGCGACGGCAATTTTCATCTGGCGGCCTGGTTGCGATGGATCGATGACGTAGGAAGCGAATCGGTCACGGCGGCAATGCCCGCGTCCACACCCGCAGACTGTGGTCGATCTCGCCGTGTTGCAACTCCGCCCACGCCAGCTGCACGCGCATGTCCGGTTGCGGTGCATAGCCGCGCTTGCGCCAGAACACATCGTTGGGTCGGTAGTCGGCAGGTTTGCGCGGATCGTCTTGCGCACGTTCCACCGAGCAGAACGCAGTGAGCGCGAAGCGCCCCAGTGCACGCGCATGCGCCTCGCGCCGGTCGAAGAAGGCGTGACCGATCCCCTGGCCGCGATACGCCGGCAGCAGCACCGATTCACCGAAATAGAACACGCTGGCCGGATCGATGCCGGCCGCGCGGAACGGCGCATGGAAGGCGTCGCTGTCGTCGAGCAGCGGCAGCCCGGTGGAGGCGCCGATCACCGCATCGCCATCGCGTGCCAGCACGAACACGCTGTCCGGCGAGGCCGCATACGCGGCCAGGTAGCCGCGCTCGTAAGCGGCATCGCCGTCATACAGGTACGGCCAGGCGCGGAACACCGCGATGCGCAGCTGCGCCACCGCAGCCAGATGCGGCAGCACCTGCGTGCCGCGCACCGTTTCGACGATCAGGGAGGAGCCGCTCATGCCGGCCATGGTAAGCCAGCCTGGCGCCGCGGCGCTGCCGGGGTCAGCGCAGCCAGCGGCCGTTGACCGCGGCCGGGGCCACCGGCTGCTGCCACAACAACCACACCGCCGCCTCCTCGCTGGCCAGCAGCACGCCGCGCAGTGTATCGGTGCTGCGCGCCCAGTAGCTGCCGTTGCTCAACCGCTGCCATGGCCCGTAGCAGCGCTGTCGCGCGCTGTCTGCCGGCACGTCCTGCCGCTGTGCCGCCTGCAGGAACCCGCTACCATCCAGGCGCAGTGCCTGCGCGGTGCCTGGATGCAGGCGCAGGCCGATCACCCCGCGGCGTCCGTCGCGGTGCAAGGGCAAGGCCGACAACGGCGAAGCTTCCCAGGCCTGCGGCAGCGCTGCGGGAAGCAGCGCCACCGTGTCGATCCCGGCGGGCAGCAAGCGCTGCGCCCGCCGGTGCAGCCGTGCGTGAGCGAACATGCCGGCCTCAGCGCAGGCTGTTGCCAAGCTCGTACCAATCGAGCTTGCGGGTCACCCACATGATGCTGGCCAGGATGCCGAACAGCAGCAGCGATCCCATCAGCAGCGCGTTGTCTTCGGAGATCAACAGGCTGTAGAGCACCCCGTACAACGCAGTGAGCAGCACCGAGAACCCGGCTGCGCGCGCCCAGCTGCGCAACACCCCGGACAGGTAGAAGAACTGCAGGCCGATACACGCCGCGGCCGACACCAGGTACGCCTGCCAGAACGCGATGTGCTCGGAAAGGCTCAGCAGCAGCAGGAAGAAGATCGCCAGCGCCAGACCCACCAGCAGGTACTGCAGGGGATGGATCGGCAGACGCTTGATCAGCTCGAACAACACGAACGCCACGAAGGTCAGCACCACGAACAGGATGCCGTACTTGCTGGCCCGGTCGGCCTGGGTGTACACGTCCACCGGGTCGACCAGCTGCACTTGCAGCGTATCCAGCGATGACTGGCTGGACTGCAGCTGGGTCTGCGCACCGGTGGCCAGCGAGGACAACGACCAGCTCGCATCGAAACCACGCGCACCGATGGTCGGCGCATTCGGCAGGAAGCGCCCGCCGAACAGCGGATGCGGCCAGGCCGAGCGCAGCGCGATGTCGTTGTTGTCGGCAATCGGCGCGATCGCCAGGCTGCGGGTGCCGTCCAGCACGAAGGACATCTCCACCAGATTGCCCTCGCCCAGTGTGCCGGCCAGCGCATCGCCCAGCGGCTGCAGATCGGCGTGGATACCGGCCGAGCGCGCCGCCAGGCCGCCTGCCCCACTCTCCAGCGGCAGTGTGCGCCCGTCCACGCGCAGGCTCGGCGTACCGACCAGGCCACGCACATCGGAAATACCCACCGCCAGATGCGGCTGGCCATAGCGACGACCGTCCACGGCCGGATAGGCGAACGGCTCGAACTCGGCCTTGAGCCTGGCCTTCCACGCATACACCTGCACGCGGAACAGGCCGATCCTGCGCTCGGACGGGGTCAACTCGCCGCTCAGGCTGAGCGTGCGCGGGGTCTGCAGCAACTGGCCGTCGCGCTTGCGCCAGACCTTGCGCGGATTGCCCTGCTCGTCGGGCTCGGTGACCTGCACATCCTCGGTAAACGGCAGCACCCGCACCGGCGCGATGAACTGCTGCTCGCCGGCCTTGCTCTGCGCCACCCGCTCCACCGCCTCGTCGCGGTAACGCGCACGGTCCTGCACGGTGCCGCGGATCAACAGCAACGGAATCAGCAGCAACAGGATCAATCCACCAATGGTGGCGAAGCGCAACAACAGTTTCAGGGATTTCATCGACCATCCTCATTCGGGGAGGTGGCCAGGGTGCGATGCGCCGGTGTCGGGGGTTTGAGGCGAATTTGAAGCGAATGTGAAGTGGGCGATCGGCAGGATCGGCGACCGGCACTGTGACCCAGTTAGGAAATGCAGTGTTCGCCCTGCAAAACTGCAACCAAGGCCCAGGACGTGCTTCCGTTGCATCGCCAAGGTTTCGCATCACCGGCGCGTGCCTGGCCGCCAGGCGCAACGATGCGCGTGCAGTTGCGCATCACGGGGCCATCGCTTTTTTTCGAGTCTGTATTGATCACGGCGTTCCAGTGCCGTCGTTTCGCCGCGTCCTCCTTCAACTTGCGCGCCGCATCGGCGGTGTCGCACGCGTATGCCCGCCTGCCGGCCGTGGTTCCAGAAGTGCGCACCACTGCATTCCTCTTTCGCCTGGAGTTTGCCTTCCATGAACAAGCAACGTTCACTCAGCCTCTGCCTGCTCGCTGCCCTGAGCCTGTCCTCCGCCGCCGCACAGGCGGCAATGCACGGGATGGGTCTGAAACCCTCGTCATTGATGCAGCCGGTCACGCCCTTGTTCGGCATTGCCAGCGCCGCCAGACCCCTGCCCGCCACGGTGGACCTGACTGCCTGGGCCATCGCGCCAGGCGACCAGGGCCAGGTGGGATCATGTGCGTCATGGGCAACCGCCCACACCCTGACCGGTTGGTACGCCAACGCCAGCAAGCAGGCGCAAACCCGCTTCGCCCCGATGTATCTCTACAGCCAGGTCAACAACGGCGTCGATGAGGGCTCCACGCTGGAAGCGCCGCTGGACGTCGCGCTGGCGCAGGGCATCGATACCGAGCAGCATTACTCGTGGGGCAACTACAACTGGAAGAATCCGCCCACCGCAGCCGACCGCGCCAACGCTACCAAGAACCCCACGCCGTACCGCAAGTACACCGTGCTGTACTCGGGCGACGGCAATGGCGGGCGGGCCCTGATCGAACAGATCAAACTCGCGCTGGCCTCGTCCACGCCGGTGGTCATCGGCTTCTATGTCCGCCAGGGGTTTGAAGACCTCACGCCGAAGAACCAGGTCGACTACGACATCAAGACGCCGATCCTGGGCGGGCACGCGGTGGTCGCGCTGGGGTACGACAGCGACGGGCTGATCGTCGAAAACAGCTGGGGCACCGAATGGGGCAACAAGGGCTTTGGCAAGCTGTCCTGGTCGGTGGTCGCCAAGGACGTCATGGTGGCCGACGTGGTGCACTAGCACACAGCGGCTGCGCACCGTGATGCGCGGCCGACACGGAGGCGGCATGTGCCCTGGCGCATGCCGCTTCAGTGCACCGCGATGCGGGCGCCATTGGCTCCGGCCTGTGCACATCTGGCATGCAATGCGGTCCAGAGCTGCCTACTGCGTAGCCGCCGGGCGGGCGCGGACGGCGCGCGGAATCTTCGCGTACCACTGGTCCACTCCGGTTGCTCCGCGCCGTCCGCACCCACCTGACGACTGCTCGCTACGGTTTGTCAGCCGCGCTTAGCCGATGGGCAGGCGCAGCGTCGCGATCGCACCGCCACCGTCCCGATTGTCCAGTGTCGCCTCGCCGCCGTGCAGGCGCGCGACTTCGCGCACGAACGGCAGGCCGAGGCCGGAGCTGCGTTGTCCGGTCTGCGGGCGGGCCAGCGAATAGAACCGCTCGAACACCCGTTCCAGTGCGTAGTCCGGCACGCCGCTGCCGCGGTCCTCCACCACCAGATGCACCTGCTTTTGCTGCACCTGTGCTCGCAACTGGATGGTGCTGCCCTGCGGTGAAAACGCGATGGCGTTTTCCAGCAGGTTGATCAGCGCCTGGCGCAGCAGGAACCCATCGCCCAGCACATACTGCCCGCGCGCCGTGTCGGAGCCGGCATCGCTGTCCAGCCGCACGCCGGCCGCTGCCGCGCGCGGCAACACGGCGTCCATTGCCGCCTGCAGCAGGCCGGCCACCGCGACGCGCTCGCGCGTCTGCAACCAGCCGTGCTGCTCCACCTCGGCCAGCGCCAGCAGCTTGTCGATGGTTTCGGTCAGGCGCAGCTCCTGGGCGCGGATGCTGGCGACGAAGTGCTGGCGATCGGCTTCCGGCAGTGGCTCGCTCAACAGTTCGGACGCCCCGCGGATCGCCGCCAGCGGGCTCTTCATCTCGTGCGTCAGCGACTGCACGTACTGCTCCACGTAGGCCTTGCCTTCGAGCTTGCGCCGCATGCGTTCCAGCGCCTGGCCCAGGTCGCCGATTTCATCGCCGCGCGGTTTTGGCGGTGGCACCGGAAGGCCCGCGCTCACCGCCTGCGCGTAGCGATTGAGCCGGCCGATGCCGCGCATCAGCCACCAGGTCATCCCGATGCCGATCAGCGCAGAAATGCCGATCAGCCAGGCCCCGCGCTGCAGGATGTTGCGCTGGCTGGCCTCGATGAACGGGTCGATGCTGCGATTGGGCTGCGCCAGCGTCAGCACGCCGATCAACTTGCCCGGGTCATTCGGCGCATAGATCGGTGCGGCCACATGCATCACCGTGGCGGTCGGGTCGCCATCGACCTCGGGGCTGGAACGCGCGCCGTACTCGCCGCGCAAGGTGCGATAGACATCGTTCCAGCGCGAATTGTCGCGGCCCACGTCACGGCCCAGCGAATCGAATACCACCACCCCGCGCGCGTCGGTCACGGTGACGCGGTAGGCCACATCGTTCTTGCGGAACCGCCACACCCAGGCCTTGGGGTCGCGCCGCTGCGCCTGCGCCACGTTGCGCGCAAAACTGCCGCTGGCGATGCTGCCGGCAGCCAGCTCGCCGCTGGCCATTTCCGCCAGTACGTTGGCCGCGTCCACCAGCGTGGATTCCATCGCCTGGCGCACGCCCGGCTTGACCTCGTTGACGAACACCCGCATCACGAAGAACGCGGCCAGCCCGACGATCAGAAAGAAGCCCAGGAACAGCTTGAGACCGAGCCGCATCTCAGGCCCCGGCCCGGAGAACAACGCCACGCCTGCACTTGCCCATGGCTACAGCTCCAGCGCGTAGCCGAGGCCACGATGGGTGCGGATCGGGTCGGCCGGCACGCCGGCCTGGCGCAGCTTGCCGCGCAGCGTCTTGATGTGGGTATCGACGGTGCGGTCGGCGCTGTCGGCGCTGGCGTCCCAGCCGCGGTCCATCAGCTGCGCGCGGCTCAGGATCGCGCCGGGGCGCTGCAACAGCGCCGACAGCAGCGCGTACTCGTAGCGGGTCAGCGGCAGCAGCGCATCGCCGTAGCGGATGCGGCTGCCCTCCCGATCGATCGCAAACGCGCCATGCGGCTGCCAGCCCGGCTCCACCACGGCGGCCTGGTTGCGACGACGCAGCCGTGCGCGCACCCGCGCCACCAGCTCGCGCGGGGAGAACGGCTTGGCCATGTAGTCGTCGGCGCCCAGTTCCAGGCCGAGCACGCGGTCGATCTCGTCATTGCGCGCGGTCAGGAAGATCACCGGCACATCGCTGAAACCGCGCAGCGTGCGGCACACCTCGAAGCCGTTGATGTCCGGCAGGCCCACGTCCAGCACCACCACATCGGCCGGGTCGGCACGCAGCCGCGCCAACGCGTCGCGGCCCAGCAGGCAGTGCTCGGGCGCATAGCCTTCGCTGCGCAGCGCGTACAGCACGGTATCGGCAATGGCGGCTTCGTCTTCGACGACGAGCACGCGGGCGGGGGACTCGGACATGGCGCGCAGCATAGCCGCATGCTGGCGCGGCCCGTACACTGCCGCGATGAACTATCGCCACGCCTTCCATGCCGGCAACCATGCCGACGTGCTCAAGCACATCGCCTTGCTGGCGCTGATCGACACCCTCAAGCGCAAGGACACCCCGTTCTTCGTGCTCGATACCCACGCCGGACGCGGGCGCTACCAGCTCGGCGGCGAAGAGAGCCGCAAGACCAACGAGGCCGATGCCGGGGTGATGCGGCTGATGGCCGAGTCGACCCTGCCCGAGGTGGTGGAGCGCTATCTGCGCGCGGTGCAGGCCGACAACCAGACCATCGCCCGCCCGGCCACGCCCGGCCAGAAGCCGGCGCGCGCCACCGCCGGCATCCAGATCAACCACTACCCCGGCTCGCCGCTGCTGGCGGCGCAGGCACTGCGCGAGCAGGACCGCATGGCGTTCTGCGAATTGCAGCCGGAAGAGGCCGAGGCGCTCAAGCGCCTGTTCGCCAGGGACAGCCGCGTGCGCGTGCATGCCGGCGATGGCTACGAGGCGATTCGTGCCTTCGTGCCGCCACGCGCGGGCGAGACCAGGATCGGCCGCGGGCTGGTGCTGATCGACCCGCCGTACGAATCGCAGGATGCCGAGTACCCGCAGGTCATCCACAGCGTGCGCGAGACCCTGGCGCGCTGGCCGCAGGCGATCTGCATGGTGTGGTACCCGATCAAGCTGCGCCGCAGCCTGCAGCCCTTCATGCGCAAGGCTGCCACGCTGCCGGCCAAGTCGGTGCTGGTGGCCGAGCTGCAGGTGCGCCCGGACGACTCGCCGCTGCGCCTGACCGGCAGCGGGCTGTTGATCGTCAATGCGCCGTGGCAGTTCGACCAGATGCTGGCGCCCGCGCTGCCGGTGCTGAAGCAGCATCTCGGCGAGGCCGGTGCTTCGACCCGGCTGGAGTGGCTGCGCCAGGACGCCTGATTCGCCGGCGCCAGACGCCTCCTCGCGCTGGTAAACGCGGCTGCATACTCACGACTGGATCACGGTATCGCTCGGTACAGTGATGAGGGAAGCACTGCCACCCCCTGACGGCCCCCAGCGGCGCACCGGATTCATTCACGGTTGTGCGCTGGGCGGGTGCCAGAATCTTCCGATCTTTAAGGAACACCGGTCATGGCCATTCGCAATCGCATGCCTCCCTGGCATGAAAACTTCAGTCTGCCCAATGGCCGCACACTCCTGCTCCGTCCGATCCGTCCCGAGGACGGTCCGCCGCTGCAGGGTGCTTTCAGCCTGTTGGGGCCGGAGGAAATCCGCGCGCGCTTCGTGCGTTCCTCCGCCGAAATCACCCCGGAGATGGTGCAGCGCCTGACCCATCCCAACCCCAAGAGCGAAATCGTGCTGGTGGCCGCAGAACAGCTGCCCCCGGGCGAAGCCCTGGTAGGTGCGGTGGCGCGCGCGGCGCTGGTGCCGGGCACCCGCCAGGCCGAGTACACCATCCTGGTCAGCAGCTTCGTCGCCGGCCAGGGGCTGGGACGGCAGCTGATGCGCAAGCTGGTCAAGTGGGCACGGCGCAAATACCTGGATTGCCTGTTCGGCGACGTGCTGCAAAGCAATGTACCGATGCTGCAGCTGGCCGAGTCGCTTGGCTTCAAGCCACAGCCGCATCCGGAGTCGCCGGAGTTGGTGCGGATGGTTCTCGAGCTGGATGCCTGAGGGGCTGGGATTCGGGATTGGGGATTGGGAGGGCCGCCGCGCCCTTGACTCACCTGGCTTTGGTTGTTGATCTGTCGCTTGGCTGCAGGGCCCTTGCCCGCCCACCATCGCAGGACACGCCGCAAGTACGTCCGTGTAGGCTCTTACGCGGCATCCATGCCGCGTAAGGTCCCGCGACGGTGAGCGGGCAAGGACCTGGATGGTCGGTCCGCATAGTGCGAGCAGCACGGTGTCAGGCAAGAACGCGTCCGCTCGTTTTCGCAAGAAAGCCAGTGCAGCGGACCAGCTTTTCAAACAACCGACCAACTGTCTGGGGCGGTGTCGTCACCGATTGCGGGACCGTGTGGCGGCATGGATGCCGCCACCGAGCCTCCAAGGATGGATTCATGGCGTGTCCCGCGAGCAGTGAGGGCGCCGCACCCCGACTCACCGGGCTTTGATTGTTGATCTGTCGGGATGGTCGGTATGTAGATGGCGAGAGCGCCGCACATCCGACCAAGGCGGCGCAGGTAGCCCGACGCCGGCTTTCACGCCGGATGGACCGGCCGCGGTGGGTGCTCTGATAAAATTGCCGGCTGATGCCGTCGCCAACCACCTTCCCCTCTCCGCCGCTGCCCAAGTCAGGCCAGCTCCGCGCCTATTGGCGCGCTCCGTCTTCGCCGACTGCGCTGGCATGGTCGATCGCACGCGCCGCCGAGGCGCATGCCGGCCCGCTGCTGGTGATCGCCCGCGACAACCAGAGTGCGCATCAGATCGAGGCGGATCTGCATGCCTTGCTCGGCGAGCATGCGACGCTGCCGGTGGTGCCGTTTCCCGATTGGGAAACCCTGCCCTACGACCAGTTCAGCCCGCACCCGGAAATCATCAGCCAGCGCCTGGCGGCGCTGCATCGGCTGCCCGCGCTGACCCGTGGGGTGGTGATCGTGCCGGTGCAGACGCTGATGCAGCAGCTGGCACCGCTGAGCTATATCGTCGGCGGCAGTTTCGATCTGAAGGTCGGCCAGCGGCTGGATCTGGATGCGGAAAAACGCCGGCTGGAAAGCGCCGGCTACCGTAACGTGCCGCAGGTGATGGACCCGGGCGATTTCGCGGTGCGCGGCGGCTTGCTCGACGTATTTCCGATGGGCGAAGCCACGCCGTTGCGGATCGAGTTGCTGGACGAGGATATCGACTCCATCCGTGCCTTCGACCCGGAATCGCAGCGCTCGCTGGACAAGGTCGAGGCCGTCAAGCTGCTGCCCGGCCGCGAAGTGCCGATGGACGATGCCAGCGTGGAGCGCGTGCTGGCCTGCCTGCGCGAGCGTTTCGACGTGGACACCCGGCGCAGCGCGCTGTACCAGGACCTGAAATCGGGTCTGGCGCCGTCGGGCGTCGAGTACTACCTGCCGATGTTCTTCAGCAAGACCGCCACCTTGTTCGATTATCTGGACAAGCGCGTGTTGCCGCTGGTCGCCACCGGTGTCTCCAATGCGGCCGACACGTTCTGGGCGCAGGCACAGGACCGCTACGAACAGCGCCGCCACGACGTGGAACGCCCGCTGCTGACGCCGGACGAGCTGTATCAATCGCCGGACGCCTTGCGCGAGCGGCTCAACAAGCTGGCGCGCATCGAAGTCTGGGCCAGCGATCATCCGCGCATCGACGAGGCCGCCGCCCTGGGCGACCAGCCCTTGCCGCCGCTGCCGGTGGCGGCAAAGGACGCGCCGGCCGGCCAGGCGCTGTCCTCGTTCCTGGGCCATTACCCCGGCCGCGTGCTGGTGGCCGCCGATACCGCCGGCCGGCGCGAGGCCTTGATGGAAGTGCTGGCCGCCGCGCAGCTGAAGCCGGAGGTCGTTGCCGACCTGCCCGCCTTCCTGGCTGCCACCAAGCTGCGCTTCGGTATCACCGTGGCGCCGCTGGAAGACGGCTTTGCGCTGGACACCCCGCAGATTGCGGTGCTGACCGAGCGCCAGCTGTTTCCCGAGCGCGCCAACCAGCCGCGGCGCAGCCGCCGGGTCGGGCGCGAACCGGAAGCGATCATCCGCGACCTGGGCGAGCTGTCCGAAGGCGCGCCGATCGTGCACGAAGACCACGGTGTGGGCCGCTACCGCGGGCTGATCGTGCTCGATGCCGGTGGCATGCCCGGCGAGTTCCTGGAAATCGAATACGCCAAGGGCGACCGCCTGTACGTGCCGGTGGCGCAGCTGCATCTGATCAGCCGCTATTCCGGCGCCTCGGCCGAGACCGCGCCGCTGCATTCGCTGGGCGGCGAGCAGTGGACCAAGGCAAAGCGCAAGGCGGCCGAAAAGGTCCGCGACGTGGCGGCCGAATTGCTGGAGATCCAGGCGCGCCGGCGTGCCCGCGCCGGGCTGGCCTTGCAGGTGGACCGGGCGATGTACGAGCCGTTCGCGGCCGGCTTTCCGTTCGAGGAAACCGGCGACCAGCTGGCCGCCATCGATGCGACGCTGCGCGACCTGGGCAGCAGCCAGCCGATGGACCGCGTGGTCTGCGGCGATGTCGGCTTCGGCAAGACCGAGGTCGCGGTGCGCGCCGCCTTCGCCGCCGCCAGCGCCGGCAAGCAGGTTGCCGTGCTGGTGCCGACCACCTTGCTGGCCGAGCAGCATTACCGCAATTTCCGCGACCGCTTCGCCGACTACCCGATGAAGGTGGAAGTGCTGTCGCGCTTCAAGAGCACCAAGGAAATCAAGGCCGAGCTGGAGAAGGTGGCCAGCGGCGAGATCGACGTGATCATCGGCACGCACCGGCTGCTGCAGCCGGACGTCAAGTTCAAGGACCTGGGCCTGGTCGTGGTCGACGAAGAGCAACGCTTCGGCGTGCGGCAGAAGGAAGCACTCAAGGCGATGCGCGCCAACGTGCATCTGCTCACGCTCACCGCAACCCCCATCCCGCGCACGCTCAACATGGCCATGGCCGGGTTGCGCGACCTGTCGATCATCGCTACCCCGCCGCCGAACCGGCTGGCGGTGCAGACCTTCATCACTGCATGGGACAACGCGCTGCTGCGCGAGGCCTTCCAGCGCGAGCTCAGTCGCGGCGGGCAGCTGTACTTCCTGCACAACGATGTGGAAAGCATCGTGCGCATGCAGCGCGAGCTGTCCGAACTGGTGCCGGAAGCGCGCATCGGCATCGCCCACGGGCAGATGCCCGAGCGCGAGCTGGAGCGGGTGATGCTGGATTTCCAGAAGCAGCGCTTCAACGTGTTGCTGTCGACCACGATCATCGAGTCGGGCATCGACATTCCCAACGCCAACACCATCATCATCAACCGCGCCGACCGCTTCGGCCTGGCCCAGCTGCACCAGCTGCGCGGCCGCGTCGGCCGCTCGCATCACCGCGCCTACGCGTACCTGGTGGTGCCGGACCGGCGCTCGATGACCTCCGATGCGGCCAAACGCCTGGAAGCGATCGCCTCCATGGACGAGCTCGGCGCCGGCTTCACCCTGGCCACGCACGATCTGGAAATCCGCGGCGCCGGCGAGCTGCTGGGCGAGGACCAGAGCGGGCAGATGGCCGAGGTCGGTTTCAGCCTGTACACCGAGCTGCTGGAACGCGCGGTGCGCAGCATCCGCCAGGGCAAGCTGCCGGATCTGGATGCCGGCGAGGAGGTCCGCGGCGCCGAGGTCGAGCTGCATGTGGCCGCGCTGATTCCCGAGGATTACCTGCCCGACGTGCACACGCGCCTGACGCTGTATAAGCGCATCTCCAGCGCACGCGATGCCGATGCGCTGCGCGAATTGCAGGTGGAGATGATCGACCGCTTCGGCCTGCTGCCGGACCCGGTCAAGCACCTGTTCGCGATTGCCGAGCTCAAGCTGCAGGCCAATGCGCTGGGTGTGCGCAAGCTGGACCTGGGCGAGAACGGTGGCCGGCTGGTCTTCGAGGCAAAACCGGCGATCGACCCGGTCGCGGTGATCCAGATGATCCAGAAGCAGCCCAAGATCTACACCATGGACGGCCCGGACAAACTGCGCATCAAGCTGCCGCTGCCGGAAGGCGCGGACCGTTTCAACGCCGCACGCGGCCTGCTGACGATGCTCGCACCCAGGTAGAAACGCGCGCCGGGCGGTTGCGCCTGCTTTACGCAGCGTGCTGGACCGTGCAGGACGCAAGGACGCGTCGAGCGCGTCGCAGGCGGGGGCCGCTGCGAATCCAAGCCGATGCGGCATTTTCACTAACGCCCAACGCCGCAGACGATGCCGGCGCGGTCCCATGTTGCCTGTTTCATGCGTGTTCCCCGCTGCGGTCACGCACATGCACCCGACGCAGCGAGTGAAGAAGTCGGCTGAAAGGTAGCGCGGTGTCCTGCACGACTGTCCGGGACACCGGCTTCCTGAGTCTGCTTGCGACAAAGCTGAGCGGTTAATACGCGGGAAGTGATGGATTTCGCAAATCCGTCACCGCGGTGAATTTGGCCTAAATATTCCTGCCGCGCGCCGATACCTGCATGGACCGACGTGATCGCCGTGTGCAGAGCTGCCCATGCGACCCCGCGCCGGAGCGACCTTTTCCGCGTCAGGCACGCATCCGTGCGCCACCGCATCGCTTGAGGCATCCATGAACACGCCACTGTCCGATCTACCCGCGCCGCTGACGCTCGCCCTGGAAGGCGAGATGACCATCCGTCGCGCTGCCGAACTCAAGCCGCTGCTGCAGCCGGCCTTGCTGCATCCGGGCGGGTTGCACCTGGACCTGGGCGCGGTCAGCGAGATCGACACCACCGGCCTGCAGTTGCTGCTGGCGACCAAGCAGGCGATCCAGGCCGACGGCCGGCCGTTTTCGCTGACCGACTCCAGCCGCGCGGTGGTCGATGTGATCGAACTGCTCGGCCTGCTCGAAGCCTTGTACCCGCATGCGGTTGCGGGTATCGGCGAACGCATTCACTAAGGGACCGGCGACACGCATGGACATGAACCAGCTGATGCAGACCTTCCTGGCCGAAAGCCGGGACCTGCTCGAAGACATGGAACGTCACCTGCTCGAAGCCGAGCGTGGCGAATCCTCGCCGGATGCGGTCAATGCGATCTTCCGTGCGGCGCACACCATCAAGGGCTCGGGTGGATTGTTCGATCTGCCGCAGCTGGTCGGTTTCACCCACGTCGTGGAAAGCGTGCTGGACCTGGTGCGCGACGATGCACTGACGCTGAGCTCGGAACTGATCGCGCTGCTGCTGGTGTGCTGCGACCACATCCACGCCCTGGTGGAAACCGCGGCCGATCCGGCACACGCCGATGCCGACGCCCTGACTGCAGAGGCCGAGCCCCTGCTGGCGCAACTGCAGACCTACCTGCAGGTCAGCGCCTGCGGTGTCACTGCCACGGCCGTCCAGCACAACACCCCGGAGAAACAGAGCGGTTACTGGCGCATCACGCTGAAATTGTTCGCCGATGCGCTGCGCTACGGCAACTCGCCGCTCAAGCTGATTCGCAACCTGCGCGGGCTGGGCTCGGTCGAGTCGATCAATACCGATGTCAGCGGGCTGCCGAGCTTCGAAGCGCTGGATCCGGAAGCCAATTACCTGGGCTTCCGGATCCTGCTGCGCAGCGATGCCGACCGTGCCGCGATCGAGGACGTGTTCGAGTTCGTACGCGAGGACTGCGACCTGGAGATCATCTCGGTACCGGCACCGATGGACGCCAGCGCCGTGCTTGCAGACGAGCCGGTCATGGCTGCGGCCGCGCCGGTTAGCGGCGTGCTGGCGGGCGTGCCGGCCGCAGCGTCGGCACGCCCGCAGCAGGACACCGGCGCACGCAACGCCGACGCGCGCTCGATCCGCGTGGACGCCGACAAGCTCGATCGCATGATCGACCTGGTGGGCGAACTCATCATCGCGGTGGCCGGCACCAATGCCAACGCGCAGCGCACCGGCGATGCACAGTTGCTGGAATCGGCCTCGATCCTGGCCGGCCTGGTGGAAGAGGTGCGCGAAAGCGCCCTGCAACTGCGCATGGTCAAGATCGGCGGCACCTTCAGCCGCTTCCAGCGCGTGGTGCACGACGTGGCGCGCGAACTCGGCAAGGACATCGCGTTGGTCGTGGCCGGCGAAGACACCGAACTGGACAAGTCGGTGGTGGAAAAGATCGGCGACCCGCTCACCCATCTGGTGCGCAACGCCATGGATCACGGCATCGAACCGGCGGAGGTGCGCGTGGCACGCGGCAAGCCCGCACGCGGCACCGTGGGCCTGAATGCCTATCACGACTCCGGCAGCATCGTCATCCAGATCACCGACGACGGTGGCGGCCTGAATCGCGACCGCATCCTGGCCAAGGCGCTGGAACGCGGCCTGATCGAGCCGGGCCGCCAGCTCAGCGACCGCGAGGTGTTCGCGATGATCTTCGAGCCGGGCTTTTCCACCGCCGAAAAGGTCACCAACCTGTCCGGCCGCGGCGTGGGCATGGACGTGGTCAAGCGCAACATCACCGCGCTGCGCGGCACCGTGGAGATCGACAGCACCGCAGGCCTGGGCACCACCATATCGGTGCGGCTGCCGCTGACGCTGGCCATCATCAACGGCTTCCAGGTCGGCGTCGGTAAATCGGTGTTCGTGGTGCCGCTGGACGTGGTGGAGGAATGCGTGGAATTCACGCCCGACTACAGCAGCGACTACATCGACCTGCGTGGCAGCGTGCTGCCGTATGTACGCCTGCGCGCACTGTTCGCGCTCGGCGGCAGGACGCCTGCGCGCGAGAGCATCGTGGTGATCCGCCAGGGCGCGCAGCGTTTCGGGCTGGTCGTGGACACCTTGCTGGGCGAATGGCAGACCGTGATCAAGCCGTTGTCCAGGGTCTTCGCACAGGTCAAGGGCATCAGCGGTTCGAGCATCCTGGGCAGCGGCGATGTCGCGCTGATTCTCGACGTACCCAGCCTGCTCCAGCAATTGCATCCAAACCAGGACGCCCTGGCGGCCTGAGTCACCACACAAGCACTCCCCACATCACCGCCTCGTTCGTTGTTCCCTGACCCCAGGAAGCTGCCGCCATGTCACACCGTCTCCCGATCGCCACGCAGTTGTGGTTCACCGCCGCCCTCGCCCTTGCCTTGCCTGTCGTGGTGGTGGTCGCCGGCTTTGCGCTGACGCTGTCGCACGGCGCCCTGCTCGCCGCCAGCGTCCTGGCCGCACTCGTCAGCGGTGCGTTGCTGCTCCATGCGATCCGCATCGCGACCGGCTCGCTGGAGCTTGCCACCACCACGCTGGATGCATTCGCGCGTGGCAACTTCGCCGTCGCCCTGCCGCAGCTGCGCGACGAGCAGGCCTGCGAGGTGCTGCGTGCGCTGCGCAAGGTGCAGAGCACCATCGCCCAGGTCAACCAGGAGATCAACCGCGTCTGGCAGGACCACGACGCCGGCGAGATCGACGCGCGCATCGACCTGGCACGCTTCGATGGCGATTTCCGCACCACCGGCGAAGGCATCAACCGCCTGGTCGCCAACCATATCGCGGTCGAGAAGCAGCTCATGGCATGCGTGGCCGAGTTCGGCCGCGGCAACTTCTCCGCCGAGCTGGAACGCCTGCCGGGCAAGAAGGCCCTCATCAACGAGATCGTCGAGCAGATCCGCGGCAACCTCACCGGCATGGTCGCCGAGGTCAACCGCATGGCAACCGAGCACGACGCCGGCGATATCGACGTGGTCATCGACACGCAACGTTTTACCGGCGATTTCCGCCGCATGGCCGAAGGCATCAATGCAATGGTGGCCAGCCACATTGCGGTCAAGAAACAGGCCATCGCCTGCGTGGCCGAGTTCGGCCGCGGCAACTTCACCGCGCAGCTGCCGTTGCTGCCGGGCAAGAAGCGCTTCATCAACGAGACCCTGGAACAGGTGCGCGGCAACCTCACCGGCCTGATCCGCGAGATCAACCACATGTCTGCCGAACACGAAGCCGGCGATATCGATGTGGTCATCGACAGCAGCGGTTTCGACGGCGATTTCCGCAGCATGGCCACCGGCATCAACCAGATGGTGGGCGCGCATATCGCGGTCAAGAAGCTGGCGATGGGCGTGGTGGCCGAATTCGGCCGCGGCAACTTCGAGGCACCGCTGGCGCAGCTGCCGGGCAAGAAGGCCTTCATCAACGACACCGTGGAGCGTGCGCGCGGCAACCTGCGCAGCATTTCCGAGGTGATCCAGGTGATGGGCGCGATGGCCGACGGTGACCTCACCCATACCGTGGAAGGCCGCTACGAAGGCGCCTTCGCCGACATGCAGCGCTACGTCAACACCACCATGAGCCGGCTGACCGAGATCGTCGATGAGGTCAACCGCAACGCCGAGAACCTGGCCAGCGCCTCCGAACAGGTCAGTGCCACCGCACAGGCGCTGGCGCAGGCCGCCAGCGAACAGGCGGCCGGGGTGGAAGAGACCAGCGCTTCGCTGGAACAGATGACCGCCTCCATCGCGCAGAACACCGAGAACGCGCGCGTCACCGACAGCATGGCTGCCAAGGCGGCCAGCGAGGCGGCCGATGGCGGCGACACCGTGCGCGCCACCGTGGTGGCGATGAAGGACATCGCCAGGAAGATCGGCATCATCGACGACATCGCCTACCAGACCAACCTGCTGGCGCTCAATGCCGCCATCGAGGCCGCGCGTGCCGGCGAACATGGCAAGGGCTTTGCGGTGGTGGCGGCGGAAGTGCGCAAGCTGGCCGAGCGCAGCCAGATCGCCGCGCAGGAGATCGGCGAGGTGGCCGGCTCCAGCGTGGACCTGGCCGAAAGCGCCGGCCGCGTGCTCGGCGAGATGGTGCCCTCGATCCGCCGCACCTCCGACCTGGTGCAGGAAATCGCCGCGGCTTCCGAAGAACAGACCGCCGGCGTCAGCCAGATCAACACCGCCGTCGGCCAGTTGAACCAGACCACGCAGTCGGCCGCGGCCAATGCCGAAGAGCTGGCCGCGACCTCGGAGGAAATGAGCGCGCAGGCCGAACAGCTGCAGCAGTTGATGGGCTTCTTCCGGCTCGGCAACGGCTCGCGTGCGGCGGCGTCGACCAGCAGCAAGCCTGGCCCGCGCCGGATCGCAACGCATGGCAGCAGCAGCGCGGTCAGCGCACCGCCGCGTCGCAGCAACGTGCGCCAGATCAGCGCGGTGGCGACCACCGCCGATGCGATCGACGAATCGCAGTTCGCCAGCTTCTGAGGAAACGACGATGCAACCGCACAGCGCAGCCATCACCACCACACGCACCGTTGCGCCGTCATCGACGGCTCCGCAGCAATACCTGACCTTTCTGCTGGGCACGGAGATGTTCGGCCTGGGCATCCTCGGCATCAAGGAAATCATCGAATACCGCGCGCCCACCGATGTGCCGATGATGCCGCCGGCCCTGCGTGGCGTGATCAACCTGCGCGGCGCGGTGGTGCCAGTGGTGGATCTGCAGCAACGCTTCGGCCGCGACGCCAGCGCGATCACCAAGCGCAGTTGCATCGTGATCGTGGAGATCGCCCATGGCCAGACGCATCAGGTGCTCGGCCTGCTGGTGGACGCGGTGAGCGAAGTGCTGGAGATCGCGCCCGACGCCATCGCCGGCGCCCCCAGTTTTGGCGCCGGCATCGCACGCGACTGCATCCATGCGATGGCCAGGATCGGCGAGCGCTTCGTGATCCTGCTCGACGCCGACGCGGTGCTGGGCAACGACGCACTCGCCCAGCTGCCTGTCGCCGAGCTGGCAGCCTGACATGTCCAGCATGCACGCAAGGACTCCCATGCGCCCCACCCTTCTCTCCTGCAGCTGCGCGCTGGACGGCCCCGTGTTGGTCGTCGACGACAGCGTGGTCCAGCGCGAACACGCGATGGCGCTGTGCCGCCAGCTCGGCGCCGTCGCGGTCGATGGCGCGGTCGACGGCCACGCCGCGCTGGCCTGGCTCGGCAGTGCGATTTCACCATCGCTGCTGCTGATCGATCTGGAAATGCCGGGCATGGACGGCGTGCAGCTGCTCGATGCGCTGGCACGCGGCAAGTACAGCGTGCCGGTGGTGGTGGTCTCGCAGCGCGGCGGCGCCTTGATCGATGCGGTGATGCAGCTCAGCCGCAGCGCCGGGGTGCGCGTGCTCGGCGGCATCGAAAAGCCGATGCATCTGCAGGACCTGGCCAATGTGCTGGAGTGCGAACCGGGGCTGGCCACGAACGCGCCTGCGTTTGCACAGCCGGCGATATCGCCGCTGATGTCCAGCGGTGGCGCGGCGGCATCGCGGCTGGACCGGGCCATGCGCCGCGGCGAAATCCGCGTGGCCTACCAACCCAAGCTCGATCTCAGGGATGGTCGCCTGCGCGGTGTGGAAGCACTCGCGCGCTGGCGCCGCCCGCAAGGCGACATGATTGGGCCGGAGCGCTTCATTCCGCTGGCCGAACGCGAAGGCCTGATCCATGCCTTGACCCAGCAGGTGATCGACCTGGCAGTTGCGCAACTGGTGGACTGGCGCGCAGAAGGCTTCGAGCTGAGCCTGGCCTTGAACCTGTCGCCCAACCTGCTCAGCGAGCAGGGCTTTCTCGAACAGCTATGCGGCAAGCTGGGCGACAACGGCCTGAGCCCTGCCGATCTGGTGCTGGAACTCACCGAAAGCGCCATCGTCGAGCCAGCCAATGCCCTGAGCATGCTGGCGCGCCTGCGCCTGCATGGCTTCGGCCTGTCGATCGACGACTACGGCACGGGGTTTTCCTCGCTGCAGCGCCTGGCCAGCATTCCCTTCACCGAACTCAAGCTCGATCGCAGCTTCGTGCATGCCGCCCATCGCAGCCGCAGCCAGCGCACCGTGCTCGAATCCACGCTGGAACTGGCGCACCGGCTCGATCTCACCGCCGTGGCCGAAGGGGTGGAAACCCCGGACGACTGGCGCCTGCTGCGCGAGCTGGGCTGCGACCTGGCGCAAGGCTACCTGATGGGCTCGCCGATGCCCGGGCCGATGCTGTCGGAATGGTGGCGCGAACACGCCGTGCGCATCGCCCGCCTGTGCGGCAACGCACTGCCCAGCGATGCGGATGTCGCCTGACATGAGCACGGCCACCGCCATCACCGAACAGGAATTCGGCCGCTTCCAGCGCTTCATCTTCGAAGCGGCCGGCATCAGCATTTCCTCGGGCAAGAAGGCCATGTTGTGCGGCCGCCTGGGCAAGCGCCTGCGCGAACACCAGTTCAGCAATTACACGCAGTACCTGCAATTGCTGGAAAGCCGCCAGGACCGCGCTGAGATCCAGACCGCGATCGATCTGCTGACCACCAACGAGACCTACTTCTTCCGCGAGCCCAAGCACTTCGAGTTGCTGCGCAAGCTGGCCGGCGAACATCGCGGCGGCCTGCCGTTCCGCTGCTGGAGCGCGGCCAGCTCCAGCGGCGAAGAGGCCTACAGCATGGCGATGGTGCTGGACGACGCCTTGCAGGGGCGGCCGTTCGAAGTGGTTGGCAGCGACATCAGTACCCGCGTGCTGGCCAAGGCGCGCACCGGGCACTACGCCCTGCAACGTATCGACGGCATTCCGCAGGCGTATCTCAAGCGCTATTGCCTGCGTGGTCAGGGCGAGTACGACGGCACCTTGCTGGTGGAGCGCCGCCTGCGCGACCGGGTCAAGTTCGTGCATGCCAACCTCAACACGGCCCTGCCGATGCTGGGCAGCTTCGATGCGATCTTCCTGCGCAATGTGATGATCTATTTCAATGGCCAGACCAAGCGCGAGGTCATCCTGCGCGTGCTGTCCAACCTCAAGTCGGGCGGATATTTCTGCATCGGTCATTCGGAAAGCCTGAGCGAACTCGACATCGATCTGGTCCAGGTGGCACCCTCGATCTTCCGCAAGGCCTGAGCCAAGGATCCGCCGTGTCGACCGCCTTCAACCGCCCTGCCGCCAGCCCCATTGCCCGCACCGATGCCATCAAGGCCATGGTCGTCGACGACTCGGCGGTGGTGCGCCAGGTGCTGGTGGGCGTGCTCAACGACGCGCCCGACATCGAGGTCATCGCCACCGCGGCCGACCCGCTGCTGGCGATCGAGAAGATGCGCAAGCAATGGCCGGACGTGATCGTGCTGGATGTGGAAATGCCGCGCATGGACGGCATCACCTTCCTGCGCAAGATCATGAGCGAACGCCCCACCCCGGTGGTGATCTGTTCCACGCTCACCGAAAAAGGCGCACGCGTCACCATGGATGCCCTGGCCGCCGGTGCGGTGGCCGTGGTGACCAAACCGCGCCTGGGGCTCAAGCAGTTCCTCACCGACTCGGCCGACGAACTGGTCAATACCGTGCGCAGCGCCGCACGCGCCAACGTCAAACGGCTGGCCGCGCGGGTTGCCGCAGCGCCGCTGGAAGCGGAGGTCAAGCACACCGCCGATGTGATCCTGCCGGCGCAAAGCGGGCGCGCGCTGGCGCAGACCACCGAGCGCATCGTCGCCATCGGCACCTCCACCGGCGGTACCCAGGCGCTGGAAGAAGTGCTGACCGCCTTGCCGCGCGTCTGCCCCGGCATCGTGATCGTGCAGCACATGCCGGAGAAATTTACCGCCGCCTTCGCCGCGCGCCTGAATGGCTTGTGCCAGATCGCAGTGAAAGAGGCCGCCAACAACGACCGGGTGATGCCGGGGCGCGCGCTGATCGCGCCCGGCGGCAAGCATCTGCTGCTGCGCCGCAGTGGCGCGCAATATTTTGTCGAAGTGATGGAAGGCCCGCCGGTCAACCGGCACCGTCCGTCGGTGGATGTGCTGTTCCGCTCGGCCGCGCGTGCGGCCGGCAGCAATGCGCTGGGCATCATCATGACCGGCATGGGCGACGACGGCGCCGCCGGGCTGCTGGAAATGCGCCAGGCCGGCGCGCGCACGGTGGCGCAGGACGAACACACCAGCATCGTGTTCGGCATGCCCAAGGAAGCGATCAAACGCGGCGGCGCCGACCGCATCCTGCCGCTGGGTGCGATGGCGCGCGAGATCGTGATGCAGCTGCAGTAGCGCGCCGCACGCGCAAACGGCGCAATTACAACTGCGACTCCAACGGCAACCAGCCCATCACCGCCGCCGCGCCACGCCGCCACACGCTCGCGGCCGGCTCTTGCGACCATACCTCGGGCGGTTGCGCCGCGTCGTCGTGCCAGCGCAGCGCGCCCTGCTCCAGGGTCACGCGGTAGCTCACCGGCGCGCCGATCTTGCGGTTGTAGACCTGCTCCAGCTGCGCGGCCACTGCGCGGTCGTTGAACAGCAGGCCCATCTCGGTATTGAGGTTCATCGAGCGCGGATCCAGATTGAACGAGCCGATGAAGCCGCTGCTGTCGTCCACCACGAATGCCTTGGTGTGCAGGCTGGCCCCGCTGGAGCCGAACAGGCTGCCGTCCGGCTTGCCCATCGGCTTGAGCTCGTGCAGGCGCACGCCTTGCATGAGCAGGGGCACCCGGTAATCGGCATAGCCGCTGTGCACGGCAACCACATCGTTTGCCGCCAGCGAGTTGGTCAACACGCTCACGCGCACATTGCGCCGACGCAATGCGCCGATCCAGCGCATGCCGTCCTCGCCCGGCACGAAGTACGGCGAGATCACCTTCAGTTCGCGCTGCGCATGCGCCATTTCGCCGATCAACACCGGCGTCATCCAGTCCGCCTGCGGCGGTGCGCCCTCGGCCTTTTCCGGCGGGTCGGAAACGATGCGCGCCTGGTCCAGCCAATGCACCTGGCGCTGACCCTGCGTCAACGCCTGCACGCTGGGCGACTGGCGCAGCCGCTGCACATACGGATGCGCGCGTGCCGACTCCAGGCCCGCATCCAGGCTGCCGCGCAACGCATCCAGCGCCTGCGGCTTGGCGGTCACCAGCGCAGCCAGCGGCAGGGCATTGGGGCTGTTCCAGTACGCATCGAAGACCTGCTCGGCCTGGCCCACGGCCGGCCCCATCAGTGCCGCGTCCATGTCCATGAAATTGGTGTCGCGCGCCGCATCGAAGTATTCATCGCCCACATTGCGGCCACCCACCACCGCCATCCGGCCATCGGCAATCCAGGCCTTGTTGTGCATGCGCCGGTTGATGCTGAACATGCGCAGCACCATCTCCACCCCGCGCATCAGCGTGCCTTCGCGCGCACGGGTGGGATTGAACAGACGGATCTCGATCATCGGGTGGCTGTCCAGCGCCGCCAGCACCGAATCGCTGCCATGGATGTTCATGTCGTCCAGCAGCAGGCGCACGCGCACGCCGCGATCGGCCGCATGCAGCAGTTCGTTGTGCAGCAGGTTGCCGGTGAAGTCGGCATGCCAGATGTAGTACTGCAGATCCAGGCTGCGCCCGGCCGCACGCGCGGTGAGCGCACGCACCGCGAACGCATCGACATTGTCGGGCAGGATCACCATGCCGGTCTGACCGGCATGTGCCAGCTGCAGCGGCGCCACCACCTGATCGATCGGCGTGGCGATCGCGGTGGCAGGCAGCGCGTGGCTCACCGCACCACGCTGACGATCGGCAAAGCGTCCGTAGCCGTACAGCGACAGCACGCTGCCCAACAGGAGCACCAGTGCACCGATGCCCACCCATTTGATGATTTTTCGCCTCGTCACTGCCGCCCCCGTGTTGCAGAGCGCGGCAGTCTAGACGCTGCACCTGCATGTCGATGTGCAGACGCAAGCGCACAAGCGAGCTCGACAAACGCGCAAAAACAGCGGATTTCCCGGCGCGGACTGTCGCAACAGTCCGCGCCGGATGCGATGCCCCTTACCAGATCGCAACGCGATCCTTGTCGCCACGCACCATCGCATCGCCCGGCTTGCACTGGAACGCCTGGGCAAATGCCGGCATGTTCGACGGCGCACCATTGGCGCGGAAATTGGCCGGCGCATGCGGGTCGGTGTTCAGGCGCACGCGCAATTCGCCGTCGGTGAAGTTGCGGCGCCACACCGTGGCCCAGTTCATGAAGAAGCGCTGGTCCTGCGTATAACCGTCGATGTCCTTGTTGGCGCCGGGCTGTTCCTTCAATGCCATCTGCAGCGCGTCATAGGCCACGGTCAGGCCACCGAGATCGCCGATGTTCTCGCCCAGGGTCAGCTTGCCTTTGACGTTGACGCCAGGAATCGCCTCATAGCCGTCGAACTGCGCCACCAGTTGATCGGTGCGCTGGGTGAACAGTTTGCGGTCCGCATCGGTCCACCAGGTATCGAAGTTGCCCTTGGCATCGAACTGGCTGCCCGAGTCGTCGTAGCCATGCATCATCTCGTGCCCGATCACCGCGCCGATCCCGCCGTAATTCAATGCCGGGTCGGCCTTGGGGTCGAAGAACGGCGGCTGCAGGATTGCCGCCGGGAACACGATCTCGTTGCGGGTGGCGTTGTAGTACGCATTGACCGTCTGCGGGGTCATATGCCACTCGCGCTTGTCGACCGGCTTGCCGATCTTGTCCAGCATGTAGCGATAGTTGAATGCCTGCGCGGCCTGCATGTTGGCCAGGAATCCGTCACCGCGGGTCTCCAGGCCCGACCAGTCGCGCCACTGATCCGGGTAGCCGATCTTGGGCGTGAAGCTGGCCCACTTCTCCAGCGCGCGCTGCTTGGTTTCCGCGCTCATCCAGTCGAGCTGTTCCAGCCGCGCCTTGAGCGCCACCGAGAGGTTCTGCACCAGCTGCTGCATCTGCTGCTTGGACTCGGCCGGGAATGCGGACTGCACGTACAGCTGGCCCAGTGCCTCGCCCATCGCCTCGTTGACCGCATTCAAGGTGCGCTTCCAGCGCGGCAGCATGTCCTGCTGGCCACGCAGCGTCTTGGCATAGAAATCGAAGTTGGCCTGCTCGAACGGCTTGGCCAGATACGGTGCCGCCTCGTCCACACTGTGGAAACGCAGGTAGGCCTTCCAGGTTTCCACCGGCGTATCGGCCAGCATCGCATCGAGTTCGGCGAAGTAACCCGGCTGGCTCAGCGAGAACGTCCCTGCCGGCACCTTGAGTGCGCTGAAGAACGCCTGCCAGTCGAAATGCGGTGTCACCGCGTTGGCACCGGCCACATCGACCGGGTTGTAGCGCTTGGCCGGGTCGCGCAGTTCGATGCGCGACAGCGAAGCATTGGCCAGCCGCGTTTCGAACGCCATCACCGCCTTGGCCTGCGTGGCCGCCTGCGCGGCGGGAACGCCGGACAACTCCAGCACGCGCGCGATGTAGGCCACGTACTGCTCACGGATCCTGGCCTGCGCCGGATCGGTGTAATAACCCTTCTCGGGCAAGCCCAGACCGCCCTGGCCTGCGTAGGCGATCATCTGTTCGGAATGCTTGTAGTCGGCATTGGCGCCGAACGAGAACAGGAAGCCCTGGCCCTTGGCATAGCTGTCGCGCAACCACGCGGCGATGGACGGCGCATCGGTCAGCGCCTCGATCGCCTTGAGCTGCGGCTGCAGCGGCGTGATGCCGGCCTTGTCGATCGCCGCTTCGTCCGAGCCGGTGCGCCACAGGTCGGCGATCTTGGCGTCCACCGAGCCGGCCGACAGGTTGCCGCGCGCCAGTTGCTCCACCAACGCGTGCTGGATGGTCAGCGAACGCTCGGCCAGCACCTCGAAACTGCCCCAGCTGGTGCGGTCCGACGGCACCGGGTTGGCCTTGAGCCACTTGGCGTTGACGAAGCCGTTGAGGTCCTGGCACGCGTTGATGGCCGGATCCAGGTCGTTGATGCCGAAGGCCACGATCGGCGCATCGAGCTTGGACACATCGACCCTGGTCGGCGCGGCCGGCGGTGCAGCCGGTGCCGGCCTGGCGGTGTCCTCGGAGCGGCCACACGCCGAGAGCGTCACCGCGATGGCCACCGCAAGCGACAGTGGCGCGAATTTGCTCAACATCTTTCCATTCTCCAAGGCATGCGACCGCGTCATGCGCAGTCAAAAAAAGTAGGCAATCAGCGCAGACGCACCAACCACGTCATCATTGCAACGGCACCGCAACGTCCTGACGCCCGCTGCCGCGCCCTATCGAAGAGCACACGTCCCACAACGCGCTACGTGTGGCCTGGGCACATGCCACCGCTGTTGCCGCCGCAGAAACCGCCCCGGCAATCCGGCGCAGCAGCGCCATCGGCTGCGGTCATTTGCGCGCGTACAGCGGTGCCATCAACAGGTACACCGGATACGCCAGCACCATCAGCACCAGCGCGACCTCATGCCCGGACGCCGCCTCCGCCCAGGACTCCATCCGTCGCGACGGCCCCCAGAAACCGAACGCCAGCAGCGCCACACCCACGATGCCGACCAGCAGCGCCAGGCCCAGCGCCGAACCGGACACACTGCCCCGGGCCAGCAACGCGAACGCAGCGCCGCCACCGCCCAACAGCAGCCCCAACGTCACCAGATACGCGCGGCAGTAGGTGGCACTCATCTGTTGCCTTTTCCGCTTGCTGGACATCATGTCTCCCCTGCAAGAACCCGCGCATGCGCACCTGCCCGATCCACCAACAGGCGCGCACGCGTGTCAAATCCGCACGCGTCAGTCGAGCGCGCGCCGCAAACTCCACGCCATGCTGCGCGCCATGCACGCAGCGTGGCCAGCGGATGCGGCGATTATTTTGCCTTGCCCTGATTGGCCACCGCGTCGGCGGCGCGCTTGGCCGCTTCCGGGTCGCCCAGGTAGCGGAAGCTTTGCACCTGCAGGGTGTCGTCCAGCTCGAACAGCAACGGGATGCCGGTCGGGATGTTGAGCTCCAGGATCTGCTCGTTGGAGACATCGTTGAGGTATTTGTACAGCGCACGCAGCGAGTTGCCGTGCGCGGTCACCAGCACGGTCTGCCCGGCCTTCAACTGCGGTGCGATCGCGTCGTGCCAGTACGGCAGCACGCGCACCAGCGTGGTCGCCAGCGACTCGGTACCCGGCAATGCATTGCGATCCAGCGTGGCGTAGCGACGGTCGTGACACGGATGCCCCGGATCGTCGACGTCCATCGCCGGCGGCGGAATGTCGTAGGAACGGCGCCAGATCTTGACCTGCTCTTCGCCGTGCTTGGCCGCGGTTTCGGCCTTGTCCAGCCCCTGCAGGCCACCGTAGTGGCGCTCGTTGAGGCGCCAGCTCTTGGACACCGGCAACCAGTCCTGGTCCAGTTCCTTCAACGCACCCTGCAGCGTATGGATGGCGCGCTTGAGCACCGAGGTGTGCGCCACATCGAACTGCAGCCCTTCGTCCTTCATCAGCTTGCCGGCCGCAGCGGCTTCCTGGCGGCCTTGCTCGGTGAGTTCCACATCCACCCAGCCGGTGAAACGGTTGTCCAGGTTCCATTGGCTCTGGCCATGGCGCAGCAGTACGAGTTTGCGGGTCACTACGGTTCTCCGATTGGGGGCCGATCAGCCTGCGATTGTAATGGCAGCCAGCGCATCGCAGGCGTGCACGAGACCGCCACGGCCAGCGCGCGATGCTGCGGCCATGCAAACGATCGATTCCGTCTTTGCCGGTTGGGATGGCAGCGTCATCCAGGCGCGACAGTTGCAACAGCAACTGGCACACCGCGTGGTGCTGCAGGACCAGCTCGGCGCAACACCGCAACTGCTCGCCGGCTTCGACGTCGGCTTCGAAGACGACGGCCAGACCACGCGCGCGGCAGCGGTGCTGCTGGATGCAGACACGCTGATGCCGCTGGAAACGCACATCGCGCGGGTGCCCACGTCGATGCCGTACGTGCCGGGCCTGCTCAGCTTTCGTGAGCTGCCCGCCTTGTTGCAGGCACTGGCACTGTTGTCGCGCCCGCCGGATCTGGTCTTCATCGACGGCCAGGGCATCGCGCATCCGCGCAAGCTCGGCATCGCTGCGCACTTTGGCGTGGTGACCGGCCTGCCCAGCATCGGCGTGGCCAAGCAACGCCTGGCGGGCAGCTTCGTCGCGCCGGGGCCCGAGCGCGGCGACCACAGTCCGATCCTGCTGGGTGGCACGCAGATCGGCTGGGCGCTGCGCAGCAAGCCACGCTGCAATCCGCTGATCGTCTCGCCTGGCCACCGCGTCTCGATGCAGGGCGCGCTCGACTGGACGCTACGCACCCTGCGCGCCTATCGCCTGCCCGAGCCCACGCGCCTGGCCGATCGGCTGGCCTCGCGGCGCGGCGAAATCGCCCTGCACAGCGCCGCCTCCGGACAGCTGTTCTAGCGCGCGGCGGCCAATCACGATCAACCGTGCGCGTGCCTGCCTCTGTCGTCTGCAACCGCCCATCTCGGCACGTTCGTTCTGGCCGCCAGCACGCCGCGCAGCGACTGTCTCCGGGACGATCCGTCTTGGTGAAGCGCTCGCCAGGCCGCGCGCGCACATGCAAAGCTGGTGTCCATTCGACTTGATCAGAGCCGCCGCCATGACCACCTTGATCGCTCCCCGCGTGCATGACATCGGCGGGCTGGAAGTGCGCCGCGCCGTGCCCACGCTGCAGGCGCGCAGCGTCGGCCCGTTCGTGTTCGTCGACCATATGGGCCCGGCAGTGCTGGAGCCGGATCACGGCATCGATGTGCGCCCGCATCCGCATATCGGCCTGGCCACGGTCACCTTCCTGTGGTCCGGCGAGATCGGCCACCGCGACACCTTGGGCTCGGACCAGGTGATCCGCCCCGGCGACGTCAACTGGATGACCGCCGGCCGGGGTATCGCCCATTCCGAGCGCACGCCGGCCCCCGAGCGCGCCCGCACGCATGCGCTGCACGGCATGCAGACCTGGATCGCGCTGCCGCGCTCGGCCGAAGAGACCGCGCCCGCCTTCCATCACCACGCCGCCGCCAGCCTGCCGCAGCAACGCCGCGCTGGTGTCTGGCTACGCGTGATCGCCGGCCGCGCGTACGGCGAGGAATCGCCGGTACAGGTGTTCAGCGGCACGCTCAACGTCGCGCTGGATCTGCAGCCGGAGGCGGAGATCGACCTGGACACCGGCCACGCCGAACGTGCGCTCTACATCCTGGAAGGCGAGGCGCAGCTGGATGGCACCGACGTGCCCGCGCGCCACCTGATCGTACCCTCGCCCGGCAGCCGCGGGCGCCTGCGCGCCAGGACGCCGCTCAAGGCGATGCTGCTCGGCGGCGAGCCGCTGGATGGGCCGCGCCACCTGTGGTGGAACTTCGTCTCCAGTTCAAAGGAGCGCATCGAGCAGGCCAAGGACGATTGGCAGGCCGGCCGCTTCGGCCGCATTCCCGGCGACGACAAGGAATTCATTCCACTGCCGGAAACCCCGGCGCCCAAGCCGGTCAACTACCCCTGACCGCAGCCGGCAGCCCGGCAGTGCCGCGCTGCCCACCTAGGTCTCGCAACGGGAGTGCCCGCGCGCACGACCGATTGCAGCCCAACCTGCGAATTGCGCTTGAGCTTGTAGCCCCACCTGTGGTAGTGATGTCGACATAAGTTGGGGACAGGTTGCGTGCGGGCACAGCCGGGCGGGGAGCGCACGGGCTGATGCCGCGACACGGTCAACAACGCTGTCCCTGCGCAGACATCCAACGCCGGGGAACACTTGAATGAAGTCCGCATCCTGCCTTGTCGGCCTGAGCCTGCTGTTGGCCGCCGCCACCGTTCACGCCCAAACCTCACCGGTCTGCCCACCGTTGCCGCCAGCCTCCGGGCTGCAGTGGAGCGAGCTTTCAGGTGCGGACTATCTGTTCTGCAAGGCCATGACTGCAGACGGTCGCCAGGTGATGGGCGTCATGCTGACCACGCGCGACCCGGCGATGACGCTGGCGCGTGACCGCCGCGCGGAGAAGGGCCAGATCCAGCAGGAAGACTTTTACTGGTACAAGCTCGACCTGGGCGGCCGCGAGCTGCCGGGCATGGAATCGCGCCGCGTCACCGTGGTCGAGCTGGGCAAGAAACGCTATGCACAGCTCTGGATCGACGGCGCCAGCACCGAAGAGCTGGCCTCGATGCAATCGCTGGTGCAGAACATGGATCTGCAGCCCGCCAGCCTGGCCTTGCAGCGCTGACGCAACCGGTAGTGAAGCGCCAGGTCATGCCGGCCTGGCGCCGCCCGGCAGGCGCGCCAGCTGCGTACACGCCGTTGCATACCCGGCGCGCCTGCGCTTTCACATGCCTGCTGCCACCCCCGACGCGTCGCCATCACCCCGCAGTTGCCGTATCGGCGCGCACCTCGTCGGTGCGCAGTCGATGGAGCGGGCAGATGTCGGCCACCTCCAGCAGGCGGTCACTCACGCCGCTCTCCTACGCGTGGCGCGAGCGGCCGGTTAAAACCGGCCTTCCTGGAAGTCGACGAAGGCCTGCATCAATTCCTGCTTGGTGTTCATCACGAACGGGCCGTGTCGCATCACCGGCTCGTTGAGCGGGCGGCCCGCCACCAGGATCAGCTGCGCGCCGTCGGCACCGGCCCGCAGCGTCAGGCGCTCGCCGCCGCCCAGCACCGCCAGTTCCTGCGCCGGCAGCGCACGCGCGGCATCGCCCTCGCCCACCGTCACCGTACCTTCAAAGGCGTAGGCAAACGTGTTGTGGCCGCTGGGCAGCACATAGTCCCAGGACGCCTCCGGTGCCAGTGCGATATCCAGGTACACCGGCTCGGTGGCCGGTTGCACGATCGGGCCGCGCACCTGGCCCACGGCTCCGGCGATCACCTTGACCGTGACACCGGGCGCCGGCTGCGCGACCGGGATGCTGTCCGGTGCGTACTCCTGATACCTGGGGTCGGTCATCTTGTCGCGCGCCGGCAGGTTCACCCACAGCTGGAAGCCGCGCATGCGCCCGGATTCCTGCTCCGGCATTTCCGAATGGATCAGCCCGCGGCCGGCGGTCATCCACTGCACGCTGCCCGGGGTCAGCAGGCCTTCGTTGCCGTGGTTGTCCTTGTGGCGCATGCGCCCGTCCAGCATGTAGGTCACCGTTTCGAAGCCGCGGTGCGGGTGGCTTGGGAAACCGCCGATGTAGTCCTCGGCCTTCTCGGTGCCGAACTCGTCGAGCATCAGAAACGGGTCCAGATCCGGCAGCTGCTGGGTGCCGATGACGCGGGTCAGCTTGACCCCGGCGCCGTCGGAGGTCGGCATGCCGCGGATGGTGCGCAGCACATGCGCCGCTGTCGTGGTGGGGGTGCTCATTGCGTGATCCCTGTGCAGTGGGTCGGTGCACCAATGATGGGTGCGCCTGCTGCAACGCCCAACCACGGCCGCTGCAACCGATCGTTCCAATCGTCGGCTTCGTATGGCGGGCGCTAGCGCATCGTGTACCCGAATACTCTACGACCAAAGTTTTACCCTGCCGCGGAACGCTGCCATTGACCGCAGCCTGGCACGGGGGGACCCTTGGGCGAATCGTTCCTGAGGGGCATGCATGAAAGGGTTCTCGAAGCTGGCCTGGGGCGCGCTGGCGCTGCTGGCCGCGTTCTGTCTGGGTACCGTGGCGCTGCGGCGTGGCGAGCACATCAATGCGCTATGGATCGTGGTGGCGGCGGTGTCGATCTATCTGATCGCCTACCGCTTCTACAGCCTGTTCATCGCCGACAAGGTGATGCAGCTGGACGTGACCCGCGCCACGCCGGCGGTGGCCAACAACGACGGCCTGGACTACGTGCCCACCAACAAGCACGTGCTGTTCGGCCACCATTTCGCCGCGATCGCCGGCGCCGGGCCCCTGGTCGGCCCGGTGCTCGCCGCACAGATGGGCTACCTGCCCGGCCTGCTGTGGCTGGTGGTCGGCGTGGTGTTTGCCGGCGCGGTGCAGGACTTCGTGGTGCTGTTCCTGTCCAGCCGCCGCAACGGCCGCTCGCTGGGCGATCTGGTGCGCGAGGAAATGGGCCAGGTGCCCGGCACCATCGCCCTGTTCGGCGCCTTCCTGATCATGATCATCATCCTGGCGGTGCTGGCGATGGTGGTGGTCAAGGCGCTGGCCGAAAGCCCGTGGGGCATGTTCACCGTCATCGCCACGATGCCGATCGCGCTGATGATGGGCGTGTACATGCGCTACATCCGGGTCGGCAAGATCGGCGAGATTTCAGTGGTCGGCCTGATCCTGTTGCTGGGTGCGATCTGGCTGGGCGGCAAGGTCGCGGCAGATCCGAGCTGGGGCCCGGCATTCACCTTCACCGCCAAGCAGATCACCTGGATGCTGATCGGCTACGGCTTCGTCGCCTCGGTGTTGCCGGTGTGGCTGCTGCTGGCACCGCGCGATTACCTGTCCACCTTCCTCAAGATCGGCACGATCCTGGCACTGGCGATCGGCATTGTGGTGGTCATGCCGGACCTGAAGATGCCGGCACTGACCCAGTTCGCGTCCACCGGCGACGGCCCGGTGTGGAAAGGCGGCATCTTCCCGTTCCTGTTCATCACCATCGCCTGCGGTGCGGTCTCCGGCTTCCACGCGTTGATCGCCTCCGGCACCACGCCCAAGCTGCTCGCCAACGAAGGCCACATGCGCTACATCGGCTACGGCGGCATGCTGATGGAATCGTTCGTGGCGGTGATGGCGCTGGTGGCCGCATCGATCATCGAGCCGGGCATCTACTTCGCCATGAACAGCCCGGCCTCGCTGGTCGGCAGCGACACGGTGGCCGTTGCGGCCAAGGTGTCCGAGTGGGGCTTTGCGATCACGCCCGAGGTGCTGGAAGCCACGGCGCGCGACATCGGCGAGCACAGCATCCTGGCACGCGCCGGTGGTGCGCCCACCCTGGCGGTGGGCATCGCGCAGATCCTGCACCATCTGCTGCCGGGCGAAGACACCATGGCGTTCTGGTACCACTTCGCGATCCTGTTCGAAGCGCTGTTCATCCTGACCGCAGTGGATGCCGGCACACGTGCGGGCCGCTTCATGCTGCAGGACCTGCTGGGCAACTTCATCCCAGCACTGAAGAAGACCGAATCGTGGACCGCCAACATCATCGCCACGGCCGGCTGCGTGGCGCTGTGGGGCTATCTGCTCTACACCGGCGTGATCGATCCGTTCGGCGGCATCCAGACCCTGTGGCCGTTGTTCGGCATCTCCAACCAGATGCTGGCCGGGATCGCGCTGATGCTGGGCACGGTGGTGCTGTTCAAGATGAAGCGCGACCGCTACGCCTGGGTCACGCTGGTGCCGGCGTTGTGGCTGCTGATCTGCACCACGTATGCGGGGCTGATCAAGATCTTCGACAGCAACCCGGCGCAGGGCTTCCTGGCGCAGGCGCACAAGTACCAGGACGCCATCGCCGGCAACACCATCACCGCGCCGGCCAAGACGGTGGCGCAGATGCAGCAGATCGTCACCAATGCCTACGTCAACACCGGGCTGACGGTGCTGTTCCTGTTCGTGGTGGGATCGATCCTGGTCTACGCGGTCAGGACGATCGTGATTGCGCGCCGCAATCCGCAGCGCAGTGATCGCGAAACCCCGTACGTGGCCTTGCAGCCACACCAGATGGCGGACCTGTAATGGGCACCCAACTCGTTCTTGCCAGCCAGTACCAGGTGCATCGCCGCATCTGGCGGCGCCTGATACAGACCGCCCGCCTGTGCTGCGGCATTCCCGATTACGACAACTACGTGCGCCACATGCTGGAAAAACACCCCGACAAACCGGTGATGGACTACCCCACCTTCTTCCGCGAGCGCCAGGACGCGCGTTACGGCGGCAAGAGCGGGTTTCGCTGCTGCTGACCGGATGAGCGGGCAGGTGGCGAGTCGGAATGCAGCAGGGCGCGATGCGAATCGCGCCCTGCTGCGTTGATGGCTTGGGGTTGGCCGCAGGGAGTCCTCTCGCACTCATCAGCGCGGACACACCGCAAGCACGGGCGGCCGATGGATGGCCTTGCCGATGGATCAGTTGTAGGGCGGGTGATCTGCGGCCTGGCTGCAGGGCCCTTGCCCGCCCGCCGCTGCGGGACACGCCGCAAGGCAGGGCGGATGATGGACGGCCTTGCCGATGGACCAGTTGGAGGGCGGGGTGATCTGCGGCCTGGCCGCCCGGCCTTGCCCGCCCGCCGCTGCGGGACACGCAGCAAGGCCGGGCGGCCGATGGACGGCCTTGCGGATGGATCAGTTGTAGGGCGGGTGATCTGCGGCCTGGCTGCAGGGCCCTTGCCCGCCCACCATCGCGGGACACGCCGCAAGTACGTCCTTGTAGGCTCTGGCGCGGCATCCATGCCGCTCAAGGTCCCGCGACGGTGGGCGGGCAAGGACCAGTCAAGAGGGTCGGTGTGCGTGGTTGCGAGCGGGACATGACGTGCGTTGGTCGGATCAGGGGGCATCCGATCAGCTTTCAGGCGCACGCCGAGCAACAGCCAGACTTCAGTAGAGCAACCCAAGACTTCCCAGTGTCTTGAGGTAAGCCTGGCAACACGCAGGTTTGCAACCGACCACCGACCAAGCGTCTGGTGCGGTGTCCTCGCCGGTTGCGGGACCGTGTGGCGGCATGGATGCCGCCACCGAGCCTACATCGACGTACTTGCGGCGTGTCCCGCGAGCGGTGAGGACACCGCGCCCTCGACTCACCGAGCTGTTGACCTGGACTTTGACCTGAACGTTTGACTGCACTCAAACCACGCTACGGCTCGACAGCTCTGTTATCGCAAGTCGATTGCACGATCTGGCCGACTGCGGTTGAAGAACGAGCTGGCTGCCACTTCGCCGCCATCGACACCGCATTCAACATCTCTTGTCAGCAGTGCTCAGCCAGCGCGTTTTTGCGCGAGCCGCTCGAACAACGCCGGTAAATCGCGCATATCGTCGAACACCGCCAGCACGCCAAGCCGACGCAAGGTGTCGGCATGCCCCTGCGGGATATGGCTGGCCCCGGTAAAACCCAGCACCTGCATGCCGGCCGCCAATGCGGCAGTCGCACCGGTGGGGCTGTCTTCGATCACCAGGCAGCGCTCCGGCGCAACGCCCAGGGTGCGTGCAGCCAGTAGATAGACATCAGGCGCCGGCTTGGGACGCTCCACCATATCGGCAGCGAAGACATGCCCCGCCGCACGTGCGGTGAGCCCCACCCGTTCGACCGAGGCGATCACATTGTGGCGGCGGCTGTTGGAGGCCACCGCCAGCGGCAACGGTATCTGTTCCAATGCGTCGCGCACGCCGGCGATCGGCTGCACCTCGGCCTTGATCAAGGCTTCGCTACGCGCCTGGATCTGGGCCAGCAAGGTCTCCGGCAGCTGCACGGCGAAGTGTTCCTGCACGCGCAGCAATACCTCACGCGTGGTCTGCCCGAACGTTGTCCCTAGCAAATGCTCCAACGCCTCGGCCGGCACGAAGGCCGCCAGCGCCTCGCGCATCACCCGGTCGGCCAGTATCTCGCTGTCGACAAGCACGCCATCGCAGTCGCTGATCAGTAATTCGTAGACCATTGCACCCATCTGTTCGCAAAGCACCATTATGCCGGCCGCGTTGTGACCGTTGGCTGTTGTAGATTGCATCCGCGTGTAAAGCCCATCGTGGTGCATCGGCACCATGCAGACACCACCACGGCGAGCGGCCTCAACGGCCGACACCCAGGCGCCGGCGCGTGTCACGAAATCTTACCGCGCGTCGGTTGGGCAGCTGGTAGGATCGGCCCGGCTGCGGAAGGACACACCGCAGTGCCACCAGGAATGCGATCAGGAGAAGGAGATTTCGATGCAACCGCGATTCCCCACCCTGCTCGTTCTTGCGACCTCGTTCTTCGCGGTCTCATGCACCGCCTCGCCCGGTGCCAAGGAGCAAACCACCATGTCAGCTACGCTGCACGACCACACCGTCGCCTTCCGCGACCCCGGCCTGAGCGATATCGCCAACGCCATCGCGCGCGGTGACGTCGCCCGAATCGGCGCACTCGCACCGACAGTCGACCTCGCCGCACACGGCGATCAGAACGTCACCCTGCTCGAGTGGGCGATCTGGAATGAACAACCCCGCGCCCTGGCCGCATTGCTCGATGCAGGCGCAGACCCGTCGCTGCCGGGCATGGACCAGGAAACGGTCGTGCACATGGCCGCCATGGCGCAGGACGCGGAGTACCTGAAGATCCTGCTGCAGCACAAGGCGCCGATCGACGTGGTCAGCGCACGCGCAGGCTGGACACCGTTGTTCCGCGCCGTGCAGAGCAAGCGCGATGCGCAGATCGCGCTGTTGATCGATGCCGGCGCCGATCTGCAGCGCGTCGACAACACCGGCAACAGCGTGCTGCACCTGGCCGCCCAAAGCGGCGCGGCGAGTCCGGCAGTGCTGCAATTGCTCAAGGCCGGCGTGGATCCGACGTTGCGCAACGCACAACAGAAAACCTTCCAGGCGTATTTCTTCACCACCCCGGATCGCCTGCTCAATGCCGCCGGCCAGCAGGTCAGGGCGGACGTGCGCGCATGGTTGAGCGCCCACAACATTCCCGTGGAAAGCAGCCGCTAAGCGGGCTTTTCGCACGACGAACGCAAGGAGCCGCGCATGAGCCCGTCAGATTCCACTCACTCGTCCACCCCATTCGCAGAGTCGATGCGTGGACAGCAACCGCAGCCGGAAGACCGCCAGTTTCCGGCGGTGCTGCAAGACCTCTACGCCACTGCCTCGCAGCGACGCGAAGGCAGCGCTGAAACCTTCGCGCCCCTGCCCAATGGCTGGACGCGCATGGACGACGGCACGCTGCAACGGGCCGGCATCGACCCCGGCCTGCTGCACGATGCCAAGAGCGGTTTCGATGCCGCGTTCTACCGCAACGACCAGGGCCAGGTGGTGCTCGGCTTCTGCGGCACCGACGAAGGCAAGGACTGGAAGCACAACCTCGGCCAGGGCCTGGGCTTCGACGACGCGCAGTACGCGTCCGCGATCCAGCTCGGCAGCCAGGCCAAGCAGGCGTTCGGCGACCAGGTGGTGATCTCCGGACACTCGCTCGGTGGCGGTCTGGCGGCGGCATCGGCGATGGTCAACGACATCCCCGCCGTGACCTACAACGCCGCCGGCGTCAACGACCGCACGCTGGAACGCCAGGGCCTGGATGCCTCGGCGGCCAAGGACTACGCCAGCAGCGAGTTGATCCGCGGCTACCACGTCCGCAACGAGATCCTCACCCACCTGCAGGAAGACAGCATCCCGCTGAAATGGGCGATGCCCAATGCGGCCGGCCATCAGATCGAGCTGCCGGAACCGGACCCGTTGTCGTTCGGGCAACGCCTGGTGCCGGGCATGATGCTGAAGCACCGCCTGGACCTGCACGGCATGGACTCGGTGATGAGGGCGCAGGACATGCAATCGCCCGTGCAGGCGCAAGGTACCGGCAGCCAGTTGTTCAACGATGCGGTGGTGCGGCTGGACCGCCAGCGCGAGCGCCTGGGCCTGCGCGACGACACCGCGTTTCTCAATACCGCCGCCAGCGTGGCCGCACGTGCCAGCAGCGACGGTCTGCAGCGGATCGACCACCTGGTGCCCAACCGCGATGGCGACAGCCTGATTGCGGTGCAGGGCCGGATGGACGACCCGGCGCATCTGCGCAGCCACGTGCAGACCGCCTCGGCAGCCAGCGAGCCGGCGCACCGCAATGTCGATCAGTTGCAGCAGCACAACCAGCAGCAGTCGCAGCAGAGCACACAGCAGGAAGCGCAGCGCCGCGGTCTTCAGCAGTAATCGTGGTCGGGCACCGGCGCTGCCGGTGCCCGACTCGATGTAGTCGCCCCCTCCCCGGCGAAGGGTGGTCGCCTGGAGGCAGCGGGTGCATCCGGCACTGCGGCAGAGGCGTGGCAACGCCCGCGCGCGCCCGGCAACACGGTTCGACGGCGCGCCAGGCAGCGCCAGGTCCGGTCAGCCCGCGCCTGCCATCGCCCGCAGGGTGATGCCGACCAGATAGGCCAGATACGTGCCGGTGGCGTAGCCCATCGTGCCCAGCAGCACGCCGACCGGCGCCAAGGCCGGGTGGAACGCGGCGGCCACCACCGGCGCCGAGGCCGGTCCACCGATATTGGATTGCGAGCCGATCGCGAAATAAAAGAACGGCACCCGCAACAGGCGGCCCAGGCCCCATAGCAACCCGATATGCACCGCGATCCAGATCAGCCCGAGCAGGAACAGCCATGGCCGGTCCAGCAACGCCAGCAGATCCATCTGCATGCCGATACAGGCGATCAGGAAGTACAGCAGCAGCGAGCCGATCCTGGACGCGCCAGCGCCTTCCAGCGTCCGTGCGCGGCTGAAGCTCAGCAGCAAGCCGATGCTGGTCGCCAGCACCACCACCCAGACGAACGGCGTGTCCAGGCTGAACTGGCTGGACCAGCGCAGGTTAGCCTTGCACCAGGCGGCCAGCGGCGTGGCCAGCCCATGCGCCAGCCCGACCCCGCCGAACGCCACCGCCACGATCACCATCAGATCGGCCAGGCTGGGAATGCGTGCGTGTTCGGCCTGGAACTGCGCCATGCGCGCCTGCAGGGCATCCAGCGCGCGGGTATCGGCTCCGCTGCGCGCATCGATGCTGCGTGCGCGCCCGGCCAGGAAGATCAGCGCCGCCATCCACACATAACCGACGCCCACATCCACCACCGCAAACTGCCCGAACGTGGTGGCGTCCACGTTGAAGACCTCGCGCATCGCCAGCATGTTGGCCCCGCCGCCGATCCAGCTGCCCGCCAGCGCGGCCATGCCGGCCCAGGTATCGCCGGCCACCGTGGCCGGATGCAGCCAGCCCATCACCCAGAACGCCACCACTGCCCCGAGCATGATGCTCAGCGATGCGCCCAGGTACATGGCGACCAGCTTGGGCCCCAGCCCCAGGATGGCGCGCAGGTCGACGCTCAAGGTGAGCAGGACCAGCGCGGCCGGCAGCAGCACGTCGCGCGCGATCGGGTTGTACAGGCGGGTATTGGCACCGTCGATCAGGCCAACGGTGTTGTAGATGCCTGGCAGCAGGTAACACAGCAGCAGCGCCGGGACGACGGCGTAGAAGCGGCGCCACGGCCCCTGCTCGCGCGAGGAGGTCCAAAACACCGTGCCCAAGGTGGCGGCGATCAGGCCGAAGACGACGATATCGTTTTGGATCAAGGCAGAACCGGCAACGTTCACTGGGGCGACACTCTCGACTGGTAGCCGCCAACGTGCGGATCCCAGCAAGAATGGCCGATCGCCTGCATCCAGTCGACTGGCCATCCTCGCAACCACGGGGGGTGCCTACAAAGTGGCCGGATTTACGCAACCGCAGGTTGCCGGGTGCGCGCGATCGCCCCCGCCTGCCCGGGCGGACGGTCAGCGCCGCCTTTCCCTGCTTGCAGGGTGCCGGCCCGGTCAGCCGTAGCGACGCACCACGCGATCGCCTTCGGCGGTATGCAATACCACGCCGCTGGGCTGACCGGTGGTCAGGCAGTGCAGCTTGGCCATCAATTCGGCATTTTCCAGTGCGCCCTGCTCGCGCAGATAACGCAGCGGCGACCATTGCGGCCGGGTGACCCACCAACCGCCCTGTTCGGGATGAATACGGACAACATAGCGGGACTCGTCCATCAGGGCCTCCGGCCGGTAGATGCAGCGATCGAACGATTGAGGTGGGCAGCGCGGGGAGGCGCAGCGCACCGGCGCTGGGGGTGCCATGGTCCTGCCGGGGATGCCGGCGCGCCCTTACTCAAGGGGCCGCGGGAGAGTGGCCAGGGGCCCCGCGTCCGGCATAGCAAGAATGCTTCTTCGCTTATGCCAATACCGTCGGGCGGACACTGGCATGAAGGTAGGAAAATTCCTACGTGACACCGATCAGGGCGGGCGTTAGATTCGCGCTCGAGCGGCGAACCGACGTCGCAAGTGGCCGTCAACGGGCGCAGACGGCGCGAGGGAATTGGTCGCTCGTAGAAATGCCTCGGGGGAGGAGTCGCATGCATCTGCTCAGGAAGTTCGAGTTTCCGGTCAAGACCGCAATGGTGGTGGGCTATGTCCTGGTGATCAGGGAAGCGATCGTGCTGTGGTCCTGATGCAGCTCTGCCGCCAGGCTGCCGGATAGCGCGCAGCTGCACCCGTCACGGTGTCTCAATCCGCATCCACCCAGCCACGCTGTTGCGCTGCGACCAGATCGGCGGGCGTGTCCACGTCCAGCGCAAGCGCCGGGGCGCTGACGCAGCCTAAGGTCTGCACGTCCAGGCCGGCGAACAAGCCACGCAGGCCGCTGTCGCCCTGCAGCGGCACGTCGGCCCAGGCCGCGTGCGTGACCACTGCGGGAATGCCGCGCACACCGGCATACCCGCTGGTGGCGCACCCGGAGGCGGCACGGTCGGCCTCTTCGAGCAAGGCGCGCAGATGCGGCGCGTCCAGCGCAGGCTGATCGCACCCCAGGATCAGGCTGCGTCGCAGCGAGGTATCGTCCTGCACATGGTGGCGCAGCGCCGCCAGGCTGGAGCCCATGCCGGCGGCCCAGTCGGCGTGGCGCAACACCTCCACCTCCAGTCCCTGCAGGACATCGCTCAGCGCGTCCGCATCGGCGCCCAGCACCACCACGCAGCGGCGTGGCGCCGTCTGCAACGCGATGCGTGCAAAACGCCGCAACAACGGTTCACCGTCGCGCAGCAACAATTGTTTGGAACGCCCCAGCCGGCGTCCTGCACCTGCGGCGAGCAGCAGCGCGACGTGATCGCTGCTCATGCGTCAACTGCCATCGCACGGGGCGAACGATGGCACGATGCCGGCGGCATTGGACACCAGTCAAAACCGGCATCGCGCAAAGTCGCGGATAAAGGGCCGGCAATGACGGGCGACGGCAATCGAGCTGCGTCGCAAGCGACGTCGTCATCGTGATCACGTAGTTCGGTCATGGCGACGTGGCGTGGTTTTGGAGATGCGCCAGCGTAGAGATTCAACTGTGCGCGCGGAGTGACTAAATGCAGCGCAGTCTCCGGCTCGCGCTGGATGGCGCCGCCTGCACCCGACCAATGGCATGGCGGGTATTGCGTTGCCATGTCAGGCCGACGATTGGGGAGACAAGGCCACGGCAGCGCTGCGATAAACATCGCAGCGCGTAACAGTCAGCGCGGGATGAGGCAGTTAATCGCGGCCGCGAAAGGCATGCAGTAGAGACATACCCAAAGGGCCTACCAACCATCCGCTTTCCACGACGCCGCACCGCAGCAGAAAACCTCGGCTACGAGCAACCGACCAACGCGATGGCCCACCGCAGATCGAAATCAATGCAAATACGCGATTGCGCCTTGCTGCCCGCTCGCCTGACCGCAACAGCCTCAGCCGGCCAGCGCGGCGGCCTGCCCATCGGCCACCGCCTGGGTGGCTTCGGCAATGATGCCCAATGCAATCGTGTGCGGTGAGGAGTGCCCCATGCGCCAGCCCGCCGGCAGCCGCAATCTGGCCAGGGCGGCATCGTCATACCCGAGCGCACGTAGTGCCTGCAGGCGTGCCTCACGCTTCTGGCGACTGCCCAGGATGCCGATGCAGGCGACCCCGGAGGCAAGTCCACGACAGGCGACCTGCAGATCGCTGTCGCCGTCGTGCGCAAGGCTGTACAGCGCGGTGTCCGCATCCAGATGCAGATCCTGCAAGGCCTCGCCCAAGGCACGGCGATCGTAATGGTCAGCAGCCAGTCCGGGCGGCGGTTCGCCGGGACCATGCGGCCGCAGCACGCGCACCTCGATGCCCATCTGGCTGGCAAGTGAAACCAGCACCAGCAGCGCAGGGTCGGCACCGACCAGCACCAGCCGCAGCGGCGGGCGATGCGTGCGCAGGAATTCGTCGGGACGCAGATCCTGCGTGCTCACCGGGTAACGGACCGCACCGGTGGTCCGATCCAGCGCAACATGAAACGGGCGACGATGCTGGCGCGCATTGCGCCAGCGTGCCAGATGCTCGCCAAGATCCTGTACCGGCCAGACCAGCACGCCGATACGGCCACCGCAGCTGAGCTGGATATCCAACACCTGGCTGCCTTCGCCGTAGTCCAGCCAGCGCGGGGTGCCGTCACGCAAGGCGGCGATGGCTTCGTGCGCCACTGCCGCCTCCACGCACCCGCCCGAGACGTAGCCGGCCACCCGCCCATCGGCACTGATGGCCATCTCGCTGCCCAACGGGCGCGGCGAGGAGCCTTGCACGTCGATCAGCGTGGCGATGGCCACGCGCTGGCCCGCCCGATGCCAGGCGCTGAGCGTCGGCAGCAGGTCATCGTGCAACGCGTAGCTTGGCCATGCCGGCCACGCCGGCTCGGCAGGCACCGCATGCGTGACCGGGGCCACCATCGCACTCACGCGCGCAACAGCTCGGGCAGATGCGGAAGCAGCTTGTCCAGTGTCACCGGGTACTCGCGGACGCGCACACCGGTGGCGTTGTAGACCGCATTGGCGATTGCCGCGGCCACGCCGCAGATACCCAGCTCGCCGACACCCTTGGCCTTCATCGGCGACGACATCGGGTCGCTCTCCTCGAGAAAGATCACTTCCTGGTGCGGGATGTCTGCATGCACCGGCACTTCGTAACCGGCCAGATCGTGATTGACGAAAAAGCCCAGCCGCTTGTCGACCGCCAGCTCTTCCATCAGGGCCGCGCCCGCGCCCATCGTCATGCCGCCGATGACCTGGCTACGTGCAGACTTGGGATTGAGGATGCGTCCGGCCGCGCACACTGCGAGCATGCGACGGATGCGCACTTCGGCAGTGGCGATATCCACGCCGACTTCGACGAAGTGCGCGCCAAAGGTCGACAGCTGATGCGTCTTTGAAAGATCGCCGAACTCGATCTTGTCCTCCACCACCAAGGCACCATTGGCGGCCGCATCGCCCAGCGCGATGCGCCTGCCGCCGGCACGCACATGGCTGTCGGCAAATTCGGCCTTGGCCGGGTCCAGCCCCAGCTGCTTGGCGACGGCCTCGCGCAGCTTCACCGCTGCGGCGTACACACCGGCGGTGGAGCTGTTCGCACCCCACTGCCCACCGGAACCGGCCGAGGCAGGAAAACTGGAATCGCCCAGCCGCACATCCACCCAGTCCAGCGGCACGCCCATCATTTCTGCGGCAGTCTGCGCAATGATGGTGTAGGAGCCGGTGCCGATATCGGTCATGTCGGTTTCCACCACCACGCGACCGCCTTGCTCCAGGCGCATGCGAGCGCCGGAGGTCATCACCGGCGCATTGCGGAACGCTGCCGCCACGCCCATGCCGACCAACCAGCGCCCATCACGGTTGCTGGCCGGCTTGGCCTTGCGCTTGGACCAGTCGAAACGCTTTGCGCCATCTTCCAGGCACTTGACCAACTGACGCTGCGAGAACGGGCGCTGCGGGTTTTCCGGATCCACCTGGGTATCGTTGACGACCCGGAACTTGACCGGATCCATGTCCAGCTTCTCGGCCATTTCGTCCATGGCCACTTCCAGCGCCATCAATCCCGGCGCTTCGCCAGGCGCACGCATCGCATTGCCTTCGGGCAGATCGAGCACGGCCAGGCGTGTGGCAACCAGGCGGTTGGCACCGGCGTACAGCAACTGCGTCTGCGCGGCCGCAATCTCGGGCCCGCCCTCGGGCAGGTCGCCGGACCAGCTCTCATGCGCAATCGCGGTGATCTTGCCGTCGCGCTGTGCGCCGATACGGATGCGCTGCACGGTAGCCGGCCGATGCGTGGTGTTGTTGAAGATCAGCGGCCGCGGCAACATCACCTTGACCGGGCGTCCGACCTGGCGCGCGGCCAGCGAGGCCAGCACCGCATCGGCACGCAGGAAGAGCTTGCCGCCGAAGCCGCCACCGATATACGGCGACATCAGACGCACATTTTCGCGCGGGATACCGAGCGTCCTGGCCAGATCGTCCGTGCCCCAGTCGATCATCTGATTGGATGTCCACACGCTCAGCTTGGCGCCTTCCCACACGGCGATCGATGCGTGCGGCTCCATCATCGCGTGCGAATGGTCGGGCGTGGTGTATTCGGCATCCAGTTGCACCGGGGCTGCCGCGAAGGCGCTCTCGAAATTGCCGACTGCGCTGTTCGGCGCCCCGTCCTCCTTGGTGACCTTGGCGCCATCGCGGGCCTTTTCCAGATCGTAGGCACCGACATGGCGGCCGTAGTCGACCTTGATCAGCTGGCCCGCGGCGCGTGCCTGCTCAAAGGTCTCGGCCACCACCACCGCAATGGCCTGGTGGTAATGCTGGATCTCCGGGCCGCCCAGCAACTTGGCGGTGTTGTGTTTGCCTTTCTGCAGCTTGCCTGCATTCTGCGCGGTGACGATGCCGAGCACGCCCGGCGCATTGCGTGCAGCGCTCAGATCGATGCTGCGGATGCTGCCCTTGGAGATGCCGGCGCCGACGACATGACCGTAGGCGGCACGTCCAGGCAGGTCGTGATGCTCGTACGCATACGGCGCCTGCCCGGTGGTCTTGAGCGGACCGTCGATACGATCGACCGACTTGCCGACGACCTTGAGCTGGTCGATGGGGTTGGTACTGGCGGGAGTGTCGAATTTCATATCAGGCCCTCGTGTCGGCCAGGATCGCGGTCAAGGTGCGCTCAACCAGCGGCAGCTTGAAGGCATTGTGTTCGGTGGGTTGTGCGCCATCGAGCAGCACGGAGGCAATCGCACGCGCGCCCTGGCGCGACTGCGCTTCGGCCGCCTCGCTGCGCCATGGCTTGTGGGCGACACCGCCGACGCCGACACGCACGCAGCCATCGCGTTGCACGACCGCCGCAACCGACACCAGGGCAAATGCATACGAGGCGCGGTCGCGCACCTTGCGGTAGACATGCGTGCCGCCGAGCGGCTTGGGCAGGCTTACCGCGGTGATCAGTTCGCCGCGTTCCAGGACGGTTTCCAGGTGCGGCGTCTTGCCGGGCGCACGATAAAACTCGGACAGCGGCACCGCACGCGTCTGTCCATCCGGACGCACGGTCTCGACAACCGCATCGAGGACGCGCATCGCAATGGCCATATCGCTGGGATGGGTGGCGATGCATTCTTCGCTCACGCCGATCACCGCCAACTGCCGGTTGAAGCCGCCGATGGCCGCGCACCCGCTGCCCGGCAGGCGCTTGTTGCACGGCTGATTGGTGTCGTAGAAATACGGGCAACGCGTACGTTGCAACAGGTTGCCCGCCGTGGTGGCGCGGTTGCGCAACTGCCCCGAGGCACCTGCAAGCAACGCGCGCGACAGCACGGCGTAATCGCGACGCACGCGGTCATCCGCTGCCAGCTCGGTATTGCGCACCAGCGCACCGATGCGCAGGCCGCCGTCCGGCGTTTCCTCGATGGTGTCCAGGCTCAGCCCGTTGACGTCGATCAGGTGCGAGGGCGTTTCGATCTGCAGCTTCATCAGATCGAGAAGGTTGGTGCCGCCTGCGATGAATTTGGCACCCGGCTGACGCGCCGCCTTGGCTGCTGCGTCGGCGGGCGAGGTCGCGCGCTCGTAGCTAAATGCCTTCATGCGCGCTCTCCGGCAACTTCGTTGATCGCATCGACGATGTTGGAATACGCGCCGCAGCGGCAGATGTTGCCACTCATCCGTTCCTGCAATTCCGGCGTGGTGAGCCGGGTCCTGCTGGTGAGATCTTCGGTGACGTGACTGGGAATGCCGCGCTTGACCTCGTCCAGCACCGCCACTGCCGAACAGATCTGCCCGGGCGTGCAATAGCCGCACTGGTATCCATCGTGCTTGACGAAGGCCGCCTGCATCGGATGCAGCTTGTCCGGCGTGCCAAGGCCTTCGATGGTGGTGATTTTGCCGCCCTGGTGCATCACCGCCAGCGACAGGCAGGAATTCATCCGCTGCCCATCGACGATCACGGTGCAGGCACCGCACTGGCCGTGGTCGCAGCCTTTCTTGGTGCCGGTCAGCTGCAGGTGTTCGCGCAGGGCATCCAGCAAGGTGGTGCGATTGTCCAGGGTCAGCGTCACTGGCTTGCCGTTGACTTCGAACGCAACCTGGCTCGATGCATTGGCAGGCTCGACTGCCTGCCGCCGCGACATCGCAGTGGCGGCAGTTGCAGCCATCGATTGGGTTGCGGCAACGCTGGCTGCCGACGCCGTGCCAGCGATCAATACCTCGCGGCGGGTCATCTTGATATCTTTCATGGCTGGCATCTCCAACAATGCTGGCTTATACAGTTCTTAAACAATGTGCAGCGCGGCCGGTCACAAGCGCGTGAGCATGCAGTGCGTGTGTGCGGGTGTGAATCGGCGGTATGCCTTGATTCTAGAGGCGCTGCAGGCAGGTATTGGCGGCATGGACGGCATGTGCCTATGAAACGCGCTCTTCATTGTTGGCATGCGGTGCGCGCCGGCCTGCGCATCGATCGAGGCGCACCGGCAGCGCGTGTGTGTGTGGACAGCGCGTCGCAGCGCTTGCGGTGATGCAAGATGTTTTCTCGACATGCTGGAAGGGATGCCCGCATCGCTGCCAGCTGCGTGGGCGACGACGATCAGAGCCTCTACGCGACGCGCGCTCGCTCATTTCTCCGCTTCACCATGAGCGTCTGGCGCAGCCGGGCGCACTGTATAGAGAACATCCAGGTAGAGAACATCCGGATACGAACGATCAACTGCAGCGGCTACCCGTGCGTCGCGCGCAGTTGCCAGACGCGCGTGGACAGCGTGCAGGTCCTGGCGTCTCGGCGTCGTACATGCCGACTCGGCGCAGCGGCCGCACCCGCCCGGTGGCAAGCGCGGCAGTCTGCAACCGCTCCTAGAATTCCAGCACGATCTTGCCCAGATGGCCGCCTGCCTGCTGCAGCGCGAAGGCGTCGGCGATATCGTCGAGCGCGAAGGCGCGATCGATCACCGGCCGCAGCGGCAAGGCATCCAGTGCACGCACCAGCTGCTGTTGATGCGTGCGACTGCCGACCACCAGCCCCTGCAGGCGCTGCTGCCGGCCCATCATTTCCGCGGTCGGCACCGGGCCTGCGGCACCGGTCAACACGCCGATCAAGGCGATATGCCCGCCGACCCGTGCAGCGCGGATCGATTGCGCCAACGTGCCCGGCCCACCGACCTCGACCACGTGATCCACGCCACGGCCGTTGGTGATCTCCCGCACCTGCGCCGACCACTCGGCATGCTGCCGATAATTGATGACATGGTCTGCGCCCAGCGCGCGCGCCTTGGCCAGTTTCTCGTCGGACGACGATGTCGCGATGACGCTGGCACCCATCGCCTTGGCGAACTGCAATGCAAAGATCGACACACCGCCGGTGCCGAGCACCAGCACGCTGTCGCCGGCCTTGAGTCCGCCGTTGACCACCAGAGCGCGCCATGCGGTAACGCCGGCCGTGGTCAGGGTCGCCGCTTCGGCATGGCTGTAGCCGGCCGGGGCATGCGTGAACGCATGGGCGGCGGCCACCACCGCAGAGCGTGCATAGCCATCGACGCCATCGCCGGGCGTGGTGGCAAAGCCGGCATGCAGCGGCTCGCCATCCAGCCACTCGGGGAAGAAGGTGGACACCACATGATCGCCAACGGCGAACTCATCCACCTCCGGCCCGACGGCCTCGACCACACCGGCGCCGTCGGACATGGGGATGCGGCCATCAGCGGTCGGTGCCTGCCCCGACACCACGCCGAGGTCGTGAAAATTCAGCGAGCTTGCGTGCAGCCGCACTCTGATCTGACCGCGTGCCGGCTGCCCGGGGTCTGGCAGCGTAACGGTATGTAATGCGTTCAAACCTGCAGGATGAGCTAAACGAATGGCGCGCATACGGCACTCCCTGTTGTGATCGGCGTTCGGGATAACACGCCGGGCGTTAGCCGCATGCAGTCGAGCTGGCTTTTGGCGCTGCTGTCGGCTGCCGTGTTTCGTCGCATCGTCGAGCACGGTGACAACAGCAGGCTGGACCACGGCGCGGCAGCATGCCAGGTGAGCGCTCCCGCAGCGCATGAGGCATCAATCACAGATCTTGCATTGCACGACGCGGTGCAAGCGATTCCACGCGGCGCCAACGGCTAGGCTGGCATGGCAATTGCAACTTCCTGCTGTCCAGACAGGTACCTTCCGTGACATCGACCAGCAAGCGACGGCGGCAACGTGCACAACGCATCGCGTTGCACTTTGTGCTGAGCATTTCGTGCCTGCTGCTGCTTGGTTCGGAGTACTGGTCCATCCATGACGAGCGCACCAGCGCGCTGCATGCCGCCGAAGCGCAATCGTTGAATCTCGCCAATTCGCTGGCGCAGCATGCCAGCGACACCATGACCATCGCCGATGCCGTGCTGTCCGGGTTGGTGTCGCGGGTGGAGCATGATCAGGGCTCGGCCAGTGCGCGACTGGTCATGCATGACTTTCTGGTACATGAGGCGCGTCGCTCGGACCGGTTGCACGGCATCTTCATCTATGCGGCCGATGGCACCTGGATGAGTTCGTCACTGAGCAGCACGCCCAGGACACACAACAACGCCGATCGTGCCTATTTCAAATATCACCGCGACCATCGCGACGCCCTGTCGCTGGTCGGGCCACCGGTCCAGAGCCGCTCCGATGGTAGCTGGGTGCTCACGTTGAGCCGGCGCCTCAACACGCCCGGCGGCGAATTTGCAGGCGTTGTCCTGGTCACGCTGCAACTGAAGTATTTCCAGAACTACTACAGCAGCTTCGAGGTCGGCCCGAATGGCACCATCGGCATGACCAACGACGATGGCATCGTGCTGGTGCGCCGGCCCGACAAACCGGGCGTGATTGGCACCTCGATCGCCGGCACCTCGATCTACGTCACCATGCGCGCACGCAGGCACGGCACTGCGACCTATCGTTCGCCGATCGACGGCGTGGAGCGTATTTCCAGTTTCGCGCCGGCGCAGGCGTATCCACTGACCGTCTTGACCGGCGTCTCGGTCGATGACGCATTGGCCAATTGGCGCCAATCCGCGCGCCAGCGGATCATGATCGCCACCTTGGGATGCGTGCTGCTGCTGGGCGTGGGCATCTGGCTGGATCTGCAATTGCGCCGCATGCACCGCAACGAGGAAAAACTCAGCTCCGAAGCCTGGATAGATGCGCTCACCGGCATTGCCAACCGGCGTGCATTCGATCACCGGCTCTCGCGCGCCTTGCAGCAGGCGGTGCATCGACAAGCGCCATTGTCGGTGCTGATGATCGATGTCGATCATTTCAAGCTCTACAACGACACGTACGGCCATGTGAATGGCGACGCCTGCCTGCGCCTGATCGCGGGCGCAATCGCCGGCTGCTCACGGCGCAGCGAAGACATTGCCGCGCGTTACGGCGGCGAAGAGTTCGGCATGATCCTGCCGCAGACAGATGCTGCCGGCGCGTTGCGACTGGCCGATGCCATCCGCAGCGCCGTCGCCGCGCTCGGCCTGATGCACATGTCCAGCCCGACCAGCGCGCACGTCACCGTCAGCGTCGGCGCAGCGACGTTCGAACCGGGCGAAGTGCCACTCAGCCCGGATGCCTTCGTGCATGACGCCGATTCGGCGCTGTATCGCGCCAAGCAGAATGGGCGGAATCGCACATCGGCCTAGTGCAGCGGACAACACCACTGCGCGCTACGCCGGATGGGCGCGTCTCGGAATCGGCAGGTGCCAGGCGCACATACCCGTGCTGCGCGGCGCTCGCACCCGCCTGGCGATTGCTTGCGAGGGGGAGTCATCCATGCCTGGTCGAGACTGGTCAGCGGCGCCGTCGTACCGGCCAGGTCAGCCTGCGCGTGCAGCCGCTTTGGAACCACCGGCGTGCAGCGATGCCGCCAATGGCCAGCACGCAGAAGGCCCGCACAATGCGGGCCTTCCGGAATGACAAACAGGCTGGCTGCCGATCAGAACGGGATATCGTCGTCGGCAAAATCGTCCATCGGTGGTGCCGACTGCTGCTGGGCCGGCTGCTGACGACGCGGGGCATAGTCCTGACCGCCGCCCTGACCACCGCCGCCTTGCTGCTGGCGCGGCGCCTGGCTGCGCTGCGGACGATCGCCGCCCATGCCACCGCCACCGCCTTCGCCACGGCCGCCAAGCATCTGCATCTCGTTGGCGACGATGTCGGTGCTGTACTTCTCCACGCCGTCCTGGCCGGTGTACTTGTCGTAGCGCAGCTCGCCTTCGACGTACACCTGCGAACCCTTGCGCAGGTACTCGCCGGCGATCTCGCCCAGCTTGCCGAAGAACACCACGCGGTGCCACTCGGTGCGCTCCTGGTTGTTGCCCTCGCGGTCCTTGCGCATGCTGGTGGTGGCCAGACTCACGCGCGTGATTGCCATGCCGGCCTGGGTGTACTTGGTGTCGGGATCGTTGCCGAGATTGCCGACGAGGATGACTTTGTTGATGCCGCGGGCCATAGATGCTTCCGAGATGGTGCGCCGGCGCCGATGGGGCGCGGCGGTGAATGTCTTGGTGCCAATGTTACCGCACCTGCCCTGCCCCGGTGCCTGTAGGTCCCCGCAGCGCCGGGCCGGGGAATGCCGCGCCGGCAGGTCGGAATCCGGGCACTCCCGAACCTGCCCGGCGCTGACGCCGCAAGGGTTTGCGGCTGCCGTGAGGACCTCCGGACACGGCCGACGGGACGGATCTGGCCCAGACACCTATAATCGGCGCACATCACGAACGCCTGCGCATGACCATCGCCGAAGACCTCCCCACCATCCTGGGCCTGCCCCAGATCCAGTCCCTCGCCGCGCCCGACATGGCCGCGGTCGACGCGCTGATCCGCCGCCGCCTGGCCTCGGACGTCGTGCTGATCAACCAGATCGCCGATCACATCATCTCCGCCGGCGGCAAGCGCCTGCGTCCGATGCTGGTGATGCTGGCCGGTCACGCCGCTGGCGGCTCCGGCCCGGAGCACCACCAGCTGGCGGCGATCATCGAGTTCATCCACACCTCCACCTTGTTGCATGACGACGTGGTGGACGAGTCGGACCTGCGCCGCGGGCGCAGCACCGCCAATGCGCTGTGGGGCAATGCACCCAGCGTGCTGGTCGGCGACTTCCTGTATTCGCGCAGCTTTCAGTTGATGGTGGAGCTGGATCGCATGGAAGTCATGCAGATCCTGGCCGATACCACCAACCGCATTGCCGAGGGCGAGGTGCTGCAGCTGCTGCACGTGCACAACCCCGACACCGACGAAGCCGCCTACCTGCGCGTGATCGAGCGCAAGACTGCGGTGCTGTTCGCCGCCGGCACCCGCCTGGGCGCCCTGGCCTCGGGCGCGGACGCGCAGGTGCAGCAGCGCCTGTACGACTACGGCATGCAGTTGGGCTTTGCCTTCCAGATTGCCGATGACGTACTCGACTACGCTGCCGACGCAGCCGACCTGGGCAAGAACCTGGGCGACGACCTGGCCGAAGGCAAGGCGACCCTGCCGCTGATCCACGCCATGGCGCACTCGGATGCGGGCACCCGGGAGCGGCTGCGCCAGATCGTCGAGCAAGGCGATGCAACCGCGATGCCGGAAGTGTTGGCCGCTATCCACGCCACCGGCGGACTGGACTACAGCCGCCAGCGCGCCGCCGAATACGCAGCCGCCGCCGAACAGGCGCTGGACACCCTGCCCGCCAGCCCGGCGGTTGCCGCATTGCGCGGCCTGGCTCGCTACGCGGTGCAACGCACGCACTGATCCGGGGCTGGACGCCCCGGACGGAAGTGGGCATTTGGGATTGGGGATTCGCAAAATCGGCTGCTTGTGCTTTCACGACTCCCGGCATGCGATGGCGCAACGACGCTCAGCCCAAAGCCCTGAGCACTAGCTCACAGGAAGATTCGAAGAACGGGACCACGCTGTTGCGAATCCCGAATCTCGAATCTCGAATCACCACTCCCTGCTATCGACCAAACCGCTCATCGAAGAAGTCGCCCAGCATGCGGTATGCGCGCGTCGCCGCACGCGGGTTGTACAGGCAGCTCGGCGGGCTGTTGGCATCGGCTTCGGCAAAGCAATGCACGGCCCCACTGAAGTTGACGAACTGCCAGTCCGCGCCGGCCGCAGTCATCTCGGTTTCGAACGCGGCGATGTCCGCCTTGGTCACGCTCTTGTCGTCGGCGCCGTTGAGCACCAGCAGCGGTGTCCTGGCCGAACCGGCGGCCGCCGGGCTGGGTGTGGCGATACCGCCGTGCAGGCTGACCACACCGGCCAGCTGGGCGCCCGCGCGCACCAGTTCCAGCACCGTGGTGCCGCCGAAGCAGAACCCCACCGCGCCGATGCGCGATGCATCCAGCGGTGCCTTGCCGGCCTGCGCCTTGAGCACCTCCACTGCTTTCAGCGCGCGGGCGCGCAGCGTCTGCGGGTCCTTCTTCAGCGCACCGGCAAACTGCCCGGCCTCGCTGTCGTTGGCAGGACGCCGGCCCTTGCCGTAGACGTCGGCAACCAGCACCACGTAGTCGTCGCCGGCCAGTTGCCTGGCCTTGGTGACTGCCGAATCGTTGACCCCGCGCCAGTTCGGCACCATCACCAGGCCTGGGCGCCTGGCGGCACCGGCATCGTCGTAGACCAGCACGCCGCTGAAGGTGTCCTTGCCGATCGTCCATTCCAGCGGCTTGGCCTGCATCGCAGCGGCGGCGGGCAACGCCAGCGACGCCAGGACACCGAACACCCCAACGCCACGCCATCTCCATTGCTTGTGCATGTGCCTGCTCCCGGGAAGGTCCGGCGAGTGTAGGCGCTGTTGCCGTGCAGGCCGGGTCATCGCCGGCGACGGCAGAGCGGTTGCGTCGGCGGCCTGCAGCCGCGATCGAAAACTCGAGGCGAATGCCCGCCATCGACCAGCGCGGTCATTGCAGCGCTACTGCACGCCCAGGCCCGGAATCGCGCTGATCGCCGCCGGGTCGAACCCGGCCAGCTGCGCAAAATGGCGGCCGCGCGCGACGTAGTCGCTGTACGCGCCGAAGCTGGGCGCCCCCGGCGACAGCAGCACCACACCGCCCTGCTCGCCCAGCGCCTCGCGTGCCAGCCGCACGGCATGTTCCAGGTCGGCGGCCGCATGCAGGCCGAAACGGCCGCTCTCGGCCAGCGGGGCCAGCAACGCATGGATCCGCGGCCCGTTCGCTCCCATGGTGACGATTTCCAGCGGCGCTTTCTGCGCCATCTGCGCGGCAAACTCCTGCCAGTCCAGCCCACGATCGTGCCCACCCACCAGCAAGGCCACACGACGCTGCGCAAAGCAGGCCAGCGCCGCAAGTGACGCATGCGGCGTGGTGCTGATCGAGTCGTTGACGTAGCTGATGCCGTCCACGCTGCCAAGCAGCTGCAGGCGGTTCGGCAACGGGCGGAAGCTCGCTGCGGCCGGCGCCAGTGCCGCAGCGTCCAGGCCCAAGGCTTCCACCGCAGCCAGCACCGCGCACAGGTTGCGCCGATTGTGTTCGCCCGGCAGCGGCACGTTGGCGGTATCGAACATGGGCTGCTCGGCGCGATACACCACATCGCCGCGCAGGTGCCAGCCATCGGGATGGTTGAACCAGCGCACCTGGCTGTCGGGCAACTGCAGCTGGGTCAGGTGCGGGTCGGCCGCGTTGAGCAAGGCGATGCGCGGGCGGCCTTCGGTGACCAGCGCCAGCTTGTCGCGCACATAGCGCGCTTCATCGCCATGCCAGTCCAGATGCTCGGGAAACAGGTTCAGCACCAGCGCCAATTCCGGACGCGCGCCGCTGCGCCCCACCTCGCCGGTCTGGTAGCTGGACAACTCGATCGCCCAATATGTCGGCGGCGGTTGCGGCGCCAGCACTTCCAGCAAGGGCTGGCCGATGTTGCCGACCAGCGCGGTGCGATGCCCGGCCGCACGCAACAGATGCGCCAGCAGCGCGGTGGTGGTGCTCTTGCCTTTGGTGCCGGTGACGCAGATGGCGCCCGGCACCACGCCATCTGGCTGCGCATGTTCGGCAAACCACAACGCGGTGCCGCCGATGAATTGCGTGCCGTGCACGGTTGCCGCGGTATGCGCCTCGGGGCGATACGGGCTGATGCCGGGCGATTTCACCACCACCTCGAACCGGCCCAGCGCCTGCGCGCTGGCCTCGGTTTCCACATGCAACGCAGCATCGGCCAGCGTCTCGAGCTCGCGCGCTTCGTCGGCGTTGCAGAACACCGTCAGCGTTTGCGTCGGCAACGCGGCGCGCAAGGCGCGATACGCGGCGCGTCCTTCGCGCCCCCAACCCCATAACGCAACCGCCTTGCCCTCAAGCTGCGAAATTCGCACGCACGCGCTCCCACAGCGCCGACGGAATCCGGTGCTCGCCGTCGATGGCCAGCAACGGCTCCAGCTGCAGTTCCTGCTGGTCCAGCTGCGGCTGGATCTCGCGGATGAAACGCAGCACCAGCGCGTCTTCCTTCCATTCGGCACGGCCGGCCAGCACCGCCATTGCCGCGCGCGATTCACGGCCTTCGCCCACGCATTCGAACGGCTTGTGGTCCTGGAATTCCAGCAGCGCATCGTAACCGCCGGCCTGGCTTGCATCGTCGAGCAGATTGCGCCCGAAGATGTTGACCAGGCGCGTCTTGGGCATGAACGGTGCCAACGCCAGGAACACGAAATGGCACTTCGGGCAGACCCCGCACCAGCGATGCACCGGGCGCTCGCCCATGATGTGGAAGTTGCGGTTGCAGCTGGAAAAATGCGCGTCGTAGTGGTCGGTCTTGGCGAACTGGCGCGCCACCGCCAGCTCCGACAACGGCCGCAGCAACGAGTAATAGCGCAGGTCGGCCGCCACATGCCGCTGTACGTAGTCGCCGAACGCCTGCTCGAACGCCCAGCCCTTGGACCACTGGTGATTGACCTCGCCGGTGCCGGGAATCTGGCTGCCGTAACTGGCCGAACGCTCGTTGGAAAACACCACCTGGTCCACGCCATTGAGCAAGGCGGACAGCACCAGGATGGCCGAGTTCACCGCGGTGACCGGGATATGCCCGTTCCACGCGCCCTGGCGATTGAGCTCGAACAATTCCGGCGCCAGCACGCGGCCGATATTGAGCACCGGCAGACCGGTGCGCTCGGCGCAGGCACGGATCAGCTGCGAGCCGCCGATCCAGCTCACCGTCTGGTCGATGCCGGCATGCCGCAGGGCTTCGATGCTGACCAGCGAATCCTTGCCGCCGCCGATCGCCACCAACGCATGCTCGCGCAGGCCCAGCGCCGGCGCATCGGCAGTTGCCGGTGCGGCCACCGGGAAGCGGATCCTGCCGTGCAGGTTCAAGCCATTGCGATAGGCGAACTCGCCCAGGCCGTGCAGGTAGACGCTTTCCACCAGCGCGGCGGTGTGCGCGTCGATGGCGTAATCGTCGATCTGGATGGTCGGCGGCACCGCCGCCTTGAAATAGCTGACGCCGGCGATGAGGTGCAGCAGGCGCAGCGCCTGTTGCACCGCAGCGGCATGCGCGCCGTCCAGCGCAAAGGGTGCGCCCGGCACCGCGACGGTCTCGACCAGTTCCGGCCCTTGGTCGAAGGCATACACCAGCGTCGCCACGCCGGTCTGTGCGTCGAGTGCGCAACGCACGAAACGGAAGGTGGAAATCTGGTGTTTGTCGAAAGCGCTCATGGACTACCTGCAGGAACACGTACGCGACGCAGATAACGTCGGCACAGGACATATTCAATCATGGAAAACGGCACCACGGCCCACAGCAACGGCAGGCAACCGAACAGCACCGCCAGCACCAGCACATCCAGGCGTGCGGCCGTTGCGTCGCCAGACACCGCGAAGGCGACTGCGAGATACAGCGCCACCACCGGCACATAGCTCAGCGCGCTCAACAGCACCGTGCGCACCGCCATCCCGCCACTGCGGCGTGCCGGAGCCCGCGCATCGCATCGACGTTGCCAACGCCCGGCCAGCCATGCGCCGATACCGGCGGCGACCAACGCGGGCAGCGCCCATTTGAAGGTGTCGCTCCACGGCATGCCCAGGCTCAGTTGCTGGAGCGCGGTGGCGAACACGATCGCACCGCCACCGGCCAGCGTACTGAGCGCAATGAACTCAGCCTGCGGGCGCATCGATCACCTCTTCGCGCGGCAATTCGCGCTGGTTGTAAGTGCTGGCCATCGAGTAGCCGTAGGCACCGGCATCGGCCACCAGCATCACATCGCCCGGCGCGGTGGCGGCAGGCAGACGACGGCGCTTGCCGAACACGTCGGAGGATTCGCAGATCGGCCCGACGATATCGAAGCTGCCATCGGCCGGCGCGTCGAGCTGGCTGAGGTTCTCGATGTCGTGCCAGGCGTCGTACAAGGCGGGGCGGATCAGCGTGTTCATGCCCGCATCCAGGCCCACGCGCTGCACGCCGTCCTTTTCGATCACCTGGGTCACCTGCGCCAGCAGCACGCCGGCTTCGGCCACCAGGTAGCGGCCCGGCTCGATCGCCAGGCGATAGCCCGGATGCACCGCCTTGACCTCGGCCAGGCCCTTGGCCCACACCTCCAGGTCGAACGGCTCGTCCTCGGCGCTGTAGGGAATCGGCAGGCCGCCACCGATGTCGATGGTCTCCACCGTGCCGATGCGGCGCGCAAAGCCGGCCAGTTCGTCGTACATCATCCGCCAGTGTTCGCCGGTCTCCACGCCACTGCCCAGGTGCGCATGCACGCCGGTGATGGTGACCTCGAGCGTGCGCGCCACCTCCACGAACTCATCCACCCGCGTGGACGACAACCCGAACTTGGACGCCTTGCCGCCGGTGTTGACCTTCTCGTGGTGCCCGTCGCCATGCCCCAGGTCGATGCGCAGCCACACGTTGCGGCCGCGGAACACCTCCGGCCAGCGCCGCAATGCTTCGACGTTGTCCACGGTGACGGTCACGCCCAGCGCAAATCCCGCTTCGTACTCGGCCTTGGGCGCGAAGCTCGGCGTGAACAGCACGCGCCGCGGCGACAGCTCGGGCAAGGTGTCGAACACGCGGCGCAGCTCGCCGTGCGAGACGCATTCCAGGCCGAACCCGGCCTGTTCCAGCGCCATCAGGATCGCCGGATGCGCATTGGCCTTGATTGCGTAATAACGCTGATCCACCGCCGCGATCTGCGCCAGCGCCTGCGCGCGCGCGCGCACGGTGGGCAGGTGATAGACGTAACGCGGCGTGCCGGCCCTGGACAGCGTCAGCAGATGCGCGCGCTCGGCATGCCACCACGGCGTGGGCCGCGGGCGCACCGAACCGATGATCTGCCGCCAGCGCGGACCGAACACCTCGCCTTCGCTCACCGGCATCGCGCCGCTGTCGATCAGTTCCGCATGCAGGATCGGCAGCAGGCCATCGGCATCGGCTTCGTCGATGACGAAGGTCAGATTCAGGTCGTTGGACGACTGCGAAATCATGTGCACGCGTTCCTGCCCGAACGTGGCCCACACATCGGAAAGCTTGTGCAGCAGCGAGCGCATGCCGCGCCCGACCAGGGTGATTGCCGCGCAGGGAACAATGATCTTGACCTTGCAGATCTGCGACAGATCAGCCGACAGCGCGGCCAGCACGTCGGTGTTGACCAGGTTCTCGCTCGGGTCCAGCGACACGGTGACATTGGTCTCGGCCGAACCGATCAGGTCCACCGACAGGCCGTGCTTCTTGAACAGCGTAAACACATCGGCCAGGAAGCCGACCTGCTGCCACATGCCGATACCTTCCATCGACACCAGCACGATGCCGTTGCGGCGGCTGATCGCCTTGACGCCCGGCACCGGCTCGGCATTGCCGTCGATGGTGGTGCCCGGCAGATCGGGCCGCTCGGTATCCAGGATCGCCATCGGCACCCCGGAATCGCGGCATGGCTTGATCGAGCGCGGGTGCAGCACCTTGGCGCCGGTGGTGGCGATTTCCTGCGCTTCGTAATAGTCCAGGCGGGTCAGCAGCCGCGCGTCCGGCACTTCCTTGGGATTGGCGCTGAACATGCCGGGCACGTCGGTCCAGATTTCCACGCGGCTGGCGCCGAGCAGCGCACCGAAATACGCCGCCGAGGTATCCGAACCGCCACGCCCCAGGATCGCGGTGCCGCCATCGGCGTGCCGCGAAATGAAGCCCTGGGTGATCAACAGGCGGGTGGGCTGCGCATCGAAACGCGCGCGCCAGTCGGCGTCGGACTGCCATTGGCAGGACACCGACAGGCGCTTGGACCATTCGCTCTGATTGGGCTGCGGCGGCAGCGCCGACAGCCACTGGCGCGCATCCAGCCAGCCCATGTCCAGGCCGCTGGCATGCAGGTACGCCGCACCGATGGTGGAAGACAGCAACTCGCCCTGCCCCAGCACCTCGGCCTGCCAGTCCAGCGTGCGCGCGGCCGCGCGCGCGTCGCCGACCAAGGCATGCAAGGCGGCCAGGCGCTCGCCCAGCACCGCATCGGCATCCAGTTCTAGCTCGGCCAGGAACTGGCGGTGACGCTGCTCCAGCGCGGCCACGCGCTGCGCGCTGTCGGCGGCGCCATCGGCGATCGCGGTGAGTTCGTTGGTCACGCCCGACAATGCAGACACCACCACCAGCACGCGGCCGCCGGTCTCGTTGGCCCGTTTGCTCGCCAGTTTTCCAATCGTGTCCCAGCGATGACGACGCGACACCGAGGTGCCGCCGAACTTGAGGACGATCCAACGATCGGTAGAGTGGGGAGCTGACATGGAGATAGGCGTTTAGGATGAGGGGGAAAACGCCCGGTACGCCGGGCGGAACCTCCGATTCTACTGCCAATGTCGCCCGCATGACCCCGCGTGCGGTCACAGCATGCCGGGGGCCGCTTCCATCACCGCAACGGTTTGCGCTGCAACCATCCACGCGCATTCCATCGATCGAGATCCATGCCCCATGAGCAAGCACCGCTACCTGCAACTGGATGTCTTCGGCGGCCAGCACGGCAACGGCAATCCGTTAGGCGTGGTGCTCAACGCGCAGGCGTTGTCGTCCGCGCAGATGCAGCAGATCGCCGCGTGGCTGAACCTGTCGGAGACGATTTTTTTCCTGCCGGTCAGCGCGCCCGATGCGGATTACCACATCCGCATCTTCACCCCGCGCGCCGAGTTGCCGTTTGCCGGCCACCCCAGCGTCGGCGCCGCATGGGCGGCGGCAACCCACGGGTTGGTGGTATTCAAGCCGGACGGCCGGATGCGCCAGCAATGTGCGGCGGGCGTGCTGCCGGTGCAGGTGATCGACCGGCATGGCGCCCTGCTGGTGCGGCTGCAGGCACCGCGTGCGCAAGCGATCGAGACCGGCGCGATCCATGCCGCGGCGTTGCACGATGCCTGCGCGGGTCTGCGCGTGGCCGACCACCCGGCCGCCCTCTGGAACAACGGCCCCGGCTGGTGGCTGCTGGAACTGGCCGACGCGCAGGCGGTACGCCAGGCGATGCCCGATTTGTCTGCGATCACCCGCCTGACCCAGGCCAGCGCGGCCACCGGCCTGGCCATCCACGCGCCGCAGGCCAATGGCGACGCGGACCTGGTGGTACGCGCCTTCTGCCCCGGCGACGGCATTGCGGAAGATCCGGTCACCGGCAGCGCCAACGCCTGCATTGCCGCGCGCCTGCACGGCCAGGGCCGCGTGCCGGGCGAGGCGTCGCGCTATGTCGCCAGCCAGGGCCGCGAGGTCGGCCGTGACGGCCGCGTCCACGTGGAGGTGGATCACCAAGGCGAGGTCTGGATCGGCGGAACGACCAGGCAAGTGATCGAAGGCCGCATCGATTGGTAAGCTGCCGCGCCCTGTTCGCGGATCCGCCACCATGACCACCCGCCGCTTCCTGCAACTGGATGTGTTCTCCGCCCACCCCGGCAGCGGCAACCCGCTGGCAGTGGTGCTGGATGCCGAAGGCCTGGACGATGCCGCGATGCAGGCCATCGCACGCTGGACCAAGCTGCCGGAAACCACCTTCGTGTTTGCGGCGCCGGACGCACACAGCAGTTATCGGCTGCGGATGTTTTCGCCACAAAAGGAAGTGCCGTTTGCCGGCCACCCCAGCGTGGGCACCGCACATGCGGTGCTGGAGGCCGGCCTGGCCGCGCCCGACGACGGCGTGCTGATCCAGGACGGCATCGCCGGCCACTTGCCGCTGCGCGTGGAGCAGATCGCAGGCCACCGCAGCATCGCCATCCGCACCCCGCGCGCGCGCGTGGCCGAGCAGGTGCAGGCCGACGACCCGCGCCTGCGCGATGCATTGCGCGGCTGGCCCCTCGGCGGGCTGCCGCCCGCGCTGATGGACGGCGGCCGCACCTGGTGGGTGGTGGAACTGGCCAGCGAAGCGGCACTGCGCGGCCTGCAGCCGGATTGGGAGGCGATCGCCGCGCTGGCCGAATCCACCGGCAGCATGGGCGTGTTCGCCTATGCCGGCGCCGCAGCGCCCGGCGCCTACGATCTGGCGGTGCGCGCCTTCGTCGGCAATGGCCGGCGCTTCGAAGATGCCGCCTCCGGCGCGGCCAATGCGGTGCTTGCCGCCTGGCTGGACAGTCGCAACGCATTGCCCGGCAAGGAACGCCGTTATGTGGTCAGCCAGGGCCGCGAGATCGGCTTCGACGCCCTGCTGGAATTGCGCATCGATGCCAATGGCGACGTATGGTCGGGCGGCCAGGTGCAGACGGTGATTCGCGGCACGCTGGATTGGGCGTGATCGCCGCCTGATCCTGCGGCTGACGCGCGCCTGGGTCGAAACGAAAAACGCTGTAGCCTCCCACAGCGTTTTCGTCATTCAAGCGGCTGATGGAGATCGCCCGAGCACGGCGCGATGCCGCGGCGCTCAGTCGGGACGCACGTCCACGCGCACGCGGATGCGATCGCCCGGGTTGTAGTCGCTACGCGTGTGATAGGTGCGGCCCGCGTATTCGTACGTCACGTCGTAGCCATCGACTCGATCGCGTTCGCGGCGGTAGGACACCGGCTCGCAGACGCTGACATTGCCCTGGTAGTTGCGGTTATTGGCTTCGTAGATCGAACGGCCTGCCGCGACACCGGCCATGGTGCCGACGGCGGTACCGACCAGGCGGCCATTGCCGCCACCGACCTGGCTGCCGAGCACCGCACCTGCTATTCCGCCGATCACGCTGGCTACCCCGCGATTGGACACGCCGGCCTGGCCGTAGCTGCCACCATCGCGGTAATAGCCATCGTTGCTGGTGTAGTAGCCGTCGGCCGGGCGGTTGTAGCAGCGTTCGCTGCTGCGCTCGTTGTACGTATCGGTGACGATGATCGGGTCCACGCGCACCACCCGCGCATATTCGTAGCGACCATCCTCGTAGTTGCCACGTCCGTTGTAGCCGCTGTCATAGCGCTGCGCGGTTGCATTGCCTGCAACGGCCAGACCCACCACCAGAGCACCAAGCACGAGAGTTTTCATTGCAGCAGCTTCACAGGGAGGACACGCAGCCGATGCTCGGCCTGCACCAGTGAAACCGCCCTGAACCGAACCGCCCGTGCAAAGCCCTATTCAGGTCGCCGCCAGCTGCGTACGCCGGCCACCATCGCCGGCGCACGCACAGGGATCACGCCTGGTTGGAAAACTCGCTTTCCAGGCTGATCGGCACCGCGCTCAGCGCCTTGGACACCGGGCAGTTCTTCTTGGCGGCGTCGGCCAGTTCGCGGAACTTGGCTTCGTCGATCCCCGGCACCACGGCGGTGAGCTTGAGGCGGATCTGCGACAGCTGCGGGCCGCCTTCCATCGACAGGTCCACGTCTGCACGCGTGTCCAGCGAGGTCGGCGGAAAACCGGCTTCGCTCAGCTGAGCGGACAGCGCCATGGTGAAGCAGCCGGCATGCGCGGCGGCGATCAGTTCTTCCGGGTTGGTGCCCTTCTCGTCACCGAAGCGGCTGCTGAAGGCGTAGCGGGTCTTGTCCATCAGCCCGCTCTGCGGTGTGCTGAGCTGGCCCTTGCCGGTCTTGAGGTCGCCTTCCCAGTGAGCGGTGGCGTGACGTGAAATACCCATTGCGATCTCCTGCGATGAAAGGAGCGGTCACGATAGGCGAGTGGATGTTATGGCGTGGTGCCTGGATTCGGGATTCGGGATTCGGGATTCGGGATTCGGGATTCGGGATTCGGGAATGGTAAGAGCAGGCTGCGCGCGCGTTCTGATGGCAAGGGCTTTGCGAGCGTCTGCGCGAAGACGCTCGGCCGGCGGCGGCCGCGACCGCATTGTGGATGCGCGGTCGCGGCCGCCGGGCTGGCTCAACCTAGCAGGGTTTCCAGTACGGCCATGCGCACCGCCACGCCGTTGGCGACCTGGCGCAGCACGCACGATTGCGCGCCGTCGGCGACTTCGTCGGTGATTTCCACACCGCGGTTGATCGGGCCCGGATGCAGCACGGCGGCGTCCCGGCCGGCGCGTGCCAGGCGCTTGCGGGTGAGTCCGTAGTCGGCGTGATACTGCTCCAGCGACGGCACCAGCCCTTCTTCCATGCGCTCGCGCTGCAGGCGCAGCATCATCAAGGCGTCGGCACCGTCCAGCATGGCGTCGAAGTCCTGGCCGACCACGCAACCGTCCAGCATGTCGTCGTCGGGCAGCAGGCTGGCCGGACCGCAGACGCGGATCTCGCCGGCACCCAGCGTGCGCAGTGCATGCAGGTCCGAGCGCGCCACGCGTGAGTGCTTCACGTCGCCGACAATCACCACCTTGAGCTTGGAAAAATCGGTGCCCTTGGCCTGGCGCAGGGTGAGCATGTCGAGCAGGCCCTGGGTGGGATGCGCACTGCGGCCGTCACCGGCATTGATCAGCGCGGTGCCCTCGCCTGCGGCCGCGGCCAGCGCTTCCACCGCACCGTCGTCGGGATGGCGCACCACAAAGCCGCGCACGCCCATCGCCTCGAGGTTCTTCAAGGTGTCGCGTGCGGTCTCGCCCTTGCGGGTCGAGGAGGTCGAGGCATCGAAATTGAGCACGTCCGCGCCCAGCCGCTGCGCAGCCAGGTGGAACGAGCTGCGCGTGCGCGTGGACGGTTCAAAGAACAGCGTGCACACCGCGGTGCCGGCGAGCACGCTGCGCTTGCCTACGCGCCCCACCGCCGCGTCGCGGATCTGGCCGGCACGATCGAGCAGTTGCAGCAGCGTGGTGCGCGGCAGTCCTTCCAGGGTGAGCAGGTGGCGCAGGCGTCCGTCCGAATCGAGTTGCATGGTGGTCATCGCAGGTCGGGAGTGTCAGGGAAGAAGGGTGGCTTGGTCGGGCGCGGCCAACCAGCGTTCGACGATCACCGCGGCCGCCATCGCGTCCAGCGCCTCGGCATCGCGGCGGCGCTTGCGCCCGTCGGCGCGCTCGCGCGCGAAGCGCTGCGCAGCTTCGACCGAACTGGAGCGCTCGTCGATCAGTACCACCGGCAGCGCATAGCGCTCGCGCAGTTGGCGGGCAAAGTCATGTGCGCGCTTGCGTGCGGGTTGATCCTTGTCGTCCAGGGTCAGCGGGTCGCCGACCACCAGGCCGTCGGGGCGCCATTCCTTGTGCACGCGGTCCAGCGCGACCCAGTCCGGGCCATTCGCATGCACAGGGATGACCGCCACTGCACGCGCACCGGCGCCCAATGCGGTACCGACCGCCACGCCGATCCGGCGCGACCCCACGTCGAAGCCCAGCACCGTGCCATCGGGGCGGATCGCGCCCGCCTCAGGCATGCCCGGAATAATCCGTCAGCCGGAACAGATCCACGCCGATGCGCCCGGCAGCGGTCTGCCAGCGATCTTCCAGCGCGGTGGCGAACAGCACATTGGCGTCCGACGGCGCGGTCAGCCAGCTGTTCTCGCCCAGTTCGAATTCCAGTTGCCCCGCGCCCCAGCCGGCACAGCCCAGTGCCACCAGCGCATTGCGCGGGCCTTCGCCGGCCGCCATGGCTTCGAGGATGTCGCGCGAGGTAGTCAGGTACACGCCCTGCCCCACTTCCAGGCTGGAATCCCAGTCGCGCGCATCGTCGTGGATGACGAAACCGCGCTCCGGGTGCACCGGCCCGCCGCTGAGCACGACCTGCTCACGCAGGTGGTCGTCGACGGTGTCGATACCCATCTGCGACAGGACCTCGCCCAGGGTGTATTCGGAGGGCCGGTTGACCAGCACGCCCATGGCGCCGTTCTCGTCGTGCTGGCAGATCAGCGCGACGCTACGCGAAAAGGTGGGATCGGACAGCGCCGGAAGCGCGATCAGCAGTTGGTTGGCCAGAGGCGTGGGCAAAACGGACATGGCCGCATTCTAGCCGTTCGCTTCGCCGCGCGCAGAGCCGCTGCCATACTTGCTGCACGCGGACGTCATTGGACTGCCGATGTGACCGATGGACTTGGACCTTGCAGACGCCACCGATGGTCCGGCAGGCAAGGCCGGCCCATTCAGATTGCTGGCGGCTGCGCAGCGGCCCTACAGGCTGTGCCTTACCGCGATCGATCTGCTCCGGTACGGCAGTCGATCTATCCACCCACGCGTCGCTGTTCGGTCGCTGTGGCCGTGCATCGGATTCCCGGCCACAGCGCCGGCCCTTGGTCCACTCACAGCCGGTCCACCTACAACCGGTCCATCAACAACAGGCATCTCATGAGCGGCTACTGCAGCATCGCCCCAGGCCATCCGGTCCATGGCCATTACCACGATCACGAGTACGGCTTTCCGCAACGCGAGGAGTCCGAGCTGTTCGAGCGCCTGGTGCTGGAGATCAATCAGGCCGGGCTGAGCTGGGAAACCATCCTGCGCAAGCGCGGCAACTTCCAGCGCGCCTACGGCGGCTTCGACGTGGACACGGTGGCGGCCTATGGCGAGAGCGACATCGCACGGCTGCTCGGCGATGCCGGCATCATCCGCAACCGGCTGAAGGTGCTGGCGGCCATCCACAACGCGCAGGTCATCCAGCAGCTGCGCACCACGCACGGCAGCTTCGCGCAATGGCTGGACGCGCAGCACCCGCTCGACAAAGCCGCCTGGGTCAAGCTGTTCAAGAAGACCTTCCGCTTCACCGGCGGCGAGATCACTGGCGAATTCCTGATGAGCCTGGGCTACCTGCCCGGCGCGCACCATCCCGAGTGCCCGGTATTTGCGGACATTCAGGCACTGTCGCCGCCCTGGATGCGCAGCGCGTGAGCGACACCCTGCGTGCCGCGTGCGAGGCGCCAGCACTCCGTGCCGCGGCCACACCGCATCACACCTCTCGCCTGCGCTGCTCGCTGAGCATTGGCGGGTTGCTGATTGCCTTCGCCGCGGCAGTGCCGCAGGCAGACGCGCACAAGGTGCCTGGGCTTTCGCTGACGCAGGTGCTGGACCAGTTGCGCCGTGACGTTGCCGCCGTGCCGGCCAGCGACCCCACGCCCATCGACACCGTGATGAAACGCTACGCCGCTACCAGCGGGCAAAGCTTCGACATTGCGAGCCCGGATCCGGCGGAAGACCCATCCGAGGCGGTGTCACCCACGCAGCCGGCCGGCGTCACCGATGCCGAGTGGCACGCGCTGCAAGCCTACCGCGCGCGCACCACCAGCGAAGCAGACGATCTCTCCGAGAACCGCAGCCACCACTACACCCTGATCGACCTGGACGAGGACGGCCAACGCGATCTGCTGGATGACGCCTATGTGGGCGGCACCGGTCTATTTACCCAAATCACAGTGCTGCGGGTCATAACGATGGCTTCCGCGCAGCCGCCCCCACGCCCACAGGTACGCCAGCGGATATAGGAGCGGACGCTGGATTCAGCATCAGCGGCCGCGGTGGCGACCAAGCGCTGTACTGGCTACGCATCGATGGACGCAGCTATGCGGCCTACCGCGACGGCGATTATTTCCAGGACACGTTGGCCCTGTCGCGCCCGTTGTCGCCGCTGCCCGCCCGAGCGCGACCCAACCCAGGCACTGCAGATCCGCTATCGCTACCAGCACACGCTGGCGGCGCCGCGCAAGGCTGCTGCCGAGCGCTTGCCCGAGGAACGCCAAGCGGACGACTGGCTGGCGCAACACCCGGCGATGCGTGCCGCGGTAGACACCCAGTTGCAGCACCTGCGCCTGAATGCGCAAGGCCGGCAACGCTCGCCTGATCCAGATGCACGCTGCCCGACGCCCGCCGAGAGCAGCGACCCCGAGCTGCAGGCGCAATGGCCATGGCATGACGCCGGGCATTACACGTTCGACTTTGTCGCCGATCTTGGCGTGCGCCACGGCAGCGACTGCTACAGCGCCAGCGTGGTGGCGTTCCGCAGTAGCTTCCAAAGCGCCAATACCGAGTGCTGCGTGCTGTGGCTCTACGACGCGCCCGGCAACCAGTTTGCGAACCTGCCGCTGCTGTCAATGCGCGAGCGCAGCGGCATTACATTGATCACCGCAGCGCCTGTGGATTCCTCACAAGACTGACCGCACGCAACGCGCCGCCAGCCAGACAGTGATTGCGCACCAGGCGGGTACCGGGGCGCGCTCCATGCCTACTCCGCGCACCGGCCGCGCCCGCCTTGCAGCGGCGCGATCGTTTCGACAATGCCGTCCCGCTTATCCACTCGCACGCACGCGGCGCACTAGATGACGCGGCCTTGCCGCAGCATCCACGATCACTGCACACCCGTCGCGGCATGGTCGGCACATGAGCATCCGCATCGGCATTTCAGGCTGGCGTTATGCACGCTGGCGCGGCACGTTCTACCCGACTGGCCTGGCCCAGCGGCGCGAGTTGGCCTACGCCGGGCGCTGTTTTCCCAGCGTGGAAATCAATGGCTCGTTCTATTCGCTGCAGCGGCCGGAGAGCTACCAGAGCTGGCATGACGAGACGCCGGACGACTTCGTCTTCGCGGTCAAAGGACCGCGGTTTGTCACGCATATGAAGCGGCTGCGCGATTGCGAACAGGCGCTGGCCAACTTCTTTGCATCCGGCGTACTGCGGCTGGGGCCAAAGCTAGGGCCGATCCTGTGGCAGTTGCCGCCAAGCCTGCGCTTTGACGCAGCGGTGCTGGATGCATTTCTCTCCAACCTGCCGCACGACACCGAGGCGGCACTCACCCTGGCGCGCAAACGCGACACCACCTTGATGCAGGGGCGCACGGCCTTGAGCGTCGATCGCAAGCGCCCGCTACGGCATGCGCTGGAAATGCGCCATTCCAGCTTCTGCGACCCGTCCTGCATGAAGCTGCTGCGCAAGCACAAGGTGGGCGTGGTGGTGGCCGACACTGCAGGCAAGTTTCCGTACCTGGAGGATGTCACTGCCGACTTTGTCTACCTGCGGCTGCATGGCGACGCACAACTGTATGCCAGCGGCTACAGCGACCACGCTCTGGACCGCTGGGGCGAGCGGATCGCGGCCTGGGCCGCAGGCGGTGAGCCCTCCGCTGCGCAGCGTGTCGGGCCGCGTGCCAGCAAGCGCGCGCGGCGCGACGTGTACTGCTATTTCGACAACGACATGAAGGTGCACGCACCGTTCGATGCGCGCGGCCTGATGCAGCGACTGGACCTGCCCACAGACTGCCCGGCGCGCGAGGAGGTCGTGTAATTCCGCTGCGCGCTCACACGCCCATGTAGCGGTGCGGCCGGTGGTTGAACATCAGCACCAGGCTCAGCATCAGCGCGCCAATGGCCGAATACAGTACCTTGTCCGGCGTCAGCACGAAGAACGCGACTAGCATGAGTATCGCATCGAAACTCATCTGCACCTTGCCCGCACTCCAGCCACGCTCGCGCTGCAGGTACACCGCCAGGATGCCGATGCCGCCCAGGCTGCCGCGATGGCGGATGAAGAACAGGATGCCCAGGCCCGCCAGCGCGCCGCCGACGATCGCCGAAAACAGCGTGCTGATGTGGGCGTAATCGGCCCAGCGCGGCAGCAGGTCGGTGAGCGCGCCGCAGGCGCCGACCGCAGCGAAGGTCTTCAAGGTGAATTCCCAGCCCATGCGGCGCACGCTCAACCAATAGAACGGCAGATTGACCAGCACGAACACCAGGCCGAAATTCCAGTGCAACGCGTAATGCAGCAGGAACGCCACCCCGGCCATGCCACCGATCATCAGGCCGCCCTTGGCAAAGATCGCCAGCCCCAGCGATGCCACCAACGTCGCCAGCACCATGCCTTGCGCATCCTCGGCCACCGAGTGGTGATACGCGTGGTCATCGGCGCTGGTACCGGCCGAATCCGGCGGCGGCGTCAGCGGGCCGGAGGTGAACACGGCACCGTCGTCGGGCAACGGCTCTTGCTCCGGACGGAGATCGGAATCGGGAAGGCTCACGGGTCTGGGCACTGCGGTGGGGTGCGGATATTAGACACTATCGGCGCACCTGGTTACATCTGAAACATCACACCGTCCGTGCCTTCCGCTGCGCCCGTGTCGCTGCGGCGCCATCCGCCGCTGGCATCGCGCACCGGACAGCTGCAGTCAGCAACACGCCGCGCCCGGCGCAGGCCATCCTGCTTCCCACCGGCCACGGCAGCACAACTGCAATCGCTCAACGAACCTCGGCGATCTCCACGCCATCCAGGCCCTGGGCCAGGGTCTTGGCGTCGCCGCCCTGCGAGAGCTTGATGCGCAGGCGCACCTCGTTCTGCGAGTCGGCGTAGCGCAGCGCGTCTTCGTAGCTGATTTCGCCGGCCTGGTACAGCTCGAACAGGCTCTGATCGAAGGTGCGCATGCCCAGGTTGGTGGACTCCTTCATGATCTCCTTGAGCTTGTGGATCTCGCCGTCGCGGATGTAGTCCTGCACCAGCGGCGTGCCCAGCATGATCTCCATCGCCACACGCCGGCCGCGACCATCCGGGGTCGGAATCAGCTGCTGCGCGACCACGCCCTTGAGATTGAGCGACAGATCCATCAGCAGCTGGTTGCGCCGGTCTTCCGGGAAGAAGTTGATGATGCGGTCCATCGCCTGGTTGGCGTTGTTGGCGTGCAGGGTGCACAGCACCAGATGGCCGGTTTCGGCAAAGGCCACGGCGTGATCCATGCCCTCGCGGGTGCGCACCTCGCCGATCATGATCACGTCCGGCGCCTGGCGCAGGGTGTTTTTCAGCGCGTTCTCCCAGCTGTCGGTATCGATGCCGACTTCGCGCTGGGTGATGATGCAGCCCTCGTGCTTGTGCACGAATTCGATCGGGTCTTCGATGGTGATGATGTGCCCGGTGGAATTCTGGTTGCGGTAACCGATCATCGCCGCCAGCGAGGTCGACTTGCCGGTACCAGTGGCGCCGACGAAGATGATGATCCCGCGCTTGGTCATCGCCAGCGTCTTGATCACCGGCGGCAGGCTCAACTCCTCCACCGTGGGGATGCGCGTTTCGATCCGGCGCAGCACCATGCCGACCTGGTTGCGCTGGTAGAAGCAGCTCACGCGAAAGCGCCCGACCCCGGACACGCCGATGGCGAAATTGCACTCGTGGGTCTTTTCGAATTCTTCGCGCTGCGACGGCGTCATCACGTTCAGCACCAGGTCGCGACTCTGTTGCGCGGTCAGCGGCGTCTGGGTGATCGGACTGATCTTGCCGTGCACCTTGATCGCCGGCGGCATCCCCGAGGTGATGAACAGATCCGACGCCTTCTGGTGCGCCATCAGCTTGAGGAAGGAGGTGAAGTCGATGGTGCTCATGGCGTGCTCCTCGGGAGCAGGGAGTCGGGAGTGGAGATTCGGGATTCGCAAGAGCGGGGTCCGGTCCGGGAGCCGCCGTTGCGAATCCCGAATCCCGAATCCCGGCTACTCGAATATCCGCTTGTCCTTGGCGTATTCGCGTGCCTGGTTGCGCGTGATCAGGCTGCGCTTGACCAGGTCCTGCAGATGCTGGTCCAGCGTCTGCATGCCGTATTGCTGGCCGGTCTGGATCGAGGAGTACATCTGCGCCACCTTGTCCTCGCGGATCAGGTTACGGATGGCCGGGGTGCCGACCATGATTTCCCAGGCGGCGGTGCGCCCGCCGCCCACTTTCTTGAGCAACGCCTGCGAAATCACCGCACGCAGCGATTCGGACAGCATCGAGCGCACCATCGGCTTTTCGCCGGCCGGGAACACGTCGATGATGCGGTCGATGGTCTTGGCCGCCGAGCTGGTGTGCAGGGTGCCGAACACCAGGTGGCCGGTTTCGGCGGCGGTCAACGCCAGGCGGATGGTTTCCAGGTCGCGCAATTCGCCGACCAGGATGATGTCCGGGTCTTCGCGCAGCGCCGAGCGCAGCGCCTCGTTGAAGCCGTGCGTGTCGCGGTGCACTTCGCGCTGGTTGATCAGGCACTTCTGCGAGGTATGCACGAATTCGATCGGATCCTCGACGGTGAGGATGTGGCCGTATTCGTTCTTGTTGATGTAGTCGATCATGCCGGCGAGCGTGGTCGACTTGCCCGAACCGGTTGGGCCGGTGACCAGGATCAGGCCCTGCGGCTGGTCGATCAGCTGGCGGAAGATCGGCGGGCAGCCCAGGTCCTCCAGCGTCAGCACTTCGGACGGAATGGTACGGAACACCGCACCGGCGCCGCGGTTCTGGTTGAACGCATTGACGCGGAAGCGCGCCAGCGACGTGATCTCGAACGAGAAGTCGACCTCGAGGAATTCCTCGTAATCGCGACGCTGCTTGTCCGACATGATGTCGTAGACCAGCGCATGTACCTGCTTGTGGTCCAGAGCCGGAATATTGATGCGACGGACATCGCCATCGACACGGATCATCGGCGGCAAGCCAGCCGAAAGATGCAGGTCCGATGCCTTGTTCTTGACAGAAAACGCCAATAGTTCAGCGATATCCATGCGCTGCTTTTCCCCTAGGCTGCGATTGGAAGTTACTCCCCAAGCGGCAGTATAGCGTTCTGGCTGCCGGCGGGAAGCGGCGCGCGGCCGGTTCAGGCCGGCACCATCGGGCGGGCCTGAAGGCGTTGGTTTGGGGCTGCGGTGCGGGCACGCTCCTTGCCTGGTCCGGCTCGGGCATCGACTGCCGGCTCGCCACGCCTGCGGCCGGTCCCGGCACCGCCGCGCGCCGGTGCAGCGTCCTTGGCCGGCCCGATTCGGCAACCCGGCTGGAAGGACGCTGCCGGGGGCGGCACTATAGCGTTCCTTTCCCGCCTGGATTGCCACGTGCCGGCTTCGTCGCTGCAGCAGATTCTCGATGCCATCCACGCCGCCGCGGCTCGGCACGCGCGCGCCGATGTGCGCCTGCTGGCAGTGTCCAAGACTCGGCCGGCGGATGCGGTTGCCGCGCTGGCGGCGCAGGGCCAGCGGGCGTTCGGCGAAAACTACGTGCAGGAAGCGCAAACCAAGATCGCCCAACTGCAGACGCTGGGACTGGAGTGGCACCTGATCGGCCACCTGCAATCCAACAAGGCCGAACTGGCCAGCCAGTGGTTCGACTGGGTGCAGACCGTGGACCGCGCCAAGCTGATCGCACCGCTGGCCAGGCACCGCCCGGCCGATCGCGCCCCGTTGAATGTGCTGATCCAGGTCAATATCGACGACGAGGACAGCAAGCACGGCTGCGCGCCGGAGGCCGTCGACGGCCTGGCCGCAGCCATCGCGCTGCAACCGCAGCTGCAATTGCGCGGCCTGATGGCGATCCCCGCGCCGTTTCCCGAGCAGGCGCGCCGCATGGCGGCGTTTACCCGCATGCAGAACCTGTTCGAAGACCTCAAGCGCCGGTATCCGCAGGTGGATACCTTGTCGATGGGCATGAGTTCGGACTTTGCCGAAGCGATCGCAGCTGGCGCGACCATGGTGCGGGTGGGAACTGCCTTGTTCGGCGAACGCGCTTCATCTGCTGCCGCAGCGTCCTGAGCATGCTTTCCGGTCAGCGGCGCGCAGCGTCGCTGCGCCCTCTTATCCTGCTCCCTCTTATTTAAGGTGTCGCAATGACTCTGCCCTCCGCCCCCGCGCCCTCGCCTGCTGCCGCTGCGCTCACCGCGTTCGTCGGTGGCGGCAACATGGCGCGCAGCCTGATTGCCGGGCTGATCCGGCAAGGCGTCCCCGCTGCCAGCATCCGCGTCGCCGAGCCGGTGGCCGAACTGCGCGATGCGCTGGCGCGCGATTTCGGCGTGCATGCCGTGGAGCAGGCACGCAGCGCGGTGGAGAGCGCAGCCGTCTGGGTGCTGGCGGTCAAGCCGCAGGTGCTGCCGGCGGTATGCGCGCAGCTGGCCGATCTTGCGCAGGCGCAACAGCCGTTGCTGCTGTCCATCGCCGCCGGCATCACCGCGCCGCAGCTGGAGCGCTGGTCCGGCGGCAACCTTGCGGTGGTGCGCGCGATGCCCAATACGCCCGCGCTGCTCGGCGCCGGCGTCACCGGGCTGTATGCCAATTCCCGCGTGTCCGACGAGCAACGCGCGCAGGCAACCGGCTTGCTGGAGAGCGCCGGTGTCACCGTCTGGATCGACGACGAAGCGCAGATGGACGCGGTGACCGCGGTCTCCGGCAGCGGTCCGGCCTATGTGTTCCTGCTGGCCGAAGCGATGGAAGCCGCCGCGCGTGCGCAAGGCCTGCCAGCCGAGACCGCACGCACACTGGTGCTGCAGACCCTGCTCGGTGCCTCGCGCATGCTGACCGAATCGGGCGAAGCACCGGAGCTGCTCCGCCGCCGGGTGACCTCGCCCAACGGCACCACGCAGGCGGCAATCGAGACTTTTCAGGCCGGCCAGTTCGAAGCGCTCACCGCCCAGGCGATTGCCGCAGCGACCGAACGCGGCCGCAGCTTGTCGGCGGCCAATGATTAGTCGACCGGTGACGGGACATCATCCAAAGCAGGAATGTCTCGCAGCGGCCGGCCGTGCCGCGCGCGGGAGTGCCAAGGCGACTGTGCGGTGGAACCGTCACGACGCGTCGCGCATCGGCGCCTGCCAGGTGCAGGAAAAAACCCGGCGCACGTGACTGGCGCACATGGCAGCAACAGCGCGAACGCAGCGGATCGACGGATCGAACAAGGCCTCGGGTACGCGTACCAACAGCCGGCAACGCCAGACGTCTCCTGCAAGGCGTCGCCACGCAGCAACGCTGATCGCGGCAGCGAACGCCACCGCCGGCAGCACACCGTGAGCGACGCTCGGCACCGAGCGCGCTGCAAAAAAGCACACATGCCTTCGCGCAAACGACCTGCTGCTGTGCGTCAGACACCGCATCGCCATGCGCATTGCAGCCGCTTCGACAGCGCTTTGGCGGGGGTTTTCTGCCAGCGGTGAACGAATCCCCGTCAAAAGACGCTTTTTTTCGGTTGTTTCATCGTTTGCCTATTGGCGGCGCGCAGCAGTTGCCCTACATTTCGCGTTGCCGACCGGGTCGGCAGACCCAACACCACCAACGATCACGGAACACATAACTCATGGCAAAAACCGCCGCTAAGAAGGCTGCCCCCAAGAAGGCAGTGAAAAAGGTCGCCGCGACCAAGACCGCAAAGCCGGCCAAGGCCGCTGCTGCCAAGTCCGCTGCGCCGAAGCCGATCAAGGAAGCGCTGAGCAAGACCGGCCTGGTCGCGCACATTGCCGAATCCACCCAGCTGGCTCCGAAGGACGTTCGCGCTGTTCTGGCGTCGCTGGAAACGGCCGCCCATTCGTCGCTGAACAAGAAGGGCGCCGGCTCGTTCACCCTGCCGGGCATGCTGAAGCTGACCAGCGTCCACGTGCCGGCCAAGCCGAAGCGCAAGGGCATCAACCCGTTCACCAAGGAAGAGCAGACCTTTGCAGCGAAGCCGGCCAGCTTCAAGGTCAAGGCGCGCCTGTTGAAGAAGTTGAAGGACGCCGCGCTCTAATCGAGCATGCCTCCGGTGCCACGAAGGCGGCCTGCGGGCCGTCTTTTTTTTGCGCGCGTGACCGCCCGCCTCACTACCCACATGCCGCTCATCGGCACTTGCCTACCCTGCACGCTGATTCGCAACGCAGCAGGTGCATGTGACCGATCCATCGTCTCCCCGCCCATCCACACCGATGCCGTCGGCAGCCCGCAGCCCTGCACGTCGCCTGCGCCGCCTGCTGGTGTCGATTGCGCTGTTGTGCGTCCTGGGTGTGGCGGCGCGCTGGGCATGGCAATTGCCGATTGCCGAACAACTGCGCACCAGCTGGGAGTTGTCGCGCATGCCGCCACCGGCACAGTTATCGGTACCGGTCGAAGGGGTGCAGGCGCGCCGCATCGCCGATACCTTCGGCGCGCCGCGCGGTCGCGACCGACGCCATGCCGGCGTGGATATCTTCGCGCCGCGCGGCACGCCGGTGCTGTCCGCAACGCGCGGGGTGGTCAGTGGCATCCGCGATCAAGGCCTGGGCGGCAAACAGGTCTGGGTGCTCGGGCCGGCGATGGAACGCCATTACTATGCGCACCTGGACGATTGGGCCGCCGGCCTGGCCGTTGGCGATGTCGTCGAGCCCGGCACACGGCTCGGCATGGTCGGCACCACCGGCAACGCGCGCGGCACGCCGCCGCATCTTCACTATGGTGTCTATGGACGCAACGGTGCGTACGATCCGCTGCCGCTGCTGCGCAAACCCGTGCCACAGCCGGCACAGTGAGCATGCTGGAACACTGCGTCATGGCCCGCGCTATCGAGGCCGTTGCTGGCTGCGCCTATGGTGGAGTCAGCCCAAGGAACGACGCCCTTTCCATGTCCCGAAAACGCTATCGCATTACGGTCACGCCCATCGAGAGCGATGGCCGCCCCTGCAGCGATCGCTGCACCATCGAATTCGAACAGCGCTCGCGTGCCGACTGGATGCGGCTGCTCGAGGAACTGCACCTGCGACGCGATCTGAGCAGTGACGAATGCGCCGCACTGACCGTCGGTTCGCAGCTGCTGGAAGACCTGGCCGCCCGCCCGCGCGCGCAGCCAAGCGATGCGCTGGAGGCCTTGCGGCCAAAACTGCAGTTGCTGCTGGAGCGCCTGCAGCGCGTGCAGCCGGCTCCCGGCAGCTGAGACCGACGCCGCGGTGATCGCTACACTGCGCGCATCGGGGACGGGAGATGCGCCATGCGTGGGCTGGGGATCGTCATGTTTGCAGCGGCCATCGCCGGTTGCAGCTGTCATCGCAGCGCTGACGAAGAAACCGCCGCGGCAGCGTCCTCGCAAGTCATGGCGGCAACCAAGACGCCAGGGGTCGCCACCGAGGGCGATGCGCCCGCACGACCCGCAACCGATGCCAACCTTGACGATGCCGCCGCGCGCGCCAACGTCGCCAAAGCAAGCGCAACCGTGCAGCGGTATCTGGGCGCCTTGCCCGGCGCGGCGCGCGGCGATGCCGATGCACTGTGGAGCGGTGGTCGCCCTGCGCCGGTACCGGACGATGCGGCGCTGCGCAGCATTACCAACATCCAGTCGATGCGCATCGACAACGACCCGCCCATCGCACTGGACCACGCGCAGCCCCCGCGCCTGATCGAAGTGCCGGTGCGACTGATCGTGCGCACCGACACCGGCACCCAACGCCTGGCCGGCGCTTACCGGCTGCAGCCGCGCAGCGGCAGCGATGACTGGGAGATCTATTCGGCCACCCTGCACCCGGTATTGCGCTAACCCACGGTTCACCGGCACCGACTAAGGTGATCTCCACCTGTTGCCGGAGTCACCCGATGAAACTGCGTTCGCTTGCCGGATCCCTGCTTGCCCTGGCTCTGGCGCTACCGACGACCGGCGCGTGGGCGACGCCGCAGATCCAGGGGCACCAGATCAGCGTGCAGGGCAGCGACCTGCAGCAGTTCCTGGGTGGCCGCTTCCCGCAGACGCATGATGCGTTGGGCGGCCTGGTCGAGATGACGGTCAGCAATCCGGCGCTGTCGCTGCCGCCGGGCGACCGGCTCAAGATGGCATTCGATCTGGCGCTGGCCACTGCCGGCGGCGCGCCCGCACCGGTCGGCAATGTGACCTTGACCAGCGCACTGCGCTACGACACCGCCAAGCAGGGCTTTTACCTGGATCAACCCACCATCGATGACTTCCGCCCGGCCAACGCTGGCGCACGACTCGACCAAAGCACCCGCCAGCTGCTCAATGCCTGGCTGGCCGATTACGCGCGCAAGGAGCCGATCTATCGCATCGACCCGGCCATCGCGGCGGTGATGGGCAATGTGCAGGTGGAATCGGTCGGCATCCAGAACGGCCGCGTCGCGGTCAATTTCAACCAAAACATCGAGCAACTGGTGCCGGCAGCCGCACTGTCCGGGAAATAGGCCCTCGCACCGGTCGCGACGCAGCATGGACGTACGCCGTCATGCCGTTGCGCCAACTCATGCGAACCATTATTTGAACAAGACAAAGGCCCGGCGCCACCACGCCGGGCCTTTGCTTTTCATGCCGTCACCATTGCAACGACGCGATCAGGCCGCCAGGGCCTTGGCCACCGCGGCGGTGAAGGCCGGGATATCGTCTGGCTTGCGGCTGGTGATCAGCGCCCCGTCGACAACGACCTCTGCATCCTGCCAGCGTGCGCCGGCATTGCGCAGGTCGGTCTTGACCGACGACCACGAGGTGACGTCGCGATCGCGCACCAGATCGCTTTCCACCAGCAGCCACGGGCCGTGGCAGATCGCGGCAACCGGCTTGTCTGCGCTGGCAAAGGCCTGGATGAATGCGATCGCCTTGGCGTCGCCGCGCAAGGTGTCGGGGTTGAGCACACCGCCCGGCAGCACCAGCGCATCGTAGGTGTCGACCTTGGCCTGGTCCAGCCGCTGGTCCACCGGCACCGAATCGCCCCAGTCGGTCTTGTCCCAGGCGCGAATCTGCGCGGCGTCGCCGGGCGCGATCACATCGACCTTGGCGCCCCAGGATTCCAGCAGGCGCTTGGGCTCAGTCAGTTCGGACTGTTCGAAGCCGTCGGTGGCGAGCACGGCGATGGTCTTGCCGGAGAGCGAATAAGACATGGGGGACTCCTTGCTGAAAAGAAGCCCGCACGCTAGTCGTGCAGCTGTTGCACGTGGGTGAACCGATGTGTGCGCCGCGTCAGTGCGGGCAGCCGCACGCGCGTGCTCAGCGCTTGGGCTGCAGCATGGTGCCGGTGCAGTTCTTGGACCCGCAGCGGCATGCCCAGATCTTCTTCAGACGCGGCGTATGCCGCTCGGCCAGCGTGATGCCGTAATTGTAGGTGAGCTCTTCGCCGGCCTTGATCGCGCGTTTGGCCTCGATGAAGATCTTGTCCTTGCTACGGTCGTCGCCTTCGGCCTCTTCGATCACCGCTTCGCAATTGGGATTGCAGCTGTGGTTGATCCAGCGCGCGACATTGCCCTCGTAGTTGGCATCCAGCACGTAGTCGTCGCTGAGCGTGAACAGGAAGGTATGCCCGCTTTCGACATCGCCGGTGTCATCGGCATCCACTTCCGCGTGCGTGCGCAAACGCCCCTTGTACTGGATGATGCGCTCGCCCTTGCGGAGCGCGGCGAGGGCGAACATGCCATTGCCGTGGATACGTGACTTGCGGGCGGCAACTTTGCGCGACATGAAGGGGTCCAGTGATGGGGCCGCTCATTGTGACTGCAGTGCGACGATGCGCCAAGCACAAGCGCACCATCGCTCGCAACGGCGCACGCTTGCCGGCGGCTGAACCGGGCGGTGGCCCTGCCCGGCCGGAAAGAGTACAATTTCGGTCCGCTTTAAGGTTATCGCCTTCTCATGTTGCGCGTCACCAAACTCACCGATTACGCCACCGTCGTGTTGACCGTCCTGGCAGCGCGCTGCGGGCAGGTGCTCAGCGCCAGCGAACTGGCCGAGCAGGCCGGCCTGGAACCGCCGACCGTGAGCAAGATCCTCAAGCCGCTGTCGCAGGCGGGCCTGGTCGAAGGGCTGCGCGGCGTGCATGGCGGCTACCGCCTGGCGCGCGCGGCCAGCGAGATCACGCTGGTGGAGATCGTCGAGGCGATGGAAGGCCCGCTGGCGATCACCGAATGCAGCCAGGACCACAGCCAGTGCGGCATCGCGCAGACATGCGGGGTGCGCTCCAACTGGCGCCTGATCAACGACGTGGTCGGCGATGCATTGCGTCGCGTCACGCTCGCCCAGATGTTGCAGCCCCTCTCTCTCCCTGGCGACGGCCGTCGGCGTTCCATCGCCGCACGCGTCGCGACCACCTGACCCTGTAGGCAGCCCGATGGCCACCGAACTTGCACCCCCGCAGAATGCCGAAATCATCGAACGGTTGGGCCGACGCTATGACGCCGGCTTCATCACCGAGATCGAATCGGACTCGCTCCCGCCCGGCCTGGACGAGGACGTCATACGTGCGTTGTCGGCCAAGAAAGACGAGCCGCAATGGATGACCGACTGGCGTCTCGAGGCGTATCGGCACTGGCTGAAGATGCCGATGCCGGAATGGGCGAAATTGAAGGTTTCGCCGATCGATTTCCAGGCATTGAGCTATTACTCCGCGCCCAAGGGCCCGAAGTACGCCTCGCTGGACGACGTGCCCAAGGAGCTGCTCGACACCTACGACAAGCTCGGCGTGCCGCTGCACGAGCGCGCCCGGCTGGCCGGCGTGGCAGTGGATGCAGTGTTCGACTCGGTCTCGGTCGGCACCACCTTCCGCAAGGAACTGGCCGAAAAGGGCGTGATTTTCTGCTCGATGTCCGAGGCCATCAAGGAACACCCGGAGATCGTCAAGCAATATCTGGGCAGCGTGGTGCCGGTCGGCGACAACTATTTCGCCGCGCTCAACTCGGCGGTGTTCTCCGATGGCAGCTTCGTGTTCATCCCGAAGGGCGTGCGTTGCCCGATGGAACTGAGCACCTATTTCCGCATCAACGCCGGCCACACCGGGCAGTTCGAACGCACCTTGATCGTGTGCGAGGACAAGGCCTATGTGTCGTATCTGGAAGGCTGCACCGCGCCGATGCGCGATGAGAACCAGTTGCACGCGGCGGTGGTCGAGCTGGTGACGCTGGAAGATGCCGAAATCAAGTATTCGACCGTACAGAACTGGTATCCGGGCGACGAGGAAGGCCGTGGCGGCATCTACAACTTCGTCACCAAGCGTGCCGAGTGCCGCGGCGCGCGCAGCAAGGTCACCTGGACCCAGGTCGAAACCGGTTCGGCGATCACCTGGAAGTATCCCTCCTGCGTGCTGCTCGGCGACGATTCGGTCGGCGAGTTCCATTCGGTGGCGCTGACCCATCACCGTCAGCAGGCCGATACCGGCACCAAGATGATCCACATCGGCAAGCGCACCAAGAGCAAGATCGTCAGCAAGGGCATCAGCGCCGGGCGCGGGCAGAACACCTATCGCGGCCTGGTCAAGGTGGACCGCAATGCCGATGGCGCGCGCAACTACACCCAGTGCGATTCGTTGTTGATCGGCAAGCAGTGCGGCGCGCATACCTTCCCCTACATCGAGGTGAAGAACCCCGGCGCCACCGTCGAGCACGAGGCCACCACCTCCAAGATCAGCGACGACCAGCTGTTCTATTGCCGCGCGCGCGGCATCAGCCAGGAAGACGCGGTGTCGCTGATCGTCGACGGCTTCTGCAAGCAGGTGTTCCGCGAGCTGCCGATGGAGTTCGCAGTGGAAGCCAAGAAGCTGCTGGAAGTCTCGCTGGAAGGCAGCGTCGGCTGACGCCGACGGAATCGGGAGTGGGGAATGGAGAATCGGTATCGGTTCTCTTTCCTGCTCCTTGCCGCGCCAACGTCTCGCATTACCCATTCCCTATTCTCGATTCCCTATTCCCATGCTTACGATCAACAACCTCCACGCCAGCATCGCCGGCAAAGACATCCTCAAGGGCCTGTCGCTGGACATCCAGCCGGGCCAGGTGCACGCCATCATGGGGCCCAACGGTGCCGGCAAGTCCACGCTGGGCAATGTGCTGGCCGGGCGCGACGGCTATGAGGTCAGCGCCGGCAGCGTGCAGTTCGAAGGCAAGGACCTGCTCGAGCTGCCGCCGGAAGAACGCGCGGCGGCCGGTCTGTTCCTGGCCTTCCAGTACCCGGTGGAAATCCCCGGCGTCAACAACACCTACTTCCTGCGCGCGGCACTCAATGCACAGCGCAAGGCGCGTGGCGAGGACGAGCTGGACTCGATGCAGTTCCTCAAGCTGGTGCGGCAGAAACTGGCCGTGCTGCATCTGAACGACGAGCTGCTGCACCGTGGCGTCAACGAAGGGTTCTCCGGTGGCGAGAAGAAGCGCAACGAAATCTTCCAGCTGGCCGTGCTCGAACCCAAGCTCGCCATCCTGGACGAGACCGATTCGGGCCTGGACATCGACGCGCTCAAGAGCGTGGCCGACGGCGTCAACGCGCTGCGCTCGCCGGAGCGTTCGTTCCTGGTGATCACCCACTATCAGCGCCTGCTCGACTACATCACCCCGGACGTGGTGCATGTCCTGGCCGAAGGCCGCATCGTGCAGAGCGGCGGCCCGGAACTGGCGCTGGAGCTTGAAAAGCACGGCTACCACTTCCTCAAGGACCGCGTGGTGCCCGAGGCGGCTGCCTGATGAGCGCCCTGCTGGAATCCCTCGCCCGTGGCTTCAGCGGCAACGATGCGCGCCGCGCCGAGCTCGATGCCGCGCTGCAGACCGGCCTGCCCGGCCCGCGCGCCGAAGCCTGGAAATACACCTCGCTGCGGCAGCTGGAGCGGCGCAGCTTCCAGCCCGCGCCGCTGGTGCCGACGTTGATCGACGCCGCGTTGCTGAACGAGATCCCGTCGCCGCGGCTGGTATTCGTCAACGGCCGCCCGTCCGACGCACTGAGCGACCTGTCGATGCTGCCGGACGGCGTACAGCTGGACACCTTGTCCGCGTCGCTGGCCGCAGGCGACGACGCGCAGCAGTTGCTTGGCCGCCGTTTCGAAGGCAGCGATGAGATCTTCGCGCGCCTCAATGCCGCGCTTGCCGACGAAGGCGTGCTGGTGCGCGTGCAGGATGGCGCGCAGATCGAGGCGCCGCTGCACCTGGTCTTCATCGGCGTGGCCGGCGAGCATGACCTGTCCTGGCATCACCGTCACCTGATCGAACTGCGCGCCGGCGCTGCGCTGAACGTGGTCGAGCATCACCTGCATGTCGGCGATGCCGCGCATCTGCACAACAGCCTGATGCATGTCCATCTGGCCCAGGATGCGGTGCTGTCGCATGCGCGCGTGCAGGCCGACAGTGCGCACGCAACGTCGCTGTTGCGCACCGACGCGGTGCTGGCGCGCAATGCGCGCTACCAGCGCGTGGATCTAGAACTGGGTTCCAACCTGTCGCGCCACGAGCTCAACGTGCGCCTGGAAGGCAACAACGCCCAGCTCACCGCCAATGGCGTGCTGCTCGGCAACGGCCGCCGCCATGTCGATACACGCCTGGGTATCGCGCACATCGCCCGCGACACCAGCTGCGAGCTGGTCTGGCGCGGCGTGGGCGCCGATCGCAGCCGGGTGGTCTTCCACGGCGGCATCAACATCCGTCCCGGCGCCGACGGCACCGACGCGCGGCTGTCGAACAAGAACCTGCTGCTGTCGGCCAATGCCGAGATCGATACCCAGCCGGTGCTGGTGATCGATGCCGAGGAAGTGCAGGCCGCGCATGGCGCCACCGTCGGCCAGCTTGACGACAATGCCCTGTTCTATCTGCGCTCGCGCGGCCTGCCACAGGCCGAGGCGCAGCGTTTGCTGAGCGCCGCGTTCTGCCACGAGCCGCTGCGCATGCTGCCCAGCGCGCTGGGCGCGGTGCTGGCGCTGCAGCTGGATCGCGCACTGACCTCGGCAGGCGTGGCATGAACGCGCCCGCCACCACGCACCTCGCCGCGCCGGACTGGGAGCGCGTGCGCTCGGATTTCCCGTTGCTGATGCGGCAGGTGCATGGCAAGCCGCTGATCTATTTCGACAACGCCAACACCGGGCAGAAGCCGCTGCAGGTCATCGCCGCGACCGACGAGTTCTACCGTCGCCAGAACGCCAACGTGAGCCGCGCAGTGCATGCGCTGGGCACCGAGGCCACCGATGCCTTCGAAGGCGCGCGCAGCAAGCTGGCACGCTTTCTCAACGTACGCGCCGACGAACTGGTGCTGTGCAGCGGCACGACCTTTGCGATCAATCTGGTCGCTTATTCATGGGCGCTGCCGCGCCTGGGCGCCGGCGATGTGATCCTGATCTCGCGCATGGAGCACCACGCCAACATCGTGCCGTGGCAGCTGGTGGCGCAACGCACCGGCGCCACCATTCGCGTGGCCGAGATCACCCCGGACGGTGCAGTGGATCTGGACGCCTTGCGCAAGGCGATGACGCCGCAGGTCAAGCTGCTGGCGATCACGCATGTGTCCAACGTGCTGGGCACGGTCAATCCGGTGCGCGAGATCTGCCGCGAGGCGCGCAAGCGCGGCATCGTCACCGTGGTGGATGGCTCGCAGGCGGCGCCGCATCGGCGTATCGACGTGGCCGGCATCGGCTGCGATTTCTACGCCATCACCGGCCACAAGATGTGCGGGCCCACCGGCACCGGCGCACTGTGGGCGCGTCGCGAACACCTGCAGGCGATGCCGCCGTTCCTGGGCGGCGGCGAGATGATCAAGGAAGTGAGTTTCGAGGGCACGGTGTTCAACGAGGCCCCGCACAAGTTCGAAGCCGGCACGCCCAACATCGCCGGATTCATCGGCCTGGGCTCCGCGGTCGATTACCTGGAGTCGGTCGGCCTGGCGCATGTGGAAGCGCGCGAGGCCGAGCTGCTGGCGCACTTCACCGAGGAGCTGCAGCGCATCGACGGCCTGCGCATCTTCGGCACCACGCCGGACAAGGCCGCGGTGGTGTCGTTCCTGATCGAAGGCGCGCATGCCCACGACCTGGCCACCCTGCTCGACCTGGAAGGCGTCGCGGTGCGCTCGGGCCAGCACTGCGCGCACCCGCTGCTGCAGTACTACGGCGTCGCCGCCACCTGCCGCGCCTCGCTGGCGTTCTACAACACGCATGACGAGATCGAGCGCTTCGTCGCTGCGCTGGTGAAGGTGCGTCGCCTGCTGGGTTGAAGGCGGGGATTGGGGATTCGGCATTGGGGATTCGGAAGACCCCTTCGCTACCCTGCAGCGCGTGCGCCAGACCTCCGTGCGTTGGCGCACGTGCCCATGACAAGACTCAGAGCAACGCCGCAATCCAGGCGTCCGACACGGCATAAGAAACAGCGTTCTTGCGCTTTTACGAATCCCCAATCCTGACTCCCGCTAAACTGCTCCCATGCAGACCACCACCTTCCGTACCGCCACCGTCGACGATATCGACGCCCTCGTGTCACTGGTGACCTCGGCCTATCGCGGTGATGTCAGCCGGGTGGGCTGGACCACCGAGGCCGACTTTCTCGACGGCGCGCGGATCGATCCTGCAGTCCTGCGCGAGGACCTGCTGCGCGATCGCAGCCTGGTGCTGCTGGTCGAACAGGACAGGCGCCTGCTGGCCTGTGCGCATATCGCCGACGACCAGGGTGCCGGCTACTTCGGCATGTTTGCGGTCGACCCCGCGCTGCAGGGCAGCGGGCTGGGCAAGACGCTGCTGGCCGAGGCCGAGCGTATCGCCCACAGCGAGTGGCAGCTGCCGGTGATGCGCATGACGGTGATCGACATTCGCGCCGAGCTGATTGCGTTCTATGAGCGACGCGGCTACCGCCGCACCGGCATCACCAAGCCGTTCCCGTATGGCGACGCGCGTTTCGGCGTGCCGCTGCGCCAGGACCTGCGCTTCGAGGTGCTGGAAAAACCGCTCGGCGGCGTAGCGCTGTGAGCGACACCTGGACCTTCGTCTGCGCCAGCGAGGCGCTGCTGCCAGGCGAGCTGCAGACCGTCTGGGACGAGGTAACCGATGCCCCGATTGTGATCTTCAACCTCGACGGCGAGCTGTACGCGCTGGAAGACCGCTGCAGTCACGAAGATTATGAATTGTCGCCGGGCACGTTCGACCCCGTAGAAGGCAGCATCGAGTGCCTGCTGCACAGCGCCCGCTTCGACATCCGCGACGGCCGCCCGCTGTGCGCACCGGCCTACACCGCGGTGCCCAAGTTCCCGGTCAAGCGCGAACACGGCGGCATCTGGACCCGCGACGACCGCTGACCGCGGCCGCATCCGCGCGCGTTACGGCAGCCGTGAGTGGAGGCCACGCACGGCGCTGATCTGCAGTGGGTCGCTGTCCTGCATGCACACCCGGAGTCCGCAGCTTCGCGCCCTGCATGGGAATCCCCCTGCCATGTCAGCGAGCGCGGCCGGCTTGGAGCGCGGCTGTTGGGCCGGCGAGCAGGCGCGGACACACGCATCTCCCACGCATCTCTGCTTTGGTACTGCAGCTGCCTGATGCCTCAGGCGTCGCGGTTGTCCCTTGGCATGGCAGGCACCAAGAAAGATTGCAAAGAAGAATGATTTGCATTTAAGATCTCAGCCCTTCAGGCCTTCTTAACAACTGGCCTGCCCTGCGATCCCATGCGCCCAGCCCTGCTCGACACGTTTTTCCTGACCTTGCCCCGCATGCGCCTGGCTGCGCAGCGCTTGCGTGTGTCCGGACACTGGTCGGGCCGACTGGCCGCCTCGGGCTAGCGGGCCCGCTCCCGATCCGCCTTCCCATCCCGCATCCGCCGAGCCATCGCCAGGCCGGAGCCTCGCTTTCCTCTTCGAGACGCCTCATGACTCCCAGGATTTCCCCGCTCACCTCGGCCGTGCTGCTGACGCTGTCCGCTCCTGCCTTCGCCCAGCCCGGCGATGCGCCGGCGCCTCCGGGCGCGGTCGATCTGGACGCCATCCGGGTGCAGCAGGAACGTGCGCAAAAGCCGTCCTCGCCCAAGTACACCGAGGTGCTACGCGACACGCCGCAGACGATCACCGTGGTCACCAAGCAGACCATGGACCAGCAGAACCTGCTGTCGCTGCGCGACGTGCTGAGCACCCTGCCCGGCATCACCTTCGGCGCGGGCGAAGGCGGCGGCGGCTATGGCGACAGCATCAACCTGCGCGGCTTCACCGCCAGCAGCGACATCACCACCGATGGCGTGCGCGACAGCGCGCAGTACAGCCGCAGCGACACCTTCAACCTGGAAGCGGTGGAGCTGATCAACGGCGCCAACTCGGCCATGTCCGGCGCCGGTTCGGTCGGTGGCAACATCAATCTGGTGACCAAGACCGCCGGCCAGGGCGACTTCACCAACGTCGTGGTCGGTGGCGGCAGCGACCGCTATGGCCGGCTGACCGCCGACAGCAATTACGATTTCGACAACGGCACCGCCGTGCGCCTGAACGCGATGGGCCACACCCAGGACGTGCCGGGACGCGATGAGGAATTCCGGCATCGCTGGGGCTTTGCGCCGTCGGTGGCCTTCGGCCTGGGCTCGGATACCCGCTTCACCCTGAGCTACCTGCACCAGCACGACAACAACCTGCCGCAGTACGGCGTGCCGTTCGCGCTCAGCCCGTTCAACGACGGTCCGCTGCCGGGCGTGGACCCGGAGACCTTCTTCGGCTACCGCAACACCTCGCGTCAGGACATCGACGTGGACATGCTGACCGGCGTGCTGGAAATGGACTTCGACGACACCGTCAAGCTGCGCAGCCTGGCGCGCGTGCAGCGGGTCGACCAGACCACCAACGCCACCGCGCTGCAGGGCACCTGGTGCCTGCCCGACGGCACCGATCCGTACACCGGCCGCGCCTGCGCCGGCCAGCCGGCGGCCAGCTGGAATCCGAACAGCGGCCCGCGCGGCCTGGTGCGCGAGACGGAGAACTTCATCGCGCACAGCCAGACCGACCTGACCGCCACCTTGCACACCGGCGCCATCGAGCACCGCGTGGTCGCTGGCGTGGCCTTCAGCAAGGAAGACTTCGAACTCGACAGCGGCACCACCTTCCGCAATGCCGATGGCTCCACCACCGGCATTACCTATCCGCTGCAGTCCTTCGACAATCCCTACAACGTCTGGACCGGCCCGCAGAACTATTTCCGCACCGGGCGCAGCAAGGGCAGCCTGACCAACCAGGCGGTGTACCTGTTCGATACCTTGCAGTTCAACGAGCAATGGATGCTCAACCTGGGCGGCCGCTACGAGCACAACGAAGGCGACAGCACCACCTATACCGTCAACGCCGCCGGCAACGTCACCGGTGTGAGCCCGGGCTTCCCGGCCGGCAGCGAAGAGGACCTGTTCTCGTATCGCGCCGGCCTGGTGTTCAAGCCGGCCGAGAACGCCAGCCTGTACCTGTCCTACGCCAACAGCAAGACGCCGTCCAAGGCCTCGGTCAACGGCTCGTGCACGCCGATCGCCACTGCCACCGCCGGCGCCAATTGCAATGTCGAGCCGGAGACGGCGGTCAACATCGAACTGGGCGGCAAGTGGGACGTGCTGGACCAGCGCCTGGCACTGACCGCCGCGCTGTTCCGCAATGAGCGCGAAAACTACAAGGTCAACAGCGGCGACCCGCTGATTCCCGAGCAGGTGCTGGACGGCAAGGCGCGCGTGGACGGCATCGCGCTTGGCGCCGCCGGTTACCTGACCGAGCGCTGGTCGATCTTCGCCAACTACACCTTCCTGGACAGCGAAGTGCTGCAGAGCGTGTCCAACCGCACCGAGAGCCTCACCGGCGACCCGGTGGCCGGACGCGAGCTGGTGCAGACCCCGCGCAATGCCGGCAACATCTGGACCACCTACACGCTCAACCAGTGGACCTTCGGCTACGGCGTCACCTACCAGGGCGGTTTCTATCCGAATAATTCCTCGGCGGCCGCCTACATCAAGACCGATGACTACTGGGTGCACCGCGCGATGGTCGGCCTGCGCGTCAACGACTGGCTCAGCCTGCAGTTGAACGTCAACAACCTGTTCGACGAGGAGTACTACACCAGCGTGCGCAACAACCTCACCGTCAACGCCGCAGGGACTGTCACGGCGGGCAATGGCTGGGCAATTCCTGGCGAAGGCCGCTCGGCGGTGTTGAGCGCCACGTTTAGTTTCTAAGCCTCCGGCACGCCGCCCGCACGGTGCGGGCGGCGTGGAGATCTGCCCATGTTGCTGCCCATTCCCGATGTCCTCACCCCCGCACAACTCGGCGAGTTGCGGGCACGGCTGGACGCAGCCGACTGGGCGGACGGCCGCATCACTGCCGGCCATCAGTCCGCGCAGGCCAAGGACAACGCACAACTGCCCGAAGACAGCGCCATTGCACGCGAGGCCGGCGCGCTGGTGCTCGAGGCGCTCGCGCGCAACAGCACGTTCTTTTCGGCGGTGTTGCCGCGGCGCATCTATCCGCCGCTGTTCAACCGCTACAGCGGCGGGCAGTCGTTCGGGTATCACGTCGACAACGCGATCCGTTACGACCGCAGTCGCGGCGGCGCAGATCCCATCCGCACCGATGTCTCCGCCACCTTGTTTCTCAGCGACCCGGACAGCTACGACGGCGGCGAGCTGGTGATCGAAGACACCTACGGCACGCAGTCGGTGAAGCTGCCGGCCGGGCACCTGGTGATCTATCCCGGCACCAGCCTGCATCGGGTGATGCCGGTGACCGGCGGCGCCCGTGTGGCGTGTTTCTTCTGGACGCAGAGCATGTTGCGCGACGATGCGCAGCGGCGCCTGCTGTTCGAACTGGATGTGTCCATCCGGCGGCTGACCCAGGACACCCCTGGCCATCCCTCGCTGATCCAGCTCACCGGCGTGTACCACAACCTGTTGCGGCAATGGGCCGATGTCTGAACCCGCACCGGACCCCACGCAGTTGATCGACCTGCTGCGCACCCACCCCGACCGCGCGATCGCATGGCTGCGCAAGGCCGCCGAGCGCCAGGATCTGGCGGCGCAACTGCTGCTCGCGCAGCTCTACGCCGAGGGCCGCGGCATCCCCGCCGATCCGGCCATGGCCATGCTGTGGTACGAGGTGGCCGCCAATGCCGGGCATGCGGAAGCGATGAACCAGTTGGGGCGTTGCCATGAACTGGGCTTCGGCACCGCGTGCAACGAGGTGCTGGCGGCGCTGTGGTATCGCCGCGCCGCCGAACATGGCCTGGATTGGGGCATGTACAACCTCGCGCATCTGTACGGCTCCGGGCGTGGCGTGCCACAGGACCACGCCCAGGCGCTGGCGCTGTACCGCACGGCCGCCGAACGCGGGCACGCCAAGTCGATGAACTTTGTGGCGCGCTATCTCGACCAGGGCCTGGCCTGCACCGCGGATCCGATCGCTGCGCGCCACTGGTATCGCCGCTCTGCAGAAGCAGGCGATTTTCGCGGCCAGGCCAGTTACGCCACCTTGCTCGCGGATGCCGGCGACCTCGATCAGGCCGAGCGCTGGATGCGCCGTGCGATCGCCGGCGGGCATGCCGGCTTCCTGCAACAGCTCACGCCGTTGCTGGCGGGTGCAACGCACCCACGTCTGCGCGCGTTGCTGAGCGAAGTGACCGCGCGGCAATCGCAGTTGCAGCCGTCCCCGGCAGCGGACGTGGCCTGAGCGCGGCATGGCCACTTCCAATGACACCCTGGCCACCACGCAGCAACGCCGCGGCTTCTGGCTGCGCATGCTGCATCAATGGCACTGGATCAGTTCGGCGCTGTGCCTGATCGGCATGCTGCTGTTCACCATCACCGGGCTGACCTTGAATCACGCCGCGCGCATCGAAGCCAGCCCCTCGACCGAACACCGCACGCTCACGCTGCCGCCGGCACTGCTCAAGTCCCTGGGCACCCGCGAAGATGGCGACGCCCCGCTGCCGCCACGCGTAGCGCACTGGCTGGGGCGTGAGCTGGAGATCAGCATCGGCACGCGCAACGGCGAATGGTCGGCCGACGAGGTGTACCTGGCGCTGCCGCGCCCCGGCGGCGATGCGTGGCTGAGCCTGGATCGCAACACCGGCGCGATCGAATACGAGCGTACCGGGCGCGGCGCCATCGCTTATCTCAACGACCTGCACAAGGGCCGTAACGCAGGGCCGGCCTGGGGCTGGTTCATCGACGTGTTCGCCATCGCCTGCCTGGTGTTCTGCATCACCGGGTTGTTCCTGCTGCATCTGCATGCGCGCCAGCGCCGCATGACCTGGCCGCTGGTCGGCCTGGGCCTGCTGATTCCGTTGCTGCTCGCCCTGCTGTTGATCCACTGACCTTTCTACCGGAGACGATCATGCGCGCCACCCTGACCATCGCCCTGAGCGGCCTGCTCGCCATGCCGGCATACGCCGCCACGCTCGACATCAACGTCGAGATCCCCAAGCTCAACGTCGCCGAGTACCACCGGCCGTATGTGGCGATCTGGCTGGAAGGTGCGGACCAGAAGGTCGCCGCCAACCTGGCGGTCTGGTATCAATCCAAGGACACCGCCGAAGGCCATGGCACCAAGTGGCTGCCGGACCTGCGCCAGTGGTGGCGCAAGAGCGGGCGCACACTGGAGGTGCCGGTCGACGGCATCACCGGTCCCACCCGTCCGGCCGGCGCGCATGCGCTGTCGTTCTCCGACACCAAGGGCACGTTGAAGTCGCTGCCGGCCGGCCAGTACACGCTGGTGGTGGAAGCCGCGCGCGAGGTCGGCGGCCGCGAGCTGGTCAAGGTGCCTTTCAGCTGGCCGGCAAAGGCGCCGCAGAGCGCCAAGGCCAGCGGCAGCAGCGAACTGGGCGCCGTCAGCCTGGTCGCCAAGCCGTGACACCTGGCGTCGGCCGGTGGCGCGGGCCGCTTGCGTCCCTGCCCCGCTGGCGCCCGCTGCAGCCGCCTCAGCAGATCGTCTCCCGCTTTTTTGTCCCACGCATCCAGCCAGCGCAGCGACGCGCGCTGATCAGACACGTGCCCACCGCCCTTATCGTCCTTCAAGGAGTTGTCATGCAACGTTCGCTCGTCCTGGTCGCCCTGCTCGCCGCACTGCCGGTCAGCGCACTCGCCCACAAGGCCTGGTTGCTGCCGTCGCAGACCGTCATCGCAGGTGAGGCCCCGTGGATCACCGTGGATGCGGCGGTCTCCAACGACCTGTTCTACTTCAACCACGTGCCGCTGCGCCTGGACAAGCTGAGCATCACCGCACCCGATGGCAGCGCGCTCACGCCGGAAAATCCGGCCACCGGCAAGTACCGCAGCGTGTTCGATCTGCAGCTCACCCAACCCGGCACCTACAAGCTGAGCATCGTCAACGCCGGCCTGTTCGCCAGCTGGAAGGAAGACGGCAAGCCCAAGCGCTGGCGCGGCGACGAAGCCCGCTTCGCCACCGAGGTGCCGAAGAACGCGCAGGACCTGCAGGTCTCGCAGTCCTTCAATCGCGTGGAAACCTTCGTCACCCGCGGCGCGCCGACCACCACCGTGTTCAAGCCCAGCGGCAAGGGCATCGAGCTGGTGCCGGTGACCCATCCCAACGATCTGGTCGCCGGCGAGGCGGCGCAGTTCACGCTGCAACTGGATGGCAAACCGGCGGCCGGGCTGGAGATCGAGATCGTGCGCGGCGGTACCCGCTATCGCGATGCGCAGAACGAGATCAAGCTCACCACCGATGCCAAGGGCGGCTTCAGCGTGACCTGGCCGGAGGCCGGCATGTACTGGCTGGAAACCACCACCGAAGACAAGAAAACCTCCCTCCCGCAGGCCAAGCAGCGCCGCCTGGGCTATGTCGCCACGCTGGAAGTGTTGCCGCAGTAATCTGCCGGCACACGGCAGGAGCGCGCACAGCGTGCATCCTGCCGCCCCCATCTTCATACGATCCGTCCATGCCCGTACCGTCTTCCGCCGACCACGCCATTGCCACGCTCGGCGGCCGCAGCATGGGCACCACCTGGAGCGTGAAGCTGGTGGCGCCGCGCGGACGCGATCTGCACCCCCTGCATGCGTGCATCCAGGCCGCACTGGACCGCGTGGTTGCGCAGATGAGTACCTGGGAAGCCGATTCGGATATCAGCCGCTACAACCGCGCACCGCCAGGCAGCTGGCACCGCCTGCCCGACGAATTCCACGCGGTGCTGAGCGCCGCACTGGAGATTGCACAGGCCAGCGATGGCGCCTTCGATCCCACCGTCGGCCCGATGGTCGAGCTATGGGGTTTCGGCGCTGCCGGCGGGCGTCAGCGGGTGCCGACAGCGGAGGCGATCGCATTGGCCAGCCTGCGCTGCGGCTGGCAGCGCCTGCGGCTGGATGGCAGGCGCGTGCTGCAGCCGGGCGCAGCGGCACTGGATCTGTCCGGCATCGCCAAAGGGTTTGGTGTGGACTGCGTGCATCGCGCCTTGCTGCAGTCGGGGATCGACAGTGCCTTGATCGAGGTCGGCGGCGAATTGTTCGGCTACGGGCGCAAGCCCGATGGCAACGTGTGGCGCGTGCTGGTCGAATCGGCCCCCGACGAAGATGCCGGCACCGCGCTGCCGGCACGCGTGCTGGCACTGGCGGGGCTGGCAGTGGCCACCTCCGGCGATCGCTGGCACCGCTTCGATGCCGATGGCACTCGCTATACACATACCTTCGACCCACGCAGCGGCACGCCCGTTCCGCATGCCCCCGCGGCGGTCACCGTACTGGCTCCCGATGCGATGCAGGCCGATGCCTGGGCCACCGCGATGACCGTGCTCGGCGTCGATGCCGGTCTTGCCCGTGCACGCAAGGCGGACCTGGCCGTGCGATTTCTGGTGCGCAAGGACGGCATTCTGCTCGAATCCATGAGCCCGGCGTTCGAACGCCACCTGTCCGCGTCATGAGCAGCGCCACCTCACGCGTGTGGCTGGGCAATGGGCTGGTTCTGCTGGCGCTTGCCGGCGTCGTCGGCTGGCTGGGCGGCTTGCATGACGGCACATGGTGGAGTGCACCCACGCCGCAGCGCTGGCAACTGGCGGCTCTCGGCCTGGCGCTGTATCTGGGCCTGTGCACGGCCGTGCTGCTGCGTGCGCGCACGCGTGTTGGCGCACAACGCGCAGACGCCAGCGGTGTGTTGATCGTCTGGGCAAGCCAGACCGGATTCGCGCGCGAACTGGCGCAACGCAGCGTTGCCGCGCTGCGATCGGCAGGCGTCGGCGCGCATGCGCTGCCGATCGAGGCCGTCGATCGCGATCAACTCGTACGCGTGCCGCGGCTGTTGTGCATCGTCAGCACCACCGGCGAAGGCGATGCACCCGACCACGCGCAGTCGGCCGAGCGCAGTTGGCTTGCCGACGACGCGCAGGATCTGACTGCCGTGCAGTACGCGGTGCTGGCCCTGGGCGACCGTGGTTACGCGCACTTCTGCGCGTTCGGCCGGCGCCTCGACGATCGCCTGCAAGCGCGCGGCGCCACGCGCCTGTTCGAGCGCATCGAGGTCGATAACGCCGACCCGAACGCACTGCAGCACTGGCAAGGCCGTCTGGCGGAACTGGCGCCCGCACTCGCGACGCAGTCGGACTGGAGCCTGCCGACCTACACCGCCTGGCAGCTATGCGAGCGCATCCACGTCAATCCCGGCAGCGCGGGCGCACCGATTTACCGGCTGCGCCTGGTGCCATGCGATGGCGCGTTGCCGCACTGGAGCGCAGGCGACATCGCGGAGATTGCACCGCGTAACACACCGGACGCGGTGGAGTCCTGGCTGCAGCGCAACCACCGCGATGGCGCGCAGCATATCGACGGCCGCCCCCTGCGCGACTGGCTCGGCGGCGCGCAACTTCCCCTCGATGCCGATGCCGCTCTCGGTATCGATGTGGGTGCCGGTGCCAGTCCCGATGCAGAAGCAGAAGCCGGAGGCGAAAGTGGCCGAGGTGTGGGTACGAATACAGAGGCGGCTGCAGGCATAGCTACAAGGACAGGCCTGAGCTCAGCAATGGACGCAGAAGCAATGGTGCGCCGCCTGGCCGCCCTGCCCCATCGCGACTACTCGCTTGCCTCCATTCCCGAGGAAGGCCATGCCGAACTGCTGGTGCGCGAGCACCGGCACGCCGACGGCAGCCTGGGCCTGGGTAGCGGCTGGCTCTGCGTCCATGCACCGATCGGCGCAGCCATCGCGCTGCGCCTGCGCAGCAACCCCGGCTTCCACCCGCCCGCACCCGAGCAGCCGATGCTGCTGATCGGCAACGGCACCGGCATCGCCGGTCTGCGCGCGCATCTGCGTGCACGCATCGCGACCGGCGCGCGTCGTAACTGGCTGCTGTTCGGCGAACGCAATGCCGCGCATGACGCGCTATACGCCGACGAGCTGCAGCAGTGGCAGCACGATGGCTGGATCGAACACCTGGAGCTTGTCTACTCGCGCGATCGGCAACAGCCACCGCATTACGTCCAACACGCACTGGCCGCAGCCACCGACCGCTTGCGTCATTGGGTTGATCAAGGCGCCTGCATCTACGTCTGCGGCAGCCTGCGCGGCATGGCACCGGAGCTTGACCGGACCCTGGATGCCATTCTCGGTGCAGAGGTCAGACAGGAACTGCTACGCAATGGCCGCTATCGCCGCGACGTGTATTGAACCCTCGGGTGTAGCGCTGCCAACAGCGATCAACGCAGCGACGACCTGGCAGCCAGGCCAGCGCGCCCGTTGCTGCAATCCGCATCATCGATGCCTGCGGTGGCTGTGTGCTCACGGCATAAGTGAAACGCCCTAGACCGGACTCACCCGGATCGCCAGCAACTCGCCGCCGCCATCGAGCACATAGCGGGTGCGCGTGGAGGCACTCAGCCATGCGGTATCGCCGGCAGCCAACGGTGGCAAGCCACTGTCGCGTCCAAAGCTGGCCTGGCCTGCGAGCAGATGGATCGCCCAGGCGCTGCCCGGATCGGCGAAAAACAGCATGGTGCCGACCAGCGGCCGATGCAGCAGTTGGGTCTGCAGCAGATCGCGCCGCCACATCAGATTGAAATCCTGGGTCGGCCCGTCGAGCAGCGTCGCATGCACCCTTTCTTCGCCTGCGAATCGGACGCGCTGGTACGGCGGCAGCAATGTGCAGCTGCGATGATTGCCGCCAGCAGCACCGATGCCACCATCGCCTCCAGCATCATGGCCGCCACGCCCCGCGCCACCGCCCTCATTGTCGCTGCCGCTATCGTTTTTGCCGCCAGTGCCGCCGCCAGTCGCAGTAGGAGTAGGAGTAGGAGTAGCAGTAGGAGTAGCAGTAGGAGTACCAATGCCTGCACCTGCACCTGCACCTGCACCTGCACCTACACTTCCACCTGCACTTCTGTCGCAGCCAGCATCACCAAACTGCAGCCGCATGCCATTGCCATGCAACAGCACCAGCTCGCGATCGATGCCTGGGAATGCGGAAAACACCGCATCCTGTTCGATCTCGGCGATCGACAGGCGTAGCGCCCACGCGTCGGCATCGCCGAGGCACAGGATCTCGCGCGTCCAGCCCAATTGATTGCGCCACCGCTCGCGGCGGTAGTCAGTGGCCGGAATCACCCGGCTGCTCAGGTCTGTGGGCTGCATCGGTGCATTGTGCCTGAAGCGCTGCGGTGGTCCGTCATCCCCCGGCTCGGTGCGCCAGCGTATCGACCGGGCTCCGCGACAGATGCGGGCAATACCATCAACCAATAATGCTGGGCACGTGCTGGCAACCAGCAATCACCTGCAAGATGCCGCTGAGCAGACGGAAGCCTGCAGTTGAAACGTATGCCACAGGCTGACGGTTGACCAGCGGAGTGGGCCTAACGCCAGGAGCAGAGCGCTACGAGTGGCCCACTGCATCACTCATTTCCGCCGCACCACCGGCGTCCCCGAAATGGCCACGCGCGCCAGCCCATCCGCGTCGAGTCCCCAAAACGAAAAACGCCCGGCTGCACATCCAAGTGCAACACCGGGCGATTCCACGTCCTTGTCGGCTTCCAGCCATCCCCCGGACATCCTGTCCAGTTAGGTTGCGGCCACGCATCCTCGCGTCGAACCGTATCTCGGATCCTTTCCCCTTAACGCCGTCCCACCGGTTTCACCGCCGCCCCCTTGGCAGCCTTCTTGGCGGGAGCCATCGTGGCTCCTACTTCGATCAGGTCGCGATTCCGTTCGACCGTCTTGAGTCCGATGCCCTTGACCAGCGCCAGTTCCTCGGCACTTTTGAAGGGACCGTTTGCCTGACGGTGCTCGACGATTGCCTCGGCTTTTGATCGCCCGACATTCGTCAGCACCTTGTCCAATTCCTCAGCAGACGCGGTGTTGATATCGACCTTGTCGAGTGCATACGCATTCGAGGACAACAGCAACGCCAGTAGCAGGGACTTCAGGACTACGGTAAATGACCTCATTGCAACGCTCCTTGTGGCTTGGGTGATGGTCCTAGCCAGCATTCCTGCCGGCGGAGCCAGTGTCCCGCGCCACATGCAGCAATCCTATCGCCAACGAACTTTTCACACAGCCGGTGAACTGCGCGCCGGCTTGTAGGGAAATACCTACCCCGAGGCACGGGCGTAGAATGTGCCGTTACGCCACGTATTCGGAGCCTCCATGGACAGCGCCAAGATCGACCAATTCATCAGCGACACCTGGGACCGCGAGATCGTCCCGCAATTGGTCGATTACATCCGCATTCCCAATAAATCGCCGATGTTCGACGCCGACTGGGTCGCGCACGGCTACATGGAGCAGGCCGTCACCCTGATGGAAACCTGGGCGCGCGCGCAGGCGATCGACGGCATGCAGGTCGAGGTGGTGCGCCTGGAAGGCCGCACGCCGTTGATCTTCATCGAGATTCCGGCCACCGGCACCGAATCGGGCGACGACACCGTGCTGCTGTACGGCCACCTGGACAAGCAGCCGGAAATGACCGGCTGGGATGCCGACCTCGGTCCGTGGGAGCCGGTGCTGCGCGACGACAAGCTGTACGGGCGCGGCGGCGCCGACGATGGCTATGCAATTTTCGGTTCGCTGGCGGCGGTGCTGGCGCTGCGTACCCAGGGCCTGCCGCATGCGCGCTGCGTGGTGCTGATCGAAGCCTGCGAGGAATCCGGCAGCTACGACCTGCCGGCCTATGTCGATCATCTGGCCGCACGCATCGGCAAGCCGTCGCTGGTGGTGTGCCTGGATTCGGGCTGCGGCAACTATGAGCAACTGTGGTGCACCACCTCGCTGCGCGGGCTGACCGGCGGCAACCTGAGCGTGAAGGTACTGGAGGAAGGCGTGCATTCGGGCGATGCCTCCGGCGTGGTGCCGTCCAGCTTCCGCCTGCTGCGCCAGTTGCTGTCGCGGATCGAGGACGAAGCCAGCGGCCGCATCCTGCTGGACGGACTGCACGTGGAAGTGCCGGCCGAACGGCTGGCGCAGGCCAAGGCCGCGGCCGCGACGCTGGATACCGCCATCTTCGACAAGTTCCCGATGGTCGAGGGCCTGGTGCCGATGCATGACGACCTCACCGAGCTGGTGTTGAACCGCACCTGGCGCCCGGCGCTGTCGATCACCGGTGTGGACGGCATGCCGCCGCTGGCGTCGGCCGGCAACGTGCTGCGTCCGCAGACCGCAGTGAAGCTGTCGCTGCGGCTGCCGCCGACCGCCGACGGCAAGGCCTGCGGCGAACTGCTCAAGGAAGCGCTGCTGCGCGATCCGCCCAATGGCGCCCAGGTAACGCTGGAGCTGGAAAAGGCCTCGTCCGGCTGGAATGCGCCGGCGATGGCGCCGTGGCTGGAAAAGGCCATCGACGACGCCAGCCTGGCGTTCTTCGACAAGCCGGCGATGTACATGGGCGAAGGCGGCTCGATCCCGTTCATGGGCATGCTGGGCGAGAAGTTCCCCGGCGCGCAGTTCATGATCACCGGCGTGCTTGGCCCGCATTCCAATGCGCATGGGCCGAACGAGTTCCTGCACATCCCGATGGGCAAGCGGGTGACGGCCTGCGTGTCCAAGGTGATTGCCGAGCATCACGCCGCCTGCCTGCGCGGCGAGACCAGCGGCTCGCCGGTGGCGGCCGACAGCGGCACCCGTCATGGCGGGCATGGCTGCTGCTGATTGACGCCTGGGCCGCCCCGCGCATGTCGGGGCGGCCCAGCGCCTCGCCATGCGCTGCGGCGCACGCATGGATGCAGCCCCAACGCCATGGCGACAGCCAGCGCGGCACACGTGGTCGCGGCGGCGGCGAATGCTAGTCTGCCGATCCCCCTCCCCTCAGTGCCTGCGATGAACACTCTCTTCGGTAGCGACAGCTGGCTTTACATCATTCTGGTCGGCTTCGTGGTCGGGCTGCTGGCCCGTTTCATCACCCCTGGCACGCAGCGCCTGGGCTGCCTGCTGACCATCGTGCTGGGCATCGCCGGTGCACTGGTCGCCAGCTGGTTCGGCCGCTACATGGGCTGGTACCACGCCGGCGAACCGGCCGGTTTCCTCGGTGCGTTGCTGGGTGCGATCGCGATCCTGGCACTGCTGCGGCTGTTCAGCGGCAGCAAGCGTTGATCGAACCTGCGTCGTTTTCGACCAGGCTGCGCCTCACTTCACTACACAGCATTCACCCATGATGTCATCGTTGACTCCAGATACCGCGCGCGCTGCGCTCCGCCTGCAATGGGCGCAGCATGCGTTGAACGCCCCTGAGGTCACGCTGCAACGTGCCTCGGTCGATGCGGGATTCCGCAGCTACTGGCGTACCCAGGGACGCGGCGTGGACCACATCCTGATGGATGCGCCACCTGCACTGGAAAATGTGGCGCCCTGGTTGCGCATGCACGCCCTGCTCGGCGCGCACGGCGTGCGGGTGCCGCAGGTGCTTGCGCAGGATCTTGAAACCGGCTTCCTGCTGCTGGAAGACCTGGGCGTGCCGACCCTGGCGCAGGTGCTGACCGACGCCAATGCCGACGCGTTGCTGGATGCTGCGATCACTCAGTTATTGCTGCTGCAGCGCATTCCGCCACCTGCCGACAGTGGCGAGTTCGGCGAGGCGCTGCTGCAACGCGATGCCGGCCTGTTCGAAGAATGGTTTCTTGGCCGCCACCTCGGCTTGCAGCTGGACTGCGGCCATGCCGAGCAGCTGCAGTTGGTGCAGCGCCGCTTGATGGACAACGCACTGGCGCAGCCGCGCGTGTTCACCCATCGCGATTTCATGCCGCGCAATCTGATGCCGATCGGCGACGGGCCGGCGGTGCTGGATTTCCAGGATTGCGTGATCGGCCCGATCGCCTACGACCCGATCAGCCTGTTCAAGGACACCTCGGTGAGCTGGCCGCTGGCGCGCGTGGATGGCTGGCTGGAGCGCTACCACGCACGTGCGGCAGCCGCCGGATTGCCGGTGCCGCCGCTGGCGCAATTCCTGCGCGATGCGGACTGGTTGGGCGTGCAGCGGCACCTGAAGAATCTCGGCATCTTCTCGCGCCTGAGCCATCGCGACGGCAAGCATTGGTATCTGGATAACGTGCCACGTTTCATCACCTATCTGGACGAGGTGTTGCCGCGTCATCCCGACCTTGCGCCGCTGGTCGGCCTGCTGGAAAAGCTGGTCAAACCTGCCCTGGTGGCACGCTCCGCACAGGCCGGCGCATGAAGGCGCTGATCTTTGCGGCCGGCTTTGGCGAGCGCATGCGTCCGTTAACCGAACACACGCCCAAGCCGCTGCTGTCGGTCGGCGGCACACCGCTGATCGTCTGGCATCTACGCAAGCTGGCCGCACTGGGCGTGGACGAGGTGGTGATCAATACCTCGTGGCTGGCCGACCAATTTCCGCAGATACTGGGCGATGGCGGCGCGTTCGGGCTGCGGCTGACGTATTCCTTCGAGGGCGCCACCCCGCTGGAAACCGGCGGCGGCATGCTGCATGCATTGCCGTTGCTGGGCGATGCGCCGTTCCTGCTGGTCAACGGCGATATCTGGACCGATTTCGATTTCGCGCGGCTGTCGGCCGCGCCGGCGGGCCTGGCGCAGTTGGTGCTGGTCGATCGCCCCGCCTATGCAGCGCGCGCAGACTTTGCGTTGGATGCCGATGGCAAGGTGCGCGCGGACCTGCCGGCAACGCTCACCTATTCCGGCATCGGCATGTATCGACCGGCGCTGCTGCGCGACTGGCAGTCGGTCATCGGCCAGCTGCCGGAGCCCAGCGGCGCGGCACCACGGTTTGCGCTGGCGCCAATCCTGCGCGCGCAGATGGCGGCAGGGCTGATCGATGGCATCCACCATGCCGGACGCTGGACCGATGTCGGCACGCCGCAGCGATTGGCAGAGCTGGATGCCCAGTTGCTGCGCGACGGCGGCTGACAGCAACCAAGCGCTGCAACCGGCCAGCCGCGCATCGTGCGTTGCTCGAACTACGCACACCAACCATCCTGACGGGCCTTGCATCCAACCCGATGCGCGCCGCTCCTGCTGTTATCCATGCGCACCCACCCTCTCGACGGGTCCTTGCCCGCCTACCGTCGCGGGACCCTGAGCGGCATGGATGCCGCGCCGGAGCCTACATGGACGTACTTGCGGCGTGTCCTGCGACGGTGGGCGGGCAAGGGCGGCGCAGCAAACTCGCAGCGCCGAGGGCGCGGCGCCCTCACCGCACCAGACAGTGCGCTGATTGTTTACTGGAAGCCCTGCACATCGCCCCTATCGACGGGTCCTTGCCCGCTCATCGTTGCGGGACCCTGAGCGGCATGGACACCGCGCCGGAGCCTACATGGGCGTACTTGCGGCGTGTCCCGCGATGGTGGGCGGACAAGGACCGCGCAGCAAACTCGCAGCGCCGAAGGCACGGCGCCCTCACCGCACCAGACAGTGCGCTGATTGTTTTACTGGAAGCCCTGCACATCGACCCTCTCGACGGGTCCTTGCCCGCTCACCGTCGCGGGACCCTGAGCGGCATGGATGCCGCGCCGGAGCCTACACGGACGTACTTGCGGCGTGTCCCGCGATGGTGGGCGGGCAAGGGCCCTGCAGCAAAGCTACAGACCATCCGCTCTGCAAACTCTGGGCCTCGTGCTTTAAGTGCCTGGACACTGCGGATGGATGTGCTGATAGGAAACGCAAAGCAGCCTGCACCTGAGTAGCAGTGAGCAACGTAATTCTGTAGGCCGCTCTAAGAGCCGCGATCCTCCAGCACCCGCCGCAGGAACGGCACGGTGATGCGGCGCTTGGCAGCCAGCGATTCGCGATCCAGCCGGTCCAGCAACGCCACCAGTCCGGCCAGTTCGCGTTCGCTATGGGTCAGCAGCCAATCGATTGCTGCTTCGTCCAGCGCCAGCCCGCGCCGTTGCGCACGATCGCGCAACACGGCCGCGCGCCCGGCATCGTCGAGCACCGGCAGGCTGATGCGGATGCACTGCGACAGCCGCGAGCGCAGGTCCGGCAATACCAATGCCAGGCCATCGGGCATCTGCCGCGCGGTGTACAGCAAGGTGGTGCCGGCAGCGCGCGCGCGGTTGTGGAAATCGAACAGCGCCACTTCGTCGTCGCGCTGCCCGGCAATGCTTTCCACACCGTCCAGTGCGACCAGGCTACGCCCTTCCAGCGCCTCGAGCGCATCGCGCAACCGGCCAGTGGCCGCGTGCAGGGGCAGGTACGCCGGGGCACGCCCGGCCTGTTCGGCGGCCGCGCACAACGACAACGCCAGATGCGTCTTGCCAGTGCCGGCGGGGCCGGACAGATACAGCCAGTCGTTCACCTGCCCGGCCGCCAATGCCTGCAGCTGCGACAGCAGGCCATCAGGCGCGGCGATGTAACTATCGAATCGCTGATCGGGCGGCGCGCGCAACGCCAGTGGCAACTGCGGAACACTCACGAGCGATCCGTGTCCTTGCTTGGGTCGATGATCACGCTGCGCTCGGGCGTGGACTGCAGCACGATGCCGGCGCGCTCGCCCGCATACAGATCGCTGCGCGTGTATTGCTCATGCGCATAGCGCAGCAGCACATTGGCCACCGCCGCCACCGGCAGCGCCAGCAGCATGCCGAGAAAGCCGAACAACTGGCCGCCCGCCATCACAGCAAAGATCACCGCGACCGGATGCAGGCCGATCTTGTCGCCGACGATGCGCGGCGTCAGCACATAGCTTTCCAGCAACTGGCCGACGGTGAACACCACGCCGACGCCGATCAGCAACTTCAGGTCGAAGCCCTGCGCCTGCACCACGGCCGCCAGCAGCGCGAGCACGATGCCGGTGGTGGCGCCCAGATACGGAATGAAGCTGATGAAGCCGGCGATGATGCCGATCAACAGACCCAGATTGAGCCCGATGATGGACAGCCCGGCGGCGTAGATCGCCCCCAGCGCCAGCATCACCAGGAACTGGCCGCGGATGAAGCCGCCCAGCACGTCATTGGATTCCAGTGCGAGCCGGCTCACGGTACCGATGTAGGCACGTGGAATGACCGCGGCCACCCGCTCGACCAGGCGATCCCAGTCGCGCAGGAAGTAGAACGCCAGGATCGGCAGCAACGCCAGGTTGATCACCCAGGTCACCATCGCAAAGCCCGAACGCTGCACGTAGCCGAAGAAGGTCTTGGCGGCGCCGCCGGCCTGTTCCCAGTGACTGCGGATCCAGTCGATCAGGCGCTCCGGGTCCAGCCAGCCCATCAGTTCCACGCCGGTCTTGGCTTCCAGCCACGGAATGGCGGTACTGATCGCCCAGGTCCGCATCTGCGGCAGCGCGTCGATCAGGGTCATGATCTGGCGCTCGATCATCGGCACCAGAATCATCAGCGCCAGCACGAACAGCAGCAGGGCCAGCACGAACACCAACACCACCGCGATGTTGCGCGAGCGGCCGGCGCGTTCGATGCGATCCACCAGCGGATCGCCCAGCCAGGCCAGCAGCAACGCCAGCACGAACGGCGTCAGGATCGGCGACAGCAGCGAGACCACCCACAACACGCCGACAGTCACCGCCACCCATTTCAGGCGACGCAGAAACAGGGCGATTTCGGCTTCGGGAGTCAAGGTCATTTCAGGCGGTACTCGGCGTGCTCGTTTTCGAGAATGATCGGGCCCTCGGTCGGCACCGAAACGGGTACCAACGGGCTGTTGTCGCCGAGCATACGGTTGAGGCCGGAAATGCCCGTGAGCAATTCCAGATCCACTTCCATGCGGTCGCCGTTGGCGCTGACCGGGCGGATGCTGCGCACCACCGACACGCCCTGCAGCGCGGCGGAGACGCGCAGATAGTCGTCGGCGCTGCCGATCCCGGTGATCACCGCGCGGTAGACACCGGGCACACCCGAATCCACGCGCTTGGCGTAGCGCTTGACCAGGGCGTCGGCCGCGCCATCGGCACCGGCGGCCATCGCGCGACGCGCATCGCCGTCGCTGCTGGTCCAGCTGGACAACACGTTGCCGTTGTCGACGAAGACCCAGTCGGCGGTCCAGCCGGCGTCATTGCGGTAGAGCTTGCCGATCAACTGCATCGGTGGGCTGTACTTGGCCGATGCGCGCGCCACCGCGGCGGTGTCCTTGCGCCAGATCGCGCCGGCCAGCACCTGCTCGGCGGCGGCACCGCCGGGCAGGCCGAGCCGGTAGCCGCGCTCGATCGCCCGGTCCAGCACGCTGCGCGCGGCATTGGCCTGCGCCACGCCGACCAGGCGCGGGCCGCTGCCGTCGTCGATGGCCAGCCACAGCACCGGCTTGGGTCGCGGCAGCGGCCACACCGGCAGCCCCAGTGCGGCGATCAGGCCATCCACATCGGACTGCCGGAAGCGCGCCACCAGCACGGTGCGGAAGGTCGGCGCACCGGTACGCGAGGTGCCCTGGTCCTGACGGTAGTCGTAATTTTCGACATAGCCCGGCGCACCGCGCAGTGCCTGCGAGACGCCTGGGCGGCTCATCACCCCGCGGTCGCCGGAGACCTTGCCCAGCACCGCGCCGAGCGCGCGCGCCAGCGCGCCGGGGCGATCGGACTCGCTCTGGCTGTTGACCGGCACTTCGGCCTCATAGGCGCTTTGCGCCTTGGCGACGTCGCCTTCGGTGCGTAGATCGGCCTGCGCAAAGGCTGGCGCGAGGGGCATGGCGACCACGAGGGCGAGAAAGAAAGCGAGACTGCGGCGCATCGACGGTTCCATGACGTAAGCGTATACGGGTGAATTGTTGCCCGAATGGGACGCCAGCGCCAACGTGGCTGCTAAAATCGCCGCCTTTACAGCCGAGCCCTCCCCGCCCGTGACCAGCCCAACGCCTTCCAATCCCTCGCCCATGACCTACCGTGAGGCAGGTGTCGACATCGACGCCGGCAATGCGTTGGTCGAACGCATCAAGCCGCTGGTCAAGCGCAGCTTCCGGCCGGAGGTGATGGGTGGCCTGGGCGGGTTTGGCGCCTTGTTCGACCTGTCCGGCAAGTACCGGGAGCCGGTGCTGGTGTCCGGCACCGACGGCGTCGGCACCAAGCTCAAGCTGGCCCAGCAGCTGGGCCGGCACGACACCATCGGCATCGACCTGGTCGGCATGTGCGTCAACGACGTGCTGGTGCAGGGCGCCGAACCCTTGTTCTTCCTGGATTATTTCGCCACCGGCAAGCTGGACGTGGACACCGCCGCGGCCGTGGTCGGCGGCATCGCGCGCGGCTGCGAGCTGTCCGGCTGCGCCCTGATCGGCGGCGAAACCGCCGAAATGCCCGACATGTATCCGCCGGGCGAGTACGACCTGGCCGGCTTCACCGTCGGGGCGGTGGAAAAATCGCAGCTGCTGGACGGCGCACAGGTGCGCGCCGGCGACGTGCTGATCGGCATCGCCTCGTCCGGCCCGCATTCCAATGGCTACTCGCTGATCCGCAGGATCTACGAGCGTGCCGGCGCCCCGGCCGAGCTGGTGCTGGACGACGGCGTCAAGCTGATCGACGCGCTGATGGCGCCGACCGCGCTGTACGTCAAGCCGATCCTGGCGCTGCTCAATTCGCATGGCGACAGCATCCACGCCATGGCCCACATCACCGGCGGCGGGCTGACCGAAAACATCATCCGGGTGATCCCCGACGGCCTGGGCCTGGACATCGACGCCACCGCCTGGACGCTGCCGCCGGTGTTCGCCTGGCTGCAGCGCGAAGGCGCGGTGGCCGATGCGGAAATGTGGCGCACCTTCAACTGCGGCATCGGCTTCGTGCTGGTCGCCGCACCCGAGCAGGCCGCCGCGCTGGAACAGGCACTGGAGGCACAGTCGCTGGCGCACTGGCGCATCGGCCAGGTGGTGCCGGCGCAGGGCGATGAGCGCGTGCGGATCGGTTGACCGAGGAGACCTGCATGGACGCTGCCCCACTGCCGGCACCGGCCAGCGCTGACGATCTCCAGCACATGAAACTGCTGTCGCTCTTTCACTATGTGCTGGCCGCCATCACCGCGCTGTTTTCGCTTTTCCCGTTGATCCACCTGTTCATGGGCATTGCGATCGTCACCGGGCACCTGCCCATGACACAGGCCAGCACGGATGCACCACCGATGGATCCGCGGTTGTTCGGCTGGTTCTTCGTGGTGTTCGCAGGTGTGTTCATTGTCTGCGGCCTGACGCTGGCAGCGTTCATGGCCTATGCCGGCCGCTGCATTGCCCAGCGCAGACGGCACCTGCTGTGCCTGATCGTGGCCGGCATTTCCTGCTCCTTCATGCCGTTCGGCACCGTCGTCGGCGTGTTTACGCTGGTGGTGCTGCTGCGCCCGCAGGTCAAGGCCTTGTTCGCTCCCACCGCCACTGCAGCGTGACGCGCACTGCCCCATGACATCAGTGAATCCCACCGCATGAGCCTGCGCCTGGCCGTGCTGGCCTCCGGCCGCGGCAGCAACCTGCAGGCCATCCTCGATGCCATCGCCAGCGGCCGGCTGCCGGCCGAGGTCGTGGGCGTGTTTTCCGATCGCCCACAGGCGCCGGCCCTGCACAAGGTCGATGAGGCACTGCGCTGGAGCGCCAGCCCGCGCGACTTCGCCGACCGTGCCGCCTTCGACGCCACGCTGGGCGATGCGATCGCCGCCGCGCGGCCGGACTGGGTGATCTGCGCCGGCTACATGCGCATCCTCGGTGAGCCGCTGGTGCGTCGCTTTGCCGGGCGCATGCTCAATATCCACCCCTCGCTGCTGCCCAAGTACCGCGGCCTGCACACCCACGCCCGCGCACTGGAAGCCGGCGACGCCGAACATGGCGCCAGCGTGCATCTGGTGGTGCCGGAACTGGATGCCGGCACGGTGATCGCGCAGGCGCGCGTGCCGGTACTGCCCGACGACAGCGCCGAACAGCTGGCCGCGCGCGTGCTGGCGCGCGAACACCCGCTGCTGCTGGCCACGCTGGACCTGCTTGCCAGCGGGCGCGTGGACGTACGTGGCGATGGCGTCCACATCGACGGTCAGTGCCTGTTTACGCCATTGCGACTAGAGTCCGCTGACACCGCACTCGGCTGAATGCGGATACGCCCTCCTCATCCTGTCTCGGACATCCTGGCGGCCCCGTGCCTCGCTCTCAGCGCATGAAACCCCTCCCGATCGCCACCGCGCTGTTGACCGCCGTCCTGCTTGTTCCGGCCGGTGCCGGCCGTGCGCAACAGGCCGCTGCCGTGCCTGCGCCAGCTGCCGCCGCTCCGGTCGCGGCGCCGCCGACGGCGCCTGCATCTGCAGCCGCCCTGCCTGCCAGCAGCTGGACGCCGCCGCCACTGCAGCCCTTCGTGGCCACGTACCAGGCGTTCTACCGCGGCAAGGAAGCTGGCGATGCCACCATGCAGGTCAGCAACGGCGAAGGCAGCCAGTGGCGCATCGACATGTCGGTACGCGGTCGCAAGGGCTTTGCCAGCATTCTCGGTCTGAACCTGGAACAGAGCACGGTGTTTCGCGTCGATGGCGACACCTATGTGCCATTGAGCCAGAGCACCGTGCGCAAGGCGATGTTCTTCGGCAAGAAGGTCACCGGCGTGTACAACTGGCAGACCGCCAGCGCGCAGTGGGACGGCGATCTGAAGAAGGAGCGCCAGCAGCCGATTCCGCTGCAGCGCGGCGACCAGAGCGCGCTGTCGCTGAACCTGTCGCTGATGCGCGACGCGCAACCCGGACGCAGCCTGAGCTATCGCTACGTGGATGTCGGCCGGGTGCGCAAATACGACTACAAGGTCGCCGATGCCACCGAGGTGGTGCAGGTCGGCGACCTGAGCTACGACGCGTTGCGCGTGTACCGCGTCAACAGCGGCGACAACGAAACCATCCTCTGGATCGCCAACGGGGTTCCCACGCCGGTGCGCATCCTGCAACGTGACAAAGGTGAGGATCAGGTCGATCTACGCCTGGTCGAATATCAAGGAGCCTGACCCATGCACACCGTTTCCCGCACCTGTTCGCTGATCGCCGCTGCCGCACTGGCCGTAGCCAGCCTGCCCGCGTTCGCCATGCAGCCGTTCCAGGCCGATTATTCGGCCAACTACATGGGCATGCAGGCCAACGGCACCATGACCCTGGCCGCCGCCGGCGCCAACCAGTGGCGCTACACGCTCACCATCCAGAACCAGCTGGCCAACCTGACCCAGAGCACGGTGTTCGAAGAGAGCAACGGCCAGCTGCGCCCGGTCAGCAGCAACGACACCTCGTCGATGATGGTCAAGCGCCGCAACGTCACGGCCAACTACGACTGGAAGACCAGCCAGGCCACCTGGGGTGGCGACATCAAGCCGGACCGCCGGGGCCCGGTGAAGTTGCAGCCCGGCGACATGGATGCCCTGCTGATCAACCTGGCGATCACCCGCGACCTGGCCGCTGGCAAGCCGCTGAACTACCGCATGGTCGACGAAGGCCGCATCAAGCCGATGAGCTACAAGGTGGTCGGCAAGGAAACCATCACCGTCAACGGCAAGCAGGAGCAGGCGACCAAGGTGTCGCGCGTGGACGGTGACAAGGAATTGATTGCCTGGGTAGTCAAGGACCTACCGGTGCCGGCGCGCCTGCTGCAGAAGGAAAAGGGCCAGGACGCGCTGGACCTGACCATCAAGGCGTTGCGCTGAGCGCCAGGCGCGCCTGGTAGGAGCGTGCCCGCGCGCGACGGGGCGTTATCGGTCGTGCGCCGTCGCGCGCAGGCACGCTCCTACTAGGTCGTGGGAGCTGCTCGGCAGCTGCCCTCCGACTGCAATAAAAAGCCCGGCTGCCAGCCGGGCTCTTCATTTCGATCAGGCGCGGTGCGGAATCTCCGCAGCAGGCAGAGACACGCTCACCCCTCAGGGCTTTGCCGCAGCCTTGTCGTCGCCGGTGCTGAACACCGTGCGGCAGTCCACGCGAATCTGCTGGTCATTCTTGCGCCAGTAGAACAGGTCGCAATGGCGCTTGCCTTCGACGGTCTTCTTCACCGCCACCGCATAGAACGACTGCGCGATCTCGTCGCGGCTGGCAGTACCGTCATTGTTCCAGTCCATGTCCTTGAACTCGACGCCCTGGGTGATCGCCATGCCGACCGACCAGGCGTAGGCCAGCCACGCCAGGATCAGCACGATCACGCCGAGCAGGATCTTGCGCCGGGTGGTGAACCGCCCGCGCAGGATCATGCGCTGCGCCGGATGGTCGCGCCCAGCGCCCCCAGCTTCTCCTCGATGTTTTCGTAGCCACGGTCCAGGTGGTAGATGCGGTCGATGCTGGTGTCGCCGTCGGCCACCAGGCCGGCCAGGATCAACGACGCCGAGGCGCGCAGGTCGGTCGCCATCACCGGCGCGCCGCTGAGGTGCTCGGCACCGCGCACGATCGCGGTGTGGCCTTCGACCTGGATGTCCGCGCCCAGGCGCAGCAGCTCGTTGACGTGCATGAAGCGGTTTTCGAAGATGGTTTCGTTGATCACGCCCACGCCATCGGCCACGCAGTTGAGCGCCATGAATTGCGCCTGCATGTCGGTGGGAAACGCCGGGTACGGCGCGGTGGTCAGGTTGACCGCGCGCGGGCGCTTGCCGTGCATGTCCAGCGTGATGCTGTCGGCGGTGGTGGTGATGGCCGCGCCGGCTTCGGTGAGCTTGTCCAGCACCGCGTCCAGGGTGTCCGGACGGGCACGCCGCACGGTGACGCTGCCGCCGGTCATCGCCGCGGCGACCAGGAAGGTGCCGGTCTCGATACGATCCGGCAGCACCGCATGGTGCCCGCCGCCCAGGCGCTCGACGCCCTGCACCACGATGCGCGGCGTGCCGGCGCCCTCGATCTGCGCACCGAGCGCGATCAGGCAGTCGGCCAGGTCGGTGACTTCCGGCTCCATCGCCGCGTTTTCCAGCACGGTGGTGCCGTCGGCCAGCACGGCCGCCATCAGCACGTTCTCGGTGCCGGTGACGCTGACCATGTCGAACACGTAGCGGCCACCCTTCAGGCGCCCATTGCTGGTGGCCTTGATGTAGCCGTTTTCCACGCTGATCTCCGCACCCAGCGCCTGCAGGCCCTTGATGTGCTGGTCGACCGGGCGTGAGCCGATCGCGCAGCCGCCGGGCAGCGACACTTCGGCGGTGCCGTAGCGCGCCAGCAGCGGGCCCAGCACCAGGATCGAGGCGCGCATGGTCTTGACCAGCTCATAGGGCGCGACCTGGTGGGTGACCGAGCGCGGGTCGACCAGGATCGAGCGCCCCTTGGCCAGCGTGCCTTCGTCGATGGTCACCTCGGCGCCCAGCTCGCTGAGCAGCTTCACCGTGGTGATCACGTCGTGCAGGTGCGGCACGTTGCTGATCTCCACCGGCGCATCGGCCAGCAGGGTCGCGCACAGGATCGGCAGCACCGCGTTCTTGGCGCCGGAAATATTGACTTCACCATGCAGCGCTTGGCCGCCGGTCACTACGATTTTTGCCATGGGAGCTTGGGGAATCCGAAAAGGGACGTCGGGGGAAATGTAAGGGGTCGCCAGGAGTCGGCCGGCACTTGGCAGTCGGGGCGGGGGCGCAGCCCGATCGGCCAGGATCGACTGACGCTCAGCCTTCGTCGGGGGTCAGCGTCTTGAGCTGCAGCGCGTGGATCGCTCCGCCCATCAGCTCGCCCAGGGTCGCGTAGACCATGCGATGGCGCGCCAATGGCGCCTTGCCGGCGAATGCGGGGCTGATCACGGTCGCCTCGAAGTGCACGCCGTCGTCGCCGTGCACCTCGACGCGGGCTTCGGGCAAGCCGGATTCGATGAGTTTACGGATGGTTTCGGCGTCCACAGGGCGTTTCCTCATAAAATGAGCGCACATTCTACTCTTCACCCGAGTCCCGCATGGCCGTCTCGCACCTGCCCTCCGCCACCGTCAGCGACGCCAGCCTGGTCGCCAGCGGCCAGCGCGTGCTGGAGATCGAGCGCGAGGCACTGGCCGGCGTGGGCGCGCGGATCGGCAGCGACTTCGCCGCGGCCTGCCGGCTGGTGCTGGCCTCGCGCGGGCGCGTGGTGGCCACCGGCATGGGCAAGTCCGGGCATATCGCGCGCAAGATCGCCGCCACCCTGGCCTCCACCGGCACGCCGGCGTTCTTTGTCCATCCGGGCGAGGCCGGGCACGGCGACCTGGGCATGATCACCGAGGCCGACATCGTGCTGGCGCTGTCCTATTCGGGCGAATCGGACGAGGTGCGCATGCTGTTGCCGGTGCTCAAGCGCCAGGGCAACCCGATCATTGCCATGACCGGGCGCCCGAGCTCGTCGCTGGCCCAGGCCGCCGACGTGCACCTGGATGTGAGCGTGTCCGCCGAAGCCTGCCCGCTGCATCTGGCGCCCACTTCCAGCACCACCGCCTCGCTGGCGATGGGTGACGCGCTGGCGGTGGCGCTGCTGGACGCACGCGGCTTCACCGCCGACGACTTCGCGCGCTCGCATCCGGCCGGCAGCCTGGGCCGGCGCCTGCTGCTGCACATCACCGACGTGATGCACGCCGGTGATGACCTGCCGCGCGTGCGCGAGGACGCGAGCCTGAGCGAGGCGTTGATGGAAATGAGCCGCAAGCGCCTGGGCATGACCGCGGTGGTCGATGGCCAGGACCGCCTGATCGGCCTGTTTACCGACGGCGACCTGCGCCGCGCGCTGGACAGCGACATCGACGTGCGCAGCGCCGGCATTGCGCAGGTGATGACGCGCAATCCCCGCACCATCGGCGCCGACCAGCTGGCCGCCGAAGCCGCGCGGCTGATGGAGGATTACAAGATCAACGGCTTGATCGTGGTCGATGCGCAGCAGCGCGCGGTCGGCGCATTGAACATTCACGACCTGTTGCGCGCCAAAGTGGTTTAACAGGTTCAGTTTTCTACCGTTGGAACCCCGTCCTCACCGATCCGTGCCGATGCCCTATTCCCCTTTGCAGCACCTGCCCGCCGACATCACCGACCGCGCCGCGCGTATCCGCCTGGCCTGTTTCGACGTCGACGGCACCCTGACCGATGGCCGCCTGTACTACGACCATGCCGGCAACGAGAGCAAGTCCTTCAACGTGCTCGACGGCCAGGGGCTCAAGCAGCTCGACCATGCCGGCATCCATGTCGCGCTGATCACTGCGCGCGCCAGCCTGTCGGCGGAAAAGCGCGGCCAGGATCTGGGCCTGCACGTGCAGATCGGGGTCAAGAACAAGCGCCTGGCCGTGCTGGCCTTGTGCCAGGAGCACGGCCTGTCGCTGGACCAGGTGCTGTTCATGGGCGACGACCTGCCCGACCTGCCGGCCCTGCTGGCGGTCGGCCTGCCGGTCGCACCCGCCAACGCGCACCCGTGGATCGCCGAGCGCGTGCAGTGGCATACCCGGGCACGTGGCGGCGAAGGTGCCGCGCGCGAGGTCTGCGACGTCGTGCTGGCCGCGCAAGGCCAGATCGAGGGCATCATCGAAAGGTTTTCCGCATGAGCTGGAACTGGCGCACCACCCTGGGCGTGGTGTTGTTGGCCGCTGCGGTGGTCTCCGGCTGGTCGGCCTGGCAGCAGCGCGCGCGCCCGGTTGCGGCGGCGGTGGACGATTCGCGCGCCGATTACGTGCTGCGCGATTTCGAACTGATTGCGCTGGACAAGGAAACCGGTAAGGAATCGATGACGCTGCGCGCGCCGGAGATGCATCGCAACCGCGCCGATCGCACCTCCGAGGTCACCACCCCGGTGTTCCTGTTGCCCGACAACACCAATCAACCGTGGACGCTGCGCTCCAAGACCGGCTGGATCAGCCCCAAGGGCGACGAGTTGCGCCTGCGCGGCGATGTCGAGGGCGACAGCCCCACCGGCGGCGCGACCCCGCCGACCACGTTCCGTACCCAGAGCCTGGACGTGTTCCCGCAGCAGAATCTCGCCAAGACCGCTGCCCCGGTGAGCATGAGCCGGCCGGGTATCATGCAGAGCGGGGTCGGCTTCGAGGCCGATCTCAAATCACGCCAGTACAAGCTCCTTTCCCAGGTCAAGACCCGTTATGAACCGAATGCTGCCCGCTAAGCTGGCGTTTGCCGCGCTGCTGCTGCCTGCCCTTGCGATGGCCAAGACCAGCGACCGCAATCAGCCGATGGCGATCGACTCCAATGCCAACGACTGCAACATGCTCGACGACAGCGGCAAGTGCCGCTTCAGCGGCAATGTGGTGATCACCCAGGGCACGCTGGAAATCCACGCCGACACCGCCGACATCTTCCAGAAGAATGGTCAGACCGACCGCGTCGTGCTGACCGGCAAGCAGGCCACGCTCAAGCAGCAGATGGACGACGGCGCGATGATGAACGGCCAGGCCGACAACATCGAGTACCAGGTCGCCAACGAAGTCATCGTGCTGACCGGCAACTACAAGGTCGACTCGCCCAAGGGCACCAACGCCGGCCAGCGCATGGTCTACAACACCAAGACCGGCAACATGCAGAGCGGCGGCGACGGCAGCCGTGTGCGCACCATCATCCAGCCTAAGACCGCGGCGCCGGCGACCGCAACGCCGGCCGCCAAGCCGCAGGGGAAGAAGTAATGCTGGTCGCCACCGGTCTGCGCAAGAAGTACAAGCAGCGCGAAGTGGTCAAGGAATTCGGCCTCACACTCGAGGCCGGCGAAGTGGTCGGCCTGCTCGGCCCCAACGGCGCCGGCAAGACCACCTGCTTCTACATGATCGTGGGCCTGGTCGAGGCCGATGCCGGGCGGATCGAGCTGGACGGCCGCGACCTCACCGCCGAGCCGATGTATGCCCGCGCCAAGCTTGGCGTCGGCTATCTGCCGCAGGAGCCCTCGATCTTCCGCAAGCTCACCGTGGCCGACAACATCCGCCTGGTGCTGGAACTGCGCGAAGAGCTGGATGGCGCCGGCCGCGAGAAGGAACTGGTCTCGCTGCTGGAAGAATTGCAGATCACCCACGTGGCCGACCAGCTGGGCGCCAGCCTGTCCGGCGGCGAGCGGCGGCGGTGCGAGATCGCGCGCGCGCTGGCGGCCAAGCCGCGCATGATGCTGCTCGACGAACCCTTCGCCGGCGTCGATCCGATTTCGGTCGGCGAGATCCAGCGCATCATCATCCACCTCAAGGAACGCGGCATCGGCGTGCTGATCACCGATCACAACGTGCGCGAAACCTTGGGAATCTGCGATCGCGCGTATATTCTCGCCGAGGGGGGCGTACTGGCGCAGGGGGCACCAGATGCGCTGCTAGCCAATCCCGACGTCCGTCGCGTGTATCTGGGGGAAACTTTCCGCCTTTGAGCGCGTCGCCGCGCCATCGATTTTCCCAGTCAGTGCCCGCATGAAAGCCCGGCTCCAGACATCGCTAGGACAGCAGCTGGTCATGACGCCGCAGTTGCGTCAGGCGATCAAGCTATTGCAGATGTCCACCACCGAGCTGGAACTGGAAATCGCCGAAGCGGTGGAGACCAATCCGCTGCTGGAATGGGCCGACGAAGCCGCGCATGCGGCCAACGCGCTTCCGGTGGAAGCATCGTCGGCCGCCTCCACCGACGACACCCCGCGCGAAGAACCGACGCCGGCCGAGCGCGACGACGACTGGTCGCAGGACGAGCTGCAGTGGACAGGTTCGGGCAGCGGCGGCAGCTTCGACGATGACGAGTCCGGCGATGCCGCCGAGCGCTTGGCAGAAGCCGAAACGCTGGCCGACCACCTGCTGTGGCAGCTGCACCTGTCGCCGCTGTCGCCGCGCGACCGTCAGATCGGCGCGATGCTGATCGATGCGCTGGACGAAGACGGCTACCTGCGCGAACCGCTGTCGGCCATCCTGGAAACGCTGGCGCTGGGCGCGGCAGTGGACGAGGCCGACGTGCTCACCGTGCTGCACCAGATCCAGCGCTTCGACCCGGTCGGCGTGGGTGCGCGTACCCTGGGCGAATGCCTGGCACTGCAGCTGGCCGTGCTCGACCCGGCCACCCCGGGGCGCGAGCTGGCGCTGCAGATCGTCGCCGGCCCGCTGGAGCGCCTGCCGCGCAGCGGCGTGGCCGGTCTGGCGCACGAACTCAAGCGCTCCACCGCCGATGTCGACCAGGCGGTCCAGCTGGTGCGCTCGCTGGACCCGCGCCCGGGCAAGCAGATCGGCGACCTGTCGCAGGACACCTATGTGGTGCCGGACTGCGTGATCTGGCGCCAGCGTGGCGTGTGGCGGGCCTCGCTGGCCGGTCGCGCCCAGCCCAAGGTCACCATCCACCGCGGCTACGAGAACCTGATCCGCAGCTGCGGCGAATCCGACGCCGGCTATCTGCGCGGCCAGCTGCAGGAGGCGCGCTGGCTGCTCAAGAGCCTGGAAGCGCGCGGCGAGACCCTGCTGCGGGTGGTGCGCTGCCTGCTGCAGCACCAGGCCGGGTTCCTGGAATTCGGCGCGCAGGCCTTGCGCCCATTGACCCTGCGCGAGATCGCCGGCGAGCTCGGCCTGCACGAATCCACCATTTCCCGCGCGATCGCCCGCAAGTACGTGCGCACCCCGCGCGGGACCATCGCGCTGCGCTCGTTCTTCGCCTCCGGCATCGACACCGACAGCGGCGGCGAGGCCTCCAGCACCGCGATCCAGGCCATGATCCGGCGCCTGATCGAGGCGGAAAACCCACGCAAGCCGCTGTCGGACGCCAAGTTGGCCGACCTGCTGAAAACCTCCGGCGTACCAGTGGCGCGGCGCACCGTTGCGAAGTATCGTGAGGCCATGAACATTTCCGCCTCCCACGAACGCGTCCGTATCGCCTGACGTTGCACCCACCGCAACGCCGGCCTGCGCCGGGTTCGTCGGATCACCGGAACGGTTCATTGGCCCACCCGACCAATGGAGGTATCCGATGCGTATCGAGACGTATGGCCACCAGCTTGAAGTGACCCCCGCGCTGCGGGAGTACGTGGCAAGCAAGCTGCAGCGACTGCAGCGCCATTTCGACCAGCACTGTGAAGTCCGGACCCAGCTGGCCGTTCGCAAGCCAGACCATCACGTGGTCGCCACCGTCAACCTTCCCGGTCGTACCCTGCACGCAGATGCCAGCGGCTCCACCATGTACGCGGCCATCGACCTGCTGGTCGACAAGCTCGACCGCCTGGTGCTCAAGCACAAGGAAAAGAAATGTAACCACCATGCCCGCGAGGTGCGCGACAATCCCGCATGACGCTTCCCGCTTGATGCCCTCATGCCTTTAACCGATCTGATGGCGGCCGTGCGCACCGTGGTGTCGCCGGCCGCCGATCGCGACACCGTCCTGCATACCGCCGCCGACCTGCTGTCCTGCCGTCAGGCCGGCGCCGACGAGCTCTACGCCAACCTGTGCGAGCGCGAGGCCCTGGGCAGCACTGCCATCGGCCACGGCATCGCCATCCCGCATGGGCGCTGCCCCAATCTCACCGAGCCACGGGGCGCACTGCTGCGGCTGGATACGCCGGTGGCCTTTGGTAGCGATGAGCCGGTGGACCTGATCTTCGCGATGGCGGTGCCTGCGCACTACACCCACCAGCACCTGATGCTGCTGTCGGAGCTGGCCGAACGGTTTTCCGATGCGGAGTTTCGTCAGCAGTTGCGTGCCGCCCCCAACGCCGACGCCTTGATGGCGCTGCTCACCGACGCACCGCCACCACAGGCCAGCGCCGCATGAATACCAGCATCACCGCACGCGAACTGTTCGACCAGCAACGCGACAAGCTGGCGCTGCGCTGGGTGGCGGGCCAGAAAGGCGAGCACCGCGAGATCGAGGCCGGCAGCAACAACGCACGCCGCCCGTCACTGGCCGGCTATCTCAATGTGATCTATCCCAACAAGGTGCAGATCCTGGGCACCGAAGAGCTGGCCTGGCTGGACTCGCTGGATGCGCGGCAACGCTGGGAAACCATCGAGAAAATCATCCAGGTGCAGCCGCTGGCGCTGGCGATCAGCAAGAACCAGTCCTGCCCGGAAGACCTGCGCGCGGCCGCCGACGAATCCAACACGCCGCTGTGGATCTCGCCCAAGCGCGGCCACGAGTTGCTCAATCACCTCTCCTACCACCTGGCGCGCACGCTGGCGCCGCGGGTCACGCTGCATGGCGTGTTCATGGAGATCTATTCGATCGGCGTGCTGATCACCGGCGAGGCGGGCTCGGGCAAGAGCGAGCTGGCGCTGGAACTGCTCAGCCGCGGTCACCGGCTGGTGGCCGACGACGCGCCCGAGTTCACCCAGATCGCCCCCGACGTGCTCGACGGCACCTGCCCGGAACTGCTGCAGGACCTGCTGGAAGTGCGCGGCCTGGGCGTATTGAACGTGCGCGACATGTTCGGCGACACCGCGGTGAAGAAGAACAAGTACCTGCGCCTGATCGTGCACCTGACCCGCCCGATGACCGAGCCCACCCCGTCCGGCTACGAACGCCTGACCGGCGATTCCGGCAGCCGGCACGTGCTGGATCTGGACGTGCCGCTGATCACCCTGCCGGTGATGCCCGGGCGCAATCTGGCGGTGCTGACCGAAGCGGCCACGCGCCTGCATATCCTGCGCACCAAGGGCATCGACCCGGCGGCGATGTTCATCGCCCGCCACAGCAACCTGCTGGAGCGACGCACGCCATGAGTACCGCGCCCTCCACGTTGATGATCGTGAGCGGGCTGTCCGGCTCGGGCAAATCGGTCGCGTTGAAGACCTTCGAGGATCTGGACTACTACTGTTCGGACAACCTGCCGGTGGAGCTGCTGCCGGATTTCGTGCGCAGCCGCCTGCGCGGCAATCCGCTCGGCGACCAGCGCCTGGCGGTGGGCATCGATGTACGCAGCCGCAGCGACCTGACCCAGCTGGCGCAATGGCGCCAGGCCGCGCAGGAATACGGCATCGAGGCGCGGCTGCTGTTTTTCGAGGCCGGCGACGAGGCGCTGATCAAGCGCTACGCCGATACCCGCCGCCGCCACCCGCTGAGCCATCTCGGCCTGGCCTTGCCGGAAGCGATCACCCGCGAGCGGCAGTTGACCGAACCGCTGCGCACGCAGGCCGATGCCATCATCGACACCAGCGCGCTCAACGTGCACCAGCTGCGTCGCCGCGTGGTCACCGAGTTCGCGCTCGGCAGCAGCGACCGGCTGTCGCTGCTGTTCGAATCGTTCGCCTACAAACGCGGCGTGCCGGCCGAGGCCGACTTCGTGTTCGATGCGCGCGTCCTGCCCAATCCGCATTGGGACCCGGAACTGCGCCCGCTGACCGGCCGCGATGCCGGCGTACGCGAGTATCTGGACAAGGAACCGGACGTGGTGCGCTACAGCGCTCAGATCGTGGACCTGCTCGACACCTGGCTGCCACGGCTGCGCAACGACACCCGCAGCTACGTGACCATCGCCTTCGGCTGCACCGGCGGCAAGCACCGCTCGGTGTATCTGGCCGAACGCATGGCGCGGCATGCGCGCGAGCAGGGCTGGCCGGAGGTGGCGACGTTTCATCGTGAGCAGGATTGAAGGGTCGGGATTGGGGATTGGGGA
>NZ_QEZJ01000002.1:0-387 GCF_003992965.1 Xanthomonas sp. BRIP62409 | reverse complement strand
GCTCCTGCGTGACGAGTCCTTGCGCCAGGGCCTCCGGCAACTTTGCGTAGGCGGCACCATCCGGCAGGTCGGAATCGACCCCCGCGTGCAGGGCGCGCGCGGCAGCGTGTACCCAATCCGGCTCAACGTGGTGCAGCGTTACGAGTTGCTCGATTCCTTCGTAGTCGCTGACGACCGCGCCGGTAAAGCCCATTTCGCCGCGCAGGATGTCGTGCAGCAACCAATAGTTGCCGTGCGAGGGAATACCATCAATTTCGTTGTAGGAGGGCATGACATTCAGCGCGTGGGCTGAATGAATGGCGGCTGCAAATGGTGGGAAGAAGACTTCGCGCAGGGTTCGCTCGGAAATACTCGCGGGCCCCACGTTGGTCCCGCCTTCCGGTTGAC